>BOBI01000097.1 GCA_026002305.1 Spirochaetia bacterium
CAAAAGACAGGTAAAAGTTCTTTGTGGGGTAGAATTGAAAGTTTATATTAAGGCCAAGCCCTAATGTTGTGTCCGTGTAGACTATGGTTTCGCCTGCAAAAGAATATATATGCGACACCATGTGGACGCCAATTGTTATAGGAAATTCAAAGAAACCCGCTCTTAATTTATACGAAAACCCCAACAGATTTTCCAAACCAAAGGAAAATACATAGTCTTGTTGTTTCAGGATTTCCGTTTGTCCTTGGTAGCCTGATTCGGTTTGTATGGGAAAAAAAAGGTTAAAATGATCGGAAAAACCAATATCACCATAAAAAAACAATAGGGCCACACCGCCATGCGCGCCGTTTATGTTTGTAATAAATTTTCCATATTCAAAATCGTCTTTGCTCCATGAAAGACTACCGCCGCCTGAAAATCGCAGTTGTCCGTTAAAATTATTCGCACAGTATGCGGTTAAAGCGGAACATAACAAAACGGTAACGGCAATAAACTTTTTCACTACCTTTACTATAACCGTTAAATGTATAATTGACAATTATGCCGAAAATAACTAGAATTTTTTTGGTTATTGCGGGAATAGCTCAGTGGTAGAGCGCGACCTTGCCAAGGTCGATGTCGCGGGTCCGACTCCCGTTTCCCGCTTTAGCAAAAGCAAAATCCCAAAAAAGCGAGAGTGGTGGAATTGGCAGACACGCCAGACTTAGGATCTGGTGCCGCAAGGCTTGGGGGTTCAAGTCCCCCCTCTCGCAAGGCGCGCCCTTGGTTTTAAGCCGGTATCAGGTAAAAGGTTAATAATTTGGTTATATTCGGTATTCTTTGGATTCCACTTTTTTATTACTTTTGGAGGTCGATAGCCCCCGGAAAAGGCGGTACGGAGATGTTTTTGGCGCTCCCCGTAGGCTGCCTGTCCGCCTTTGTGCGGTTTTTATTGCCTGATTTTGTAGGCGACTCGGCGGATGGCTTTGGCGCGGTACGCTTTGCAAACGCTTTTGTAGACTATGCGGCGCTGCCCGTTATTTTTCCCATCATAGCCGCATTTATAATCGGGCGCGTCTGGAATGACCTAAAAATAAAGGACCCAACCGGCTGGATTCTTATCGCCCTTATCCCCGTTGCCGCCGTGCGGACATCACAGTGGAGCGCGCTTGTAATGCCGTTGCGCCTTGTCCTTGTCCCCATTCTATGGTCGGCGTGCGCGGTCGGCATATTTCCGGCAGCACAATTATTCAAGCGAAAACTGGTATTTAAAACCCTTTCCGTGCTAATCACAGCCGGCTTGCTTTTTTTATCATCCCTGATATGGTTCGCCTTCTTTTGCCATGAAAACATTTACGGGGCGGTAATGCTGCTTATCCTGCTCGCCTACCCGATAACCATTTTAGCCATTTTGTTCAGGCGGAGCTTAGTTTTTGAATCTCATCACGTATAGCGGCGGCTTCTTCAAATTCTAATCTTTTTGCGTGTTCAAGCATTTCCCTGTTCAAAGCTTCTATAAGTTTTTTTCGCTCTTTGGGGATTAAGACGTTATACGAATTCTTTATAACATTAATTGATGTCAGAGCCGCGTCTTTTGCTTCTTCGGCATGACGTTCTAAAATATTTGTCATGGCTTTTTTTATTGTTTCTGGTTTAATGTTGTTTTTTTCGTTATATTCCATTTGTAACGTGCGGCGGCGTTGTGTTTCATTGATTGCGTCGCGCATCGCATCGCTCATTTTATCGGCATACATTATGACTTTTCCGGCGGCATTCCGCGCGGCGCGCCCGATTATTTGTATCAAACTTCTTTTTGAGCGTAAGAAACCTATTTTATCCGCGTCAAGAATTGCGATGAACGAAACTTCCGGCAGATCAATACCTTCGCGCAATAAATTTATACCGATAAGAATATCAATTTCACCTTTACGTAATTGCATCAATATTTCAACACGTTCAATAGTTTCTATTTCACTGTGTATATAACGGACTTTTAAACCTAAACCGGATAGATAATCGCTTAAATCTTCCGCCATTTTTTTTGTCAGTGTAAGTATCAGAGATCTTTCATTTACCGCGATACGATTCCGCACTTCGGCATAAATGTGTTCCATTTGCCCTTCGCTGGAATGTACTTCAATTTCAGGATCAAGCAGGCCCGTCGGCCTTATTACCTGTTCTACAACCCGCTTCGATTGGGCAACTTCTCTGTCTCCGGGTGTTGCCGAAACAAAAATGGCTGCGTCTAACGCAGATTCAAATTCCGCATAACGTAACGGACGGTTGTCAAGCGCGCACGGCAGACGAAATCCGTAATCAACAAGACTCTGTTTACGGCTTCTGTCGCCTTCGTACATTGCCCCAACCTGCGGCACCGTAACATGGCTTTCGTCAATAAACGTTAAATGCTTTTTAGGAAAATAATCTACAAGGGTATCGGGCTTGCTTCCCGGGGCGCGGCCCGCAAGCGGTGCGGAATAATTTTCTATACCCGGACAATATCCCATTTCTTTTAACATTTCTATATCATATTCAACGCGGGTTTTTAAGCGCCCGGCTTCTAAATTTTTTTCAAGTGATTTTAATTCCGCATAACGCCCATCTAATTCTTTTTGTATATAGGGAATAGCGTTTTCTATCATATTTTGCGGCATTACAAATTGTTTTGCCGGATAAATCATGGCGTGATCAAGTTCTTCAAATATTTCTCTTGTTAAAGGATTAAACCTGTTTATCCGAGCAACAACATCCCAGTCCAAGTCAACACGGTATGCGTCTTCAAGATAGGCGGGAAATATTTCCAGTGTGTCCCCGCGCCGGCGAAAACAACCGCGTTCTAAAACGGCATCATTCCGCTCGTATTGCAATTCAACAAACCGCTTTATTAAACGATCCGCGTCTATCGCTTCGCCTTTGGAAAAAGTTGCCGTCATCTTTTTATATATTTCCGGTGTCGCAAGTCCGTAGATGCACGAGACCGTTGCGATAATTATTACGTCATCGCGTTCCATAAGACTGCGTGTAGCGGAAAGGCGCAGCCGTTCAACTTCTTCATTTATTGAAGCATCTTTTTCGATATAGAGATCGCGGCTTGCAACATAGGCTTCGGGCTGGTAATAGTCGTAATACGAAACATAATATTCAACGGCGTTGTTAGGGAAAAAGCCTTTAAACTCACGAAAGAGCTGCGCGGATAATGTTTTGTTATGGCTTAAAATCAATGTAGGAAGTTGAACAGCCTCGATAATTTTTGCCATTGTAAAAGTCTTTCCCGAACCGGTAACACCTTGTAATGTCTGATACTTATCGCCGGATTTTATACCGTTCACCAGCGCTTCAATAGCCTGTGCCTGATCCCCAGCCGGATCGAATGGAGAATGAACTTTAAACTCATACATTCTTGTTTCTCAATATAACCCATGTTGCCCCGTTTCCGCCTTCGTCGGCATCCGCGGGGCCGTTTTCACCCGCATAACTGCACTGTTCAATAAAATTACGGCAAAGTGTTTTTAAAATGTTTCCTTCTTTGGAATGATTGCCCTTTCCGTGAACTATTAAAATTTTTTCCATGCCTTGTTCATGACAAGAAGCAAAGAATGTTTTCAATGCTTCCTGCGACTCCGCCTGTGTTTTTCCGTGCAGATCAAGGCGCGCGTCACATTTTTTTGCCAAAAGCCGGCGTCTTTTCTCCGCGGGGGAGAGCATGTTTTCATTGTCATTAGTTTTGTCTTTATCCACGACACTATTTTGATCCAGCCATGCCGCCAACATTTTGTTTGCGTTAACCGCCTTTTCTTCATCTAACATTTTTAGAACATTTTTCATTTTCACCTCAATAAGAATGAACAACTGAAGAGGGCGCCCAGCCCGCTTTGCCATTGATACCCTCGATATATGTCCAGCCATTTGCAACAGAGCGAATATTCACTATCTGTCCTTCTTCTAAAACCTGTTCCGTACTAATTCCCGATTCAGGAATTGTTTGAAGGTATGTTTTTTCAACAACACCTTTTTTGCCAACCATGTTAATTGATGAAAGCAGAAATACACCTGAAATACCAAAGCCAACAATAAACAGACAAGCGAAACCATAAAGAATGGATTTGTTTTTTATGTTAAAAATTAAAATGATGATCGAACCAATTAAAAGTAAACCAAAAGAGCAGGTTAAAATTATTAATAATGATCGCGGCCTCCATTTTTCAGAATGCCGGACAGGTAATGATGATGAAACGGTATCTTCCATGCTTTTGCAAACCTCCGCAAGAAAAGGCCCGGCAAGTAAATCTCTTTCGCCCTGCCTTATACCGGCGATAGCTGCGGCGCGATTTCCGGCTTTCCATAATTCCTTTGCGTTTTGAATTTTCTTTTCGTAAGCTATTTTTATAATAGGATTTATTTTTTGGTTTTTGACAACGGGGAAAGCTTTTTTGCGGGGCCTGTCATTTATTACTTCTTGTTCAATGAGTTTTTGTTCAGCCGGTAATTTATTACTTTCATCAAAACCTTCTTCTTCAATTGGAGCAGCCGCTGCCTTAATTGTAAGTGATGGAACTTCCAATGTACGTCCTTCATAACGAAACGTGTGCGAAGCAATATTTATAGGTTTTTCTTCCAACGGTAGAATCTGCAAAAGCAGGACAATGCCTTTTGTCCGGTCGGATGCCGGAACCGGAACCGTATCGATAATGGCATTTTCGGTTGTGTCGATTCGCAGCGGCAGCTCCGGGGCATTTTTCCCGCGTTCCCAACCGGAAAGCCGCAGCGCGGCGTATCCGTATTTTCCAACAGGAATACTTTCGGGCGGCGCTCCCCATATATCACGCCCCACCCAACGCAGTTGTGTTTTAGAATTTTTCTCAGGCAAAACTTTTACAGCAATCCGCCGTGTGGCGGCAGTTCTTCCCGGTATAGCAACTTCAAAAGAACCGATGGACAAGTTACCGGATTGTGAAGGCAGTAGTAAAAACTCAACCGACGTCCAACGTTCCGGTGTTTTTTCATTATTTTTTATAAAACGCACTTCGGTTCTAATCCGTTCCACACTAAAATTTTCATCAAAATCAGGCGGTTGAACCCGAACTTCGGCGGGATTCGGGTGTTGTACCATGATTGCAACGGCAAAAGGGACGTTTTGTTCAAAAGTATCACCTGCAACCTCGGTATAAACATCAAGAATTGGGCCGTCTAAATCTTGGGCATAAATTGGCATATTGATAGAATTTGATATATTAAAAATGAGGGAGAAAGAGAAAAGCGCCGCGAAGGATTTTTTAAATATCATAACGCTTCAAGGTAACATTATTTGGCTTTTATTTTAAGGCGCTTTGTTGCAAGGCAACCTTTGACCTCCACCCGCCCTTTCCAAACAACAGCAGAGGGCAGACAGTTTTACGCGATCTTTACATATCTTTTAGCCCGCTAATGTTGCCGACAAAGACGTGTTGAACTATAAAAACTATTAACAAATGAACTACCGCGCCGCAGAGCACTAAACTTGACCCACAAAATTCTATGTTTCCCCAATGTGCTAAAAAATGTCAAAAAAATGTCAGGCGATTCAGAATTTTTGACCCTGTGCAGGTGGATAAACAGATATTTTCATCGTTTTCAGGAAAAATTTGATGCTTTTTGGTTTCCATATTGGTTGAACTTACCTGAATTTCGCCAAAAAAGTCGAGCGCGTTTACAGAACTAAAATTGTGGGTCAAGTTTAGCGCAGAGCAGCGCGGTATCAGCTTTGTTTTTGTTCCAATCTTATGAATGGATACAAAACCAAAGCTGTCGTTCTATAGGAAGTGATTGTACGTGTGCGGTTTACTACCGCTTTAGAAGAACCGCCGCAGAGCCCTCGCACGCAAGCAGGTGCGTAGCGTGCAGACGGTATTAAACCGCACGGAGAATAAGCCGCAGAGCCATTTGACAAATTCTTAACATCCCATAGTGATAAACATAACAAACTTTGAAGCACCGTGCACGGCAGCGCCATATATAGTTGCATGGAGTTTTTTAATGAAAATGAAAAAGAAACTTGTAACTTTACTGTTCGACTTTGTGTTCAAGGAGATTTTCGGAAGTCAGAATAATATTGATATTCTGACAGGGTTTCTTCAATCGGTTTTGGATATACCGGAGGAAGAATACAGCCACCTAACGCTTGTGAATACCGATCTTAACAGGAGATCGAAAACAGAAAAAACCGGTATTGTTGATGTGCTTGTTCATACAAAATCCGGTATGGTGATTCAGGTGGAGCTTCAGGTAAAACCTGCCGATTCACTTCGCAAGCGAATACTTTACTACTTGGCAAAATTGCTTGTTAAACAAATCAAGCGCGGCATGAAATACAAGCAAATTGAGCGTGTTGTAGGTATTTTAATTACCGGACATATTCTTGTTCCCGAAGAAGAAGGATACTATAATGTATATGGTTTTAGGAACAGGAAATCCGGCAAGCTGTTTTCTGATGCAGTGGAATTGCACACAATAGAGTTGCCTAAGGTTCCGGCAGAGGACGACGGCAGCAAGCTGTGGAAGTGGGCGAAGCTGTTTAGAGCAAGTAATGAGGAGGAATTCAATATGGTAGCGGAAAAGGACCCTTTGATAAAAAAGACAGTGGTAACGATTATGGAATTAAGCGAAGACGAGCGTGCCGATATGGAAGCCGACCATGAAATGATGTGGGAATGGGATTTGCAATACACTGTTGATAACGCCGAAAAGAGAGGTATTGAAAAAGGCAGAGAAGAAGGCGTTGCGAAAGGCGCCGAAGAAGTGTTGTCACTTATAGAACAGGGCTACACGGCTCAAGAAGCAAGGGAAATTTTCAAACAAAAGAACTTCAATTCGTAGCCGCAAGAATTCTTTACCGCAACGGACACAAAGGCGCACAAAGGAAATAAAATTTTGTCATAGCGGTTGCGGTTGCCCGCCTACAAAAAAGCCCCCGCTCATAACGCATAACGCGAAATGGACGAGGGTTTTGGTTAGCGGTTACAGGCGCCGCCGGTTACACATTGGAAAGGCGCCGTTGTACTGCCTAAGCGGAACTTGCCGTTTTTAACGGTAGCTTATTAGGTGGTTCGGAGCGCGGCGGTTTGGTTTTGCCAGTAGCTCCGTCTGTTAATATTTGCAGTATGCAGTTTTTCCCTGCGCTCC
>BOBI01000098.1 GCA_026002305.1 Spirochaetia bacterium
CAAAAAAGTGGACGATGCCGGTAAAGCAGTGGGGAATGGCGTTAAACCAATTCGCCATTTTGTTCGGAAATGAGCGGGTTCCGCTCTTATAGCAAAGTGCTATTTACACAAAACTTCTGACAGGCTCAGGATTGATTTGCTTTCCCGAAAAGTTCTTTTCGAAAAATTATCGACTCTTGTTCATGCGGCGGTTTAAATCCGCACGACCCGCTTCAATTTTACCCCGGTTACCTCCCGTTATGCAGACAATGCGGCCATTTTTGGCACGCGTTTCCCGATATTGTGCACCATGCAATACAGAAGCCATTGCCCGTTCACCTTCAATTTACCCCGGAGCGTAAAACGGTTCATACCTTTGCAGTATTCTATGTCCGCAAAACACGGCTCTATTATCCGTGCCCGGTGTGAATATAAGCTCCGCCCTTCTTTGCCGTCAATCCGTTCCCTCATTTTTGCGCTTAACGAATCCCTGTCGTAAATTATTGTTTTCCGCACACCCTCCTGTTTACTTTTATCTTTCAGTTTTATGCACCGCTCGATCCCGGGACAGCCGCGGCATTCGCCTTCCTTCACACTGTACCGGCCGGCCTTTCTTCCATGCCGTAATTTACTTTTTCCTCTATACAACAGTTTTTTACCATTAGGACAGGTATAGCTATTATCACCGTCATTGTATTTAAAGTCCCCTACCGCAAACTTCCCTTTTGCAGCCTCACCGGTTTCATTTCCCGCGCCGCCCTCTTTTCTACTATTAAAACGTTCGTCGCGCCTCCGGAAATTACTGTCAGGTATTATCACGTCTATGTTTTTATCTTTTGCGGCCTGCGGATTCGACTCCGAAAAATAATTCGTATCACCTAACAGCAGCGATTCTTCCGGCGTATCTTCTTTCCCGCTTACCGCCTTCATATTGTTTTCCAAATTTGTGAGCATATTCTCAAACTCTCCGCCCTCATAGCCAGTCCCAAACGCTTCCGTTGCAACGATTACCCTGGCCTTACCGTCCGCTATCGCTATACCGTTATACCCCTGAATCACCCCGTGCGGCCCCTTTATTTTCGCGCTCTCCCTGTCCGTTACATTTGACTGCGCTTCTTTCCCCGACGCCCCTGTCTTCTTTTTTTCTCCCGTCTCTTTCAGAAAGTTTTTTATGTAGCCGGCTTTCTCCGTCAGTTTTCCCGCCGCTTTCTTTTCCCGTTCCCTTTCCGTTTCAGCCGTTTTTGTTTTCCCTCCGCCGTCCGACGCATCATTCCGGTTATGCCGGCTCACTAATCGCTCCGCCCGCTCCTCAAACCGTGACGCTTTCTTCCCTAATTTGTCAATCGTCCCGGACCATTCCTTTCCCGCATTCGACGGCACCCGTCTATCGCAAACATCTCTTTGCCTATCAGCCCCGTCTCATCGCATACCATCAATACTTCCACAAATATTTTTTTTATTTTCTCGCTGTGCCCGCTTACAAATGCCGCGATTGTTCCGTGATCCGCCCCGCATAATGCCCGGGCTATTATATTTTCGTGACTCAATGCTTCGAGCCGCCGTGATGACAGCAGCCCTTTTGAATACCCGAAGAATACTAATTTCAGTAACCCCCGCGGATTTATCGCGGGCCGCCCTTCCGTATCATTTTTGTATCCGCCGTCAAACTCGCTTATGTCAAGTTTCTTTTCTACTGTTTTGTTGATGCCCCATTCCAACGTTCCGTGTATGAGTTGTTTTCTCATATCCACTGCCACAAATATACCCTGCCCGCTTTCCCTTTCGGTTGTTTTATATTTTGCCGTTCCTATATTCTATCCTATTCTGATGTTTTTAGACAATCTCAACATACGCTATACGAAATGGGGCCAAAATTAGTGTATAAAAAAGTATACACTAAAAACTTATAGACAAAAGCGAATTTACGTGTTAATATACAATTATGAGGATATATTTAGATCATTGTGCCTATAATAGGCCATTTGATGACCAAAATAATATTAAAAACCAACTCGAAACAACGGCAAAACTGCATATTCAGGATCAGATAAAACAGGGTAAATATGAACTGGTATGGTCCTATATGTCTGATCTTGAAAATGGCAATAATCCAAATATAGAAAATAAAAATTCAATACAACAATGGGAAAACATTGCAAAATATAAATGTAAATCATCTGAAAATATTCTGGAGCGTGGTAAAAATATAGAACGATTAAGAATACGATCAAAAGACGCTTTACATATTTCTTGTGCCATAGAAAGCCAATGTGAATATTTTATAACCGCAGATGGTGGTTTGATGAATAAGAAAATGGATGAAATAAAAATAATCAATCCAATTGATTTTGTACGTGAAATGGAGGGAAAAGATGGTAACTGAAACAGTATTACGGACAGAGGCAATAGATTTACTCATAAAGGCATTTGGGGTTCTTGATGCGGAACGTTTTATTACAAGTATAAAAAGTAATAATTTCGATTATACGGAATGGCATAAAAATTTATGGAAAGATAAAACCATAGATGAAATACATAAAATGGCAACGGACTTTGAAAATAAAAAATACAATAAAGTATAAAAGTGGCCCCACTTCGTATAACATACGCTATGTGCCATAAAAACGCTGGAATATTTGGAAGATAGCGGCGGCGTCCATGCCGCCGCTAATAGAAGAATGTTACGTTACCTTTTATGACAGGCATTGGTTTTCCGGTGGTTCTAAAAAACTGATAAAACATAACTTTTTCCGCAAAAACAACCTTTTTTGGTTGTAAAACAGAAAGCTCTGCAATGAGGATAATCTACGGAAGGACGGTTTATGAACAAAAAAATTATTGGCATTTCGGTTGTACTTTTGGTGCTTTTGCGATTAGAACTATGTCGGTTTTTGCAGCCGATGATAGAGATACTGAATACGAATACACCATATCGTTTTCCTACTACTATGTAGATAGTAACGGTAAGAAAGGCAATGATTTACAGACAAAGTCTGTAACGTTATGGGCTTCTTCTGTTGCGGATGCACACGAGCAGGCAATTCGATATTGCAAAGACACCTATGGTGAACTTGCTTCTTGTGGGGCACCAAGAGTAACTGGTAGGTCTAGACCTGCTAATTAACTAGCTATTATCTGTGGTTGCCACCAGACACAGTTTTCTTCACTAAACGAAAGTCGAGCCTTTACACACAAGTTTGGCTTTCGTTTTTCAGTACTTACAATTTTTCAAAATCCATGTTACACTCTTTTCAAGAGGTAAATGGTGATTAGATTTACAGAAACTGATAACATAATTAATATTTGCTATGATAATGTTTTCAAAGCTGTCTTTACAAAAGATAACCCGCTGTCAAGAGGTGCGCTTGAAAGGCTTATCTCGTGTCTAGTTGGTCAGGATTTGTCAGTTATTGCAATCACTTCGAATGAACCTCCAATAGACGATATGAGGGATAGGCAGATACGATTTGACATAAACTGCAGGTCCACAACCGGTGAGCCTGTCAATATTGAAATGACTATGTATCCCGATAACTTTGAACCTGTACGATTAGAGTATTATTCTGGAAAACTTTTTACAAGCCAAGATATTAGAGGTCAAAACAAAACTTTTAACGATTTAAGATCATCGTATCAAATAACATTTTTGGTTACTGAATCATTTTTTAATGATGATGAAATTGTGCATACTTTTGAATATTACGATCAGAAGAACAAAGTTACATTAGGCGGAAGGAGTCGAATAATAACTATTGAGCTAAACAAACTGGATAAAATCGTAGACAAGCCAGTGGAAGAAATGACGACAGCAGAGCATTGGTCTGTTTTCTTGCGATACATAACAGATACAACAAAACGTCAAAAAATAAACAAAATACTGGAAATGGAGGAGGGAATAGCAATGGCTAGTGAAGTATTGATGACTATTAGTAAAGATGATGTGGAACGGGCAAGGCTTATGAGTGAATATAAATTCGTGACAGATCATCAAAGTCAGTTAGTGCAGACAGAAAGAAAAATGCGAAAAGAATTTTTAGATTTGTTAAAAAGTGGTAAGTCGGCAGAAGAAATGATGAAGATGTATGATGAAGAAAATTAGTAATTTGCAGAATGAAGCTGTAATTGGCTAAATTGGTAGCCCGCCAAACGTCCGTGTTTGGCGGCTAGCGTAGCAGCGTTTTTACGACACATAACAAACGCTATATGAAAACTGGTATTTTTTCTACATACATTTGTGGTTGAAATAAATTTACAAACAGCAGGGAATTAGCCCTGCATTATGACAAAAAAAGAAGTTGTAAAGGAGTGTTTTATGTTAAAGAAAAGAGGGTTGGCAAGTTATATACTTTTGTCAATCATTACAGGTGGAATCTGTCAACGTTCAATAGAAATGTCCCCTATTTGCGTTCAATAGAAATGTCCCCTTTTGTCCATACAGACTCAAGCGGCTGTGCCCTCCTTTTTTTTCGATGTTAGCTCCCGGGCAAGAAGCGGTTTGTCTTTCCAAATAATTTCACAACTGTTATCAAGTTTTATACGTACGGTTACCTTATCTTTTGGGCGGGGGAGCCGCCGGTTAGTTTTTAAGAGCTGAAACAGTCCGCATTCAAACCTGACTACATAATCATTAGTAACTGTCCGTTCATGTTCAAAACAAAATATGTTGTTTAAATCAATTTTGAAAAGCGGAATATGAGTGTCCTTAGGACTTTTTGCGGGTTTGGAAAATTTGGCATTTATTTTTGGTAGATATGTTTCGAGCAAAAACGTATTCGCGTCAGAGATCGTGGATATTCCGGCAAGCCGCAGTTCCTTAACCAGTCTATCCTGATCAAGTCCGTGGTTACGCTCGACACGCCCCTTCGCCTGGGGGCTGTTGGCGGCAATCACTTCTATGCCCGGTTTTCCGCGGGCTTTCCCGAAATGGCTTAACGGCTTGGTTATGCCCTTCAAAAGCTCGGTATCCGTAGGCTCACGGGTAAGCACAAAAGCGTTTTTCTTATCGCGGTAAAGTGCCTGCGGAATGCCGTATTTGCCTATCCGGAGCCTCAAAACCTCCATCGCGCCCGCAGTTGTCTCCTCCCCGAAAAACTGCGAAAGCCTTGTGTCCGTCGCATCGTCTATCAGCGTGATTAAACAGCACTTTAATCCGCGTTCTTCAAACCGGCGGTGATGACTTCCGTCGAACTGTATCAGTTCTCCGAAGCTCTCCCGCCTGTCCCGCCGACTGCGGTACTCGCTGGAGCGCCGCTCTCTAGTCCACAAGCCTTCTTCAAGCAGCCGGCGTCTCACTGTACCCACCGAAACTTTTATCCCTTCAATCTCCGCCAGTTTCTCCGCTGCAAAGGTCGGTCCAAAGTCTTCGTACCGCTCCCGATACGCTTGCAACACAACCTCGCGGGTATCCGCCTTAATTTTGTGATTCGACTCCTTGCCTACATTCCCGTGAATCAATCCCGCATCGCCGCGTTTTTGGTATGCCGCGTAAATCCGTCCCGCCTGCCGGTAACCCACTTTTAACTTCAACCCGGCCGCCTTAACCGTTTGTTTTCCCTGTTTTACCAGTTCCATTTCTTTGCTCCTTAATAAATCTTTCTGCCCCATAGCTAATCTGCCAGCCATCTTTGCCTCCGGTATTATCTTACCGGAAGGGGACATTTCTATTGGTTTATTAAGAGGACATTATCACTGATTTTTAACATCATTACAGGTGGAATCTATGGATTATGGAGGATTCACATTATTGCAAAAGATGTGAATTTAATGTGTTCAGACGATGGAAAGAACACCGGCGGTTTTCTTAAGTATTTCTTTCTTGGTTTAATTACCCTGGGAATATATGACCTTGTGTGGTTGTATAAGTTGGGGGATCGCCTGCAGGATAATGCAGAAAAATATGGGCTTAAATTTAAGGAAGGCGGCGGAACTGTTTTGTTGTGGTTCATAGCTGGTTCACTTATTGTAGTAGGTCCATTCGTTGCATTGCATATTCTGTTTAAGAACACAAATGCACTTATTGATGAATATAATAAAAAATATTCAAATGCAGTAGTGTAACTTAAAAAATATTTTTTGGAGGTTGTGGAATTGAAATTGTTTGGTAGTAAATTTTTTTGTCTTTTAGGTATGCTTATTTTTTTTGGATGCGCAAGCGGCGAAAAATCCGTTACCGCCGTGGCCGATGTATCAAACGGGAAGGCGCTTGATACGGCTGGCGAAAAATCCGTTGCCGCCGTAACCAATGTTTCAAACGGGAAAGCGCTTGATACGGCTATTGAAGAAGCGGCGGTACGTATAGACAATGCGTTTAAAGCAGGAACGGAAATTGCTTTAGTTAGTGTTTCTTCGCCATCGGCGCCATTTTCCGAATATGTTTTATCCTACTTGGAAACTGTTTTGGTTAATAACGGTAAATTAGCGGTTGTTGATCGTGCTAATCTGGATAAAATCAGAGCCTAATTAGGTTTTCAATTATCAGGTGAGGTTAGTGATGAGTCGGCAAAATCTATCGGGAAAATGGTAGGGGCCGGAGCAATTGTTACCGGCTCTTTGGTAGATTTAGGGGATGTCCATCGCTTAAATATAAAATCCATAAATGTAGAAACTGCGAAAATTGCCGCATCGTACGCCGGTGATATAGACAACAGCGCAAGGGTAAAAACATTGCTTGCTTCGGTGGCGGCTCCGGCAACAGCTCAGGCGGTTTCCGGCAAAAAACCTGCGGCAAATTCGGCCGCCCCCGTTGAAAAAATACCGGTATCAACACAGCCTCCGGCTACGGCACCTGCCCCCACGCAAACTCCCGCCCCGCCGCCTGAACTAGTCTACAAAGTAGGTGATAAGGGGCCGGCGGGCGGCATTGTGTTTTATGACATGGGTTTTACCATGAACGGCTGGCGGTATCTTGAAGCCGCACCGGCAGATATTCCCGGTGTATGGCACTAAACTTGACCCACAGAATTTGGAAGTGTGATATAATTCAGATCAAAGAGCATAACTCTGGGAGGGGAATATGAGCGATGAAAAAGAATTTGTCATGGGTAAAGAGTTTGAGTCACTGGATTTTAA
>BOBI01000099.1 GCA_026002305.1 Spirochaetia bacterium
TTTTTCTGTAGCTCACTTGACCGAAGCGGGGCGAATAAGCAACTGTGTGCCCAAAAAGGTGACTGTAGCAAGCGTGAGCGAAAGGGAAAATATTTTTGCGCTTAACTGCCGATAAAATCTGCACACCATTTTGTCTTACAGACCGCACGCCGTTTTTGTAGATAAGGCAGGAACAGGAGAGCTTGGAGCGGGGTGGGTGGAGAAAATTTTCTATGCGTTTATCGTGCCCCGGAAGGGCTTTACGCAGCCTGCGGCGGTTCACGAGCAATGGCACATTGATTTCTCGTATATCAAAATAAGCGGGGCGTTTTATTATTTTATCAGCATCCTTGAGGGGTATAGCCGCAAGATTTTGGTTTGGGATTTGTGCCAGACCATGGACGGCATCAACGCCGAGGTGCTGGTGGCAAGGGCGAAGGAGCTGTACCCGGAAGCGAAGCCGCGAATCATAAGCGACAACGGCAGCCAATTCTGCTCAAAAGATTTTCGGGAGCTTGTCGTGTTGCTTGAGCTTGAACAGACGTTCACCTCGCCCGCCCATCCGCAGAGTAACGGCAAACTTGAGCGGTTTCACCGCACCTTCAAAACCGGGCACGTCCGGCAGACTGAGTATTTGGGTTATGCCGATGCGAAGGCCGGAATGAGCCGCTGGATTGCCTATTACAACACGGAGAGGCTTCACAGCGCGATTTGGTATTTACCGCCCTAAGATGTTTTTCAAGGGCGTGTTGAAAGACGGCTTGCGGAGCGCGGGGAAAAACCGCATACTGCAAATATTAACAGACGGAGCTAATGGCAAAACCAAACCGCCCGCTCCGAACCACCTAATAAGCTGCCGCCGAAAACGGCAAGTTCCGCTTAGGCGGTACAGTGCTATGATTACATAGCGTTGATTTTGTTTCATTTAAAAAAGGAGTTTGTTATGAAAGCAATGGAAAGAATAAAGTGTCCTAGTTGCGGCGTCGAAATTGATGTTAATGCGGTATTGCTGCACGAGTTTGAAGACAAAATGAATGCGGATTATTCTAACCGCCTAAAAACCGAAAAGGAAAAAATCCGCTTGGAGGTTTCTAAAGAATCTGAAGATGCTTTGAAAACTTTACAAGAATCCCTCAAAGAAAAGTCTGCCCAGGTGATAGAACTAAATAAAACAAAAGCCGAAATTACGCGGCTTGAACTTGAAAAAAACGAGCTGCAGGATAAAATTAGAGCGGAAAAGGATGCCGAACTTGCAAACAGACTAAAAGCGCAAAGGGAGGAACAGCAGAAATTTCTTTTGGCGGAACAGCAGCGGATTAAAAAAGAAGCTGATACCGAAAACCAAAAAAAACTAGCCGAGCTTCAAAAGCAGCTTGACGATCAAAAAGCCTTGGCTACAGAAATGAAAAGGAAAGCTGAACAAGGATCCATGCAGCTGCAAGGCGAAGTTCAGGAGCTTGCAATCGAAAACATACTTAAGGATACTTTCCGGTATGATGAAATTTTGGAAGTGCCTAAAGGCGTAAATGGCGCTGATGTTATACAAAAGGTTAGAAATAATATTGGAGCGGAAGTCGGTATTATTGTCTATGAAAGCAAAAGAACAAAAACTTTTGGTAAAGATTGGATAAGCAAACTACAATCTGACGGCGATCTGGTGAATGCCGATATTCGTGTTCTTGTTACAGAAGTATTGCCGCAGGGTATTGAGCGTGTCGGTCAAATAGACGGGGTTTGGGTTTGTACTTTTAATGAGTTTAAAGGCGTCGCATTACTTTTGCGTGACAGCCTTATCAAAATAAGCGAGATGGCTGATACCCAGACTAACAAGGGTGAGAAAATGCAAATGCTATATGACTACCTTACCGGCAAAGAATTTTCCGCACAATTCAGAGTCATCATCGAAGGTTTTAGCGATTTACAGAAAAGCTACCTTGACGAAAAAAACCGCATGGAGAAGATATGGAAAACACGCGAAAAGCAGCTTGAACAGATTCTGCTTAACGCAAACTATTTCCTGGGATCGATAAAGGGAATTGCGGGGGCTTCTATAACCGACTTGCCGCTTATCGGCAATGATACACCGTGCGGCTTTTAGCTATCAAATTATTTTAAAAATTTCTTATCCTTTTCGTCCAGATCGAAGCCCAGAGTGCCGCCCGGGTTCATGATGTTGTTCGGGTCAAAGTGATTTTTAAGGGCGCGGAAGACCGAGTATTCGTTGCGGCCTATGCAGCCTTCCAACCATGGGGCAAACATCTTGCCGATACCGTGGTGGTGGCTTTGGGCGGCGCCGGATTTCTGAATGGCGTCGAGGATGCCCGCGTGGAACTGGCGGTATTCTTCGGCATCGTGCAGCGGCGTAATGAAAATCCAGTATAGGTTCGCGCCCTGCGGATAGGCGTGGCTTAGGTGGGTCATGCAGACGGTTTTGGGGCGCGCCTTTACCACCGCGCGGACATCGCGGTGTACCTTGCCCATGTTTGACCAGTTGACGGTGGCTTCCATGGTGTCCATGACTATACCGAAGTCCTGCATGGTATCGCGCATATAGGGGTCGTTAAAGCGGCCTTTTTCCCAGCCTCGTGTAACGGCGCCTGATAAATTAAGGCCGCCAAACTTTCCGGCGACGCGCTTAACGTTTTTAGCGCAATTCTTTGAAAAGCCCGCCTCGCCGTTTGTAAAGCCCAAAAAGAGGCACATGGCGCCCACCTTCATGCCGAATAAGTTCAAAATACGGCTTACCGGGCTGTCAACAAGGCCGTATAAGTGCATGGTAAGCGTTGTTTCTTCCGGGTCGGAAAGGCGGAATACCGATGGATGGCCGGCCTCGCTCTGCATCATCTCGCGGGCGGCCGCCTGCCCTGTCTCCCAGTCTTTAAACATAAACGAAAAACGCTTAATCGTTTTTGGAGTATGGCGGAAAATCTTCAATGTAACATGGGTGAGCACGCCGAATGCCCCCTCACTGCCCATCATGATCTGGTCAAGGTCGGGGCCGGTTGCCTTGCGCGGGTAGCGGTCGGTATGAATGATGCCCACGGGCGTCGCGTAATCCTGCCCCAGCACTATGTCCTGAATACAGCCGTAGTACGTTGAATTCTGCCCCGACCCGTGGGTTACGACCCAGCCGCCTACCGAGGAATGTTCAAAACTCTGCGGAAAGTGCCCGCAGGTGTATGCGCGTTTTGCCCCAAAACCTGCAACCGCTTCGTTGAGTGTTTTTTCGAGTTTAGGGCCGCTCATTCCCGCCTCCACGGTGATTGACTGGTCGGTTTCGTTAAACGAAACCACCTTGTTAAAACGCAGCCGCATATCAAGCGAGATGCCGCCTTTAACACACTCCACACCCCGCGTTACGGACGAACCGCCGCCGTAAACATAAACAGGGATTTTTTCCTGGCTGCAGAACGCCACGACTTCCTCAATTTGAGCCTTGGTATCGGGGTAAAGCACCGCGTCGGGCACATTTTCCACTACCTTGTTTCGCGTGCGCAGGATGTCGTACATTGTTTTACCGTAAGCCACCGAAAGCCGCGCATAGTCGTCGGTGCGCACAAATTCGGCGCCCACAATCTTTCTGAATGTATCAACCTGCGCGGAGGTTAGTGTTATCGGAATATTGAATTCAACTTTTTCGAGCCCCAGATTCTCGCTGTAGTCCTTAAAGTCGCTATCGTTCAGGCCGAAGGTTTCTTTCATCAACTTGTAAAGCGATTCACGCGGCGCCTTAATTTGACGCGGAACGCCCCACTTAAAAATTGAGCGGTATGAATCCCGCGGAATGTCGCCGTTAAACCATTTTGGTTCAAAGTCTTTATACGGATGAGCCATTGTTATCTCCTTGCAGTATGTTGTGCATATCCTCGTAAAGGGGTGCGATTTTTTCAAATATCTTTACGAATACCCGCTCGTGGAGTTGTTCGTAGAGTTTGTGCTCGCGGTTGTTGGGAAGGAATTCATCTTTGATGTGAACCATCGCGCCGACCGCTTCCTCGTAAGATGAAAAAATCCCCTTCGACACGAATGCGGTAAGCGCGGAACCGATACCGGCGGCCTCGTAGGTTTGGGTGCGGTATACCGGCAGACCGAACATAGACGCGGTAATCCGGCAGATTTCATCGCTCTGGCTGCCACCGCCCGCCACATACAATGATTTCACCTTGAGTTTGCCGCGTTTTTCCATTCCTCGCAGGCCTTCCATCAGGGCAAAGTTGATTCCTTCTATGATGGCACGATACAGGTGAACGCGGGTGTGTACGTCGGAGAGGCCGATGACAGCTCCTTTGGCATAAGGCATATCGATACCCGGCGTAAAGTAAGGTTGAAGAATAAGGCCGTTACAACCTGCGGGTACACCTTTTAGACGCTCATTCAAGAGATGCTCGGCGCTGACACCCAGCCGTTCCGCCTCGGCACATTCTTTTGCCGCAAATTCTTTTTTGAACCATGAGAGCAGCCAGTATCCCCGGAATATCTCGATTTCGGGATTGTAGTAACCGGGCACAACGGCGAGGTAGGGCGGCATAAAAGGCAGCGGGTTAAGGAATTTCTGCGTAGAAATTTGGACGGTGGCTGTGGTTCCAAAGCTCAAAGCCGCCTTCTCGCCCGAAAGCACAGACAGCCCCAGTGTCTCGCAACCCTTGTCGCTGCCCGATGCAACCAGCGGGATACCGGCGGGAAGGCCGGTTTCGCCCGCCGCGGCGGGGGTAATTTCGCCTAACACCGTGCCGGTGCCGGCAAATTCAAACAGTTTTTCGGGCGCAATCTCGAATATCAGCCGCCTAAAGTCATTCGGCTTCATCCAATTTTTGATTTTTGAATCAAACGGAACATGGGCAATTATGCTTGATACACTGTCAATCAAATTGCCGCAGAGTTTATAGTTTATGTATGTTGAAATGAGTACGAACTTGTCGGTTTTTTCCCAGATTTCCGGCTCGTTTTGAACAATCCAGTTACAGTGACTGTTCCGCCTCTGTAAGGCGATACCCTCGCTAATCCCGGCAAGTTTTAACAGAAGCGCGGTAGACACGGGAAAAGGCGGCAGTCCTGTTGTTTTGCGGTCGTCAATCCAGAGGATAACGTCTCGTAAAGGGTTGCGCGCTTTGTCCAGGCAGAGGACGGTGTCGCGTATCGTGCAGCAGGTAACGGCAACAACATCGTTCCAAAGGCTGCCCGCCATTTCTTTAAGACGAAGCGAATTTTCGCAAAGGCTCTGCCAGTAAAATCCGGCCTTCTGCTCCGCCCAGCCGGGCTGCTTCGAGTAGTACGGGGTCTCGTAGGATTTTTGCGCCTTAAAGAGGATTTCACCTTTCGCGTTTATAAGCAGGGCGCGGGCACTCTGTGTGCCTATATCGAATGTTACAACTAGTGGTTCGCTCATATATGGTATTCTATACCAGTTTAACGAAGTAGGCAAACAAATAGGTAAACAAACAGCAATGCTAAATTTGAGTCCCCTCCGAAAATCAGGCCGTTTGAAATACCGTAGACCGCATTTTGATGCGGATACTGGGAAACCATGCAAAGACGACTTGCATATAGACAGCTATTCCACCATTTTTTCTTGTCCGGTCTTAAGTATCATCATTGCTATCAATGCACCGTGCCATCCTTGGCACTGGAACTTTACTATTTTTTAGTAATAAAAATAAAATATAATAATTATGCCAAGCCTCCCCCACCGAAAGGTGGGTTCTTACGCCGCTAACCGGAAGAATAAATAATGGAGGCGGTCTATGCCCGCGCTTTATTGTAAATATATATCCCTGCGCATACTGATATTTTTACGGTGTTTATTAAATGGTTCTTCGTTAATTAAAAAGCCATTTTTCTTGTAAAAAGTCAGGACGCTTTCATTATGTTCTACATCGGCATCTACGGTAATGAAACGACAGGCAAAAAGCGTTTTGTTGCAGAGTTGAGCCATCGCAAGAGCCGTCTCAATCATAAAAGTTCCAACGCCTTTGTATTTTTCTTGATGCGCCGCCGATACCGCAAGTTTAGCAATCTTTATTGCCGGAACAGTTTTGAAAGGATAATCAAGACTGTGCAATTCTTTTTCATTGACGCTTAATTTTATGGCATCGGCAATGAGCGACATATAAGCGGCAATCCCCTTGTCCGCCTTATCCCGCAACAGCCAGGTAAGGGCTATATGGTCGCTTTGGGAACGCAGGGCTTCCTGCGTTAAATAGTCATTATACTCACCGATAGGGCAGTCAAAACGGCTTACCGGATCATCATTCGCAAGTATCTCAATATCAAAAAGGCTTTTGCCGTTATTGAGGGTAACGGTTGTTCGCTTGCTCATCGCTTGATCATGCTCATAATAATTTCGTTCCGTTTTTCCATTTTGGCAAGGGTGACCTTGCTGGGGCGGTGGCGAATTTCCTTGATGATCTGCGCAATAATGGCTTTGTCCTTGACAATAGTCGGCTGGACAGGTTTAATTTTTGTTCCCATAGGCACTCCTTACCTTTAATGTATCATAGGTTCGACTAAAAGGCGATCACCCCGCCTTTTTTCACATTTTTTGTAAAACAGCAATTCTGATATGAAGAGCCTCCGTGTCAAGCACTCAAAGCAAATTTTTTGAAAATGAAGTTATTCTTCCTGTTTTACCACCTTTTTCCAAATCAAAATATAAGATAAGCTCGTAGAATAAGA
>BOBI01000100.1 GCA_026002305.1 Spirochaetia bacterium
ATTTTTATTTTTGCTTGAATTGCTTACGCAATTCTCTTTCGCAAAAATAAAAACATCGCCAACCTTTCACGTTAAGTGCCATAGAAACCCAGAACTGATCGGAAGAATCGGCGGCATCCATGCCGCCGATAAGAGAAGAAACGGTTTTCGGATAGCAGGGCAAATTTAATCTTGACTCCTATTAATTAGGAATGTAGTCATGGAGTCTACTCAAAAGTGGGTAAAAAATTTATTCCCTTTTTCAAGAACAGTTAAAGATTTCTTTAGATTATTTGTGTCCACTAGTGTTTTGAACAAGAGGCGCATAGCGTTATTAAAAGAACGCAGCGCTGATCACTTATCTCGTAGAACCCAATTAAGGTTTGATATTCATGTCAGTGAGCATTGTAATCTTAATTGCAAGGGCTGTTTACATTTTTCAACACTTGCCGAAAAAAAGTTTTATGATATAGCTATATTTGAGCGCGATTGTCAGAGAATATCTGAATTAACAAATGGTGTGCTTTGCGATTTAAATCTCCTTGGCGGGGAGCCGTTGCTCAATCCGAATCTATGCGATTTTTTTCCAATCGCAAAAAAATATTTCCCTAAAACACAAGTTGTTGTAGTAACCAATGGTATTCTATTAACAAAACAGCCTGACTTATTTTGGGAAAAATGTAAACAATACAATATTGAAATAGCATTATCGGTTTATCCTGTTAAAATAGATTTTCTGGCAATAAAGAATATATGCAATGAAAATCAAATCAAACTTTCT
This sequence comes from Spirochaetia bacterium, assembly GCA_026002305.1. Classification (GTDB taxonomy): domain Bacteria; phylum Spirochaetota; class Spirochaetia; order Treponematales; family Breznakiellaceae; genus BNVA01. The sequence goes on from BOBI01000100.1 coordinate 761, forward strand.
CTTCGTGGTCATGCTATTGGTAAAAAAAACTGGAACAAACAACCATTGGATTTAAAAGGTGAGCAGGAAATCGAGAAAACATATCAAATATGTGAACTTGCAAATGGCTGTATCCAACTTGTGAATGGAAAACTATATCAATGTGAAATAAGTGCATATATTAAAGATTTCAACAAGTTTTTTAATCAAAATTTAGAAATAAAAGAAAAAGATTACATTGATATATATAAAGTTACGAGCCTAGATGAAATTTTAGATTTTCTTTGTAAACCTATACCGTTTTGCCGATATTGCAAAACAAACAAAGTAGAAATAACGGATTGGGCAAGAACAAAAAGAGAAATAAATGAATGGGCATAATGGATGTGTGAATATAACGGTTGCAGTGAAGCACGGCAAACATCCGTGTTTGCCGCTTCGTAGCAGGGTTTCTACGGCACTTAACATACAGTTTACGCCGCGCCACAGTAGCGGCTTGGCCTATGAAAAACCCCAGTCGGCGCAGTAGCGCTTTTGTGGGGTTTTTCTCCGGCACATTTTTGTGCCCCTGGAAACCTACGGTTTCCTTATTCGGGGCACAAAAACGTCGCAAACCTTTCACGTTATGCGAAATTTTTGCACAAAAAAAGAAGAATGCCCGGCCCTCCGGGCGACGGGCGAGAAAAATACATCAAAATTATATGAAATTTATCGAAAAAAGATAAAAAACCACTTGACTAATCATTTGATGTGTATTATAATGTGTATTGGAGGATAAAAATGAGGACAAATGTTGTTTTAAACGATGAATTGGTAGAAGAAGCCTTTAAATTTTCTCAGGCTGTTTCTACTAAAAGGGAATTAATTGAAGTTGCATTACAGGAGTATGTAAATAACAGGAAAAGGAAAAATCTAAAAGAATTGAAAGGGAAACTACATTTCAGTAAAGACTATGATTATAAAAAAATGAGGGAAATATAATGATTATTGTAGATACGTCCATTTTAATCGGATATTTTAAAGGGAACGAGGAGCCGCCCTATAATAAAATGGACTATATTATTGATAATGATATTCCGTATGGAATTGATAATCATATTTATTTGGAATTATTACAAGGTGCAAGAGATAAATCTGAATATAATATTTTAGAGGAATATTTAAATACATTACCATTTTATGAATTACAATATGGTAAACAATCATATGAAAATGCGGCATTAATGAATATAAAATGTAGAGAAAATGGAATAACCATAAGAAGTACCATAGATTTAATAATTGCAGAAATAGCAATAGAAAATAATTTGTATATATTACATGATGATAGTGATTTTACGTATATGGCAAAAGTAATTAAAGAAATAAAAATATATTAAAATGAATCAGCACGCCACCACCCTCCGGGTGCCGGTGGCGCTTCGTAGGTGCAAAAACATCGCATAACATACGGTTTGCGCTGCGCCGCAGTAGCGGCTTGGCTTCCGCTCGCTGTCGCTCACTACAGCACATTTTGGGCGGCGGGACTGCTTCGCAGCCCTTTTATGCCGCCCAAAACGTCGCAAATCTAGAACGTTAAGTGCCATAGAAACCCAGAACTGATCGGAAGAATCGGCGGCATCCATGCCGCCGATAAGAGAAGAAACGGTTTTCGGATAGCAGGGCAAATTTAATCTTGACTCCTATTAATTAGGAATGTAGTCATGGAGTCTACTCAAAAGTGGGTAAAAAATTTATTCCCTTTTTCAAGAACAGTTAAAGATTTCTTTAGATTATTTGTGTCCACTAGTGTTTTGAACAAGAGGCGCATAGCGTTATTAAAAGAACGCAGCGCTGATCACTTATCTCGTAGAACCCAATTAAGGTTTGATATTCATGTCAGTGAGCATTGTAATCTTAATTGCAAGGGCTGTTTACATTTTTCAACACTTGCCGAAAAAAAGTTTTATGATATAGCTATATTTGAGCGCGATTGTCAGAGAATATCTGAATTAACAAATGGTGTGCTTTGCGATTTAAATCTCCTTGGCGGGGAGCCGTTGCTCAATCCGAATCTATGCGATTTTTTTCCAATCGCAAAAAAATATTTCCCTAAAACACAAGTTGTTGTAGTAACCAATGGTATTCTATTAACAAAACAGCCTGACTTATTTTGGGAAAAATGTAAACAATACAATATTGAAATAGCATTATCGGTTTATCCTGTTAAAATAGATTTTCTGGCAATAAAGAATATATGCAATGAAAATCAAATCAAACTTTCTCTTCGTGGTCATGCTATTGGTAAAAAAAACTGGAACAAACAACCATTGGATTTAAAAGGTGAGCAGGAAATCGAGAAAACATATCAAATATGTGAACTTGCAAATGGCTGTATCCAACTTGTGAATGGAAAACTATATCAATGTGAAATAAGTGCATATATTAAAGATTTCAACAAGTTTTTTAATCAAAATTTAGAAATAAAAGAAAAAGATTACATTGATATATATAAAGTTACGAGCCTAGATGAAATTTTAGATTTTCTTTGTAAACCTATACCGTTTTGCCGATATTGCAAAACAAACAAAGTAGAAATAACGGATTGGGCAAGAACAAAAAGAGAAATAAATGAATGGGCATAATGGATGTGTGAATATAACGGTTGCAGTGAAGCACGGCAAACATCCGTGTTTGCCGCTTCGTAGCAGGGTTTCTACGGCACTTAACATACAGTTTACGCCGCGCCACAGTAGCGGCTTGGCCTATGAAAAACCCCAGTCGGCGCAGTAGCGCTTTTGTGGGGTTTTTCTCCGGCACATTTTTGTGCCCCTGGAAACCTACGGTTTCCTTATTCGGGGCACAAAAACGTCGCAAACTTTTCACGTTATGCGAAATGCCCATTTGACGTGGTTGACAAAATAAAAAGAGAATGGTATTGTTAATAATGAAAGGAGAAAATGTAATGGATATATGTCCTAAATGTGGGGAACCGTTAACTATTGAAAATATACCTCAAAAGAAAACAACAAATTATAATGATTGTATAAAAAAATGTAAAACTTGTGGTATAGGAATATCAAATAGTAAAACCAATCAAACAATAATTTATAAAAACTTCAAAGACAATATCCCAAAATCATTACATTATAAACTTGATGACATATTAAAACTAAGTATAAATCAAGTTTCTCATAAACAAAAAATCATTAGAATGGGATTTGTTACATCTGAAGATACTTTATCATGGATATTTTTCTCATATTTTATAAAGAATAATAAAACAGATATATTATTAAAACTGTTAGGATTTAAAATAGAAGAAGTTGTAGATATTTATTTTTGGGGTGTTAGTTATAATGATCCATCTATTAACAATAATTTTCGAAAAACATTGGTTAATATATTAAAAGATAAATTTAATGAAGAGGAAAAATATTATTCAGAGCCAGATATTATTATAGAAACAAAAACTAAAATAATGTTTATTGAAGTAAAATATAATTCGGAAAATTCTACTGGTAAAGTAGAAAAAATAAAAAAGTATTTGAAAAAAGAATATTTTTTAGATTTTAAAAAGGCAAATAAAAGTTTGTATTACGAATTAATTAGAAATTGGTCAATAGGAAATGTAATTTCAAAAAATAAAGAATATTATTTATTAAATATTGGATTGAAAAGAAATTTTGACAAAGAAAATACTAAGGAAAATATAATATTGTTTCATGAGTCATTAAATAATAAAAATAATTTTATTAGGTTAACCTGGGACAAAATTGTAGAAAATATGAATAATGAAGAAATAGACTTATATTTTATTACAGAAATGAATAAAAAAATATTCGGTAAAGCAAATGGGCACATCGCATAACATACGCTATGTGAAATGGGGGGCTAAAATATTTGAAAATAATGGAAAATAATTAACAAAAGGCTTGACAAAATAAAAAAAAGCCTGTATTATTATAATATCCAAAAACGGAGGGATAATATGAAAAAAACTATCTTATTAAAAAGTAGTTTAGTTCTGTTGCTTGTGAGTCTAATTATTGGTTGTTCGTTAGGTAATAGCGAATTATTTAAGGAAACTGACGCTTTTGTAGAATCTTTGTTTACAACTTATGAAAGTTACGGAGCTCTCGGAGGTGCAAAGTATGCAAAAACAACAAATGATGGTTTGTATACAGTTATGCCTATTGGACGATTAATTAATGTTAAAATACAAAAAGTTGTCGATGATGAAGTTTATGAAAAGTTGCGGAAATCCTTAGAAAGGCATTACAAAAATGATAAAAGAGTCAACCAGGTATATATCAACCAAGGTGGCACTATAATGATTGATTGTAGGAATTAAAAAAATGGCGTACGCCCCCCACTTCACATAACACCCGCTATACGCTTCGCCGCCAGTAGGCGGCTCGGCCTCCATAAAACCCCAGTCGGCCTACGGCCTTTGTGGGGTTTTATTCCGGCACATTTGGGGCAGGGGTCAATGCTTCGCATTGCCCTATTACCTGCCCCAAACGTCGTATAGCTTTCACGTTAAACAACATTTTTTGCGCCCAGAGCCGTGCAAACTTGAAATCGTATTAGGGCTTGAAGGTCGCAACAAAAAAACTGAATGGGTTAGGCACGGCGGCATCCATGCCGCCGCTTCGTAAAAGCAACATCGGCGGATTTACGCAAGGGATAGAGGTAACAATATGTATTTTGATAACACGCAAGAAGAAATTTTAAACATTTTGCGAGACAGAGTTGATAAAGATGAGTTAATTTCAATACAAACATATTTTGGTTTGAAAGATGCCGGACAATCTGCTGGTAGCCCATTATACAGAATGTTAGAAGATATTCTTGCAAAATATGGAGCCCAACAATAACTATAGTCAGGCTATGGAATTTAAAGGAGACTTAATGAAAAAGGTACTATCTTTGTCTGTAATGTTTCTTTGTGCAATGGTTGTGTTTTCTCAAACAAACCAAAACGACGCACAAGCATCTATTGCTATGCTCAATTATTTGGGAACTCAGACGGTAATGATAGAGCAGTCAAAAAACAATAGACTGCTTCTCGAACAAATACATAAAAATTTATATAACAACACAAATACCCGAAGTGTTTTTGATACGCAAACATTGGGGTACATAAATAGTTTGAGAAATCAGATAAATGGACTGAGGTTAATAGATATACAGCGTGAAAAATTAGAACTTATCTATGAAACCCAAAAAGCTCAGGCAATATCAAAGTCTTTACCCAATCCGCTTTATTTATTGGCGATAAAAGACAAGAAACCCCTTGAAATAATTATGACAGCAACGATGATGGCTGTCGATTCTACGGTTCGCTATAATTCGGCTAAAAATGATGCCTTTTATAATCTATATCTTGGGAATCTTGATCTTCAAAAAGATGAAATAGAACCAATTTCAAATTTAGCAAACGAGTACTATGGTCATGCAGTTTCTATTGTGGGGAAAGCTAAGCTTGATGGTAGTGCTGTCTTATCTCAAGAGCAAATCGCAACATTTGTTAAATATGTTGTAGATTCAAGTAATATACGAAACATTGAGTGGCTTGAGCGGAATCGAACAACGTATGCAAAATATGCACCATACTGGTTAGTTTTGGCAAACGTATACTATGAATTGAAACAATATGAAGATTGCTTAAAAGCTGTTCAAATGTATGAAACAGTACAAAAACCGATTTTTCTTAAGGATTTTGATTTTGCCAGAGTGAAGTGCGCCGAATTTTTTATACAAAAAAATTTAAAAAAGTAGGTGTGTTAAGCCACTTTCATTGTCGGCATATCATGCCTTTTATTTAAATATATATCATCAGGTACTGAATAGTCAAGTGAT
>BOBI01000101.1 GCA_026002305.1 Spirochaetia bacterium
TTATTTTTTAGTTAAGGCTTTTTACAGTAAAGGCAATAGTTTGGGATTTGTTGCGTTTATCGTAGATAAACGCTGGAAATCTGTATCGCCTGTACCAAGCCGTTATGTTGCATAACGTGAAAGGTTTGCGACATTTTTTGCGGCGCTGGAACGCGAAGCGTTCCAGCGCCGCAAAAAATGTGGGTGGAGTGAGCCGTGGGAAGGAGCGTAGCGACTGACCTAGGCGAACGGAACCCGGAGGGGCTTTAGCCCCGAACCGCAAACCGTATGTTATACGAAGTTTTGCCTGCCCCTTTTACGATAATGCTCTTCTATATTTTATTATTAAAAACATTTTCTAATTCCATATATGTGCAGTTTTAGCGTTCCATATATTGACTTTACATTTGAATTTATCTTTTATGTCTTCAATGTGTTGCAAGTCTGTATCTGAATAAACACCAATATATATACTCCATAATCTCCTATCCTTTGGTTGATTATGCGCCTGATTTATTGCATCAATAATATGAGTATCATTTTCACCAAAGCAAAAACCAAAGGTTATCAATGAACCTTCCATTGTGCATAATTTATCATAACAAAATGTCAAATATTGATTGTGTGTTATATGTCTGAGTTTTTCTTCCGCATTTCCCGCTGTTACAAATATTGGGTAGTGTTTTTTATTCATGCGGGCTTTTATATTTTCCAAAAGATAGTTTCCATCATAAACTTCTTTTATTATATCAATCCCCGTATCAAATAACGGTAAAGCTCCATGCAAATAGAAAACAGATTGTTCATCTTTATGTTCACCCCAAATCATCACTCGAATATTCTGGTTCCCAATTTGGTACAAATTCATCTGTTTGATTTAAGAGTTCTCGACCAAAACCATCATTTGCTTGTTGTGCATTATTACGCATTAACACCCAATAAAGCAACAGGTCATAGTTCGTAGTAAACACCTTGCCATCATTTGACAAATAGTCATCTAAAAATTTAAAACACAATGAACTTTTTTCATCGGGAATAGTAAAAACATGTTCAGGATGTAATTGCTGAACCGCCCCAATAAGACTACCTTTGAGTTTTTCGTTTGTTTGAACAATCCTATTAACCAAAGATTTGTCAGCAGAGAAAACTTCAGCGATTTTTGCAAAATTATCCAATTCTTGCATAATAATTTCAAAGTTTTTAGTATTTATCGTTTTGAATAATTGTTTAAGCAACAAATCATCAGAATTTTCGATAAATGTACTCAAAGCATTATACGAAAATATTGATGGGTCATACGCCATGCTAAAACCATTACCCATTAGTAAATGCTTTGGACGTTTTTTACTACTTAAGTAGTTCGTAATTTCTACGTAAGTAGGCAAGTTATCTACCGTCATATCTGTTTCTCCTTTACTATATTTTATCACTATTCGGCAACGCCTTTATATAGCTTTCCATAAAATCCCAATCAGGATTCCCATATTTATCTGACGGCAATGAAATATATTTTTCAATATATTTTTCAATAACAACCTTTCTGCCATAAGTATATCGGTTCTTTTCTAAATTGAGAATTGTTTCTAAAAATAAATAAAGATAAATATTTTCCTTACCTTTTAGCTTTAATGCAATAGCGCTATCTCCAACATAACTATTTTTATTTTGAATGTTTACACAGCCAGATGTTCCGCTGCGGGCAAGGCTAAGAAATGGAGCAACAATATAGGTATGAAACCTATCATTTTGTAATTCTGAATTCATATAACCAATAATCCCATTATTCATTTCACCGCTTTGAACACACGGAATCATCCCTTGATAGTTTTCAATTTCATCTTTTGTTATGCCCTTACCCCTCTTGTAATCGAAGATATCACGCAACTTAAATCTATGCCAATTATTAACATCAAACGGCAAGTCTTTTTTTTGAATTTGCGTTGTGATTCTTGAATAATCTATATTATATATTTTCAACCAATGAGGCAATTCTGGCAGTTCAAGATTTTTCAAGGTTTTGTTTGCCTGTCTTCCATACTGATAACGGTATGCGTTCATTTTTATACAATGACAATAAAACAGTTTTTCTTCTAAGGACATATCTATCTTTGGCTGCAATGCCATAACGTGAAACCCAGTATAAAAAGGTTTATTTTGAACAAAAGATGACAAGACACTGCCGCCAAGTGCAACAGTTACATATCCTGCAGGAAATGGCGATATATTCATCGTTTTAATTTGAGCAACTACGCCATTGTTTTCACTTGTCCGGGCAACAAAATTGATTTCAGATGATGTATCAATTTCCATATTGATAAGCTCATATCCATTGCCCTGATATAAAGTAAATAAATCATCAACTTTCATTTAGCACCCCGATTTTACCAAATAGGCTAAATAGGCATTAACCGTATTTTGAAAATCATCCTGCGTTAGAACAGAATAATCCGTTTCCATATATGCTTCACAAAGCCACTCATCCTCCCAACTAACAGGTTTTTTAACACTTAAACCATCTTTAGTTTCCAGTTCATGATACAGCCTGATCCATTCTGCTTTTATATCGCCCCATTTATTAAACTTATCAATGCGACCGAGTTTTTTCGCCTTAACGAATCCGTCATTTTTGTAATATCCAAAAAATGTATTTTTTGTATTGTTATGGGGTTTGTGGGCTTCCCATACCATTACACATACATTGGTACTTGCATTATTGGAATAAAACATATCATCCGGCATAGAAAAAACAGCTTTTAAGGTATGTTTCTTAAACAGCCGTTCACGAGTTTCCTTGAATTTTGTCCCTATAGCACATGACATAGGAACAACTACTACGCCAGTGCCATTGGTTGCTAAAATGTCAAGCATATTTTCTACGAATTCAAGTTCGCTCGTATCTTGTGCATAAGGCGGGTTTATCAAACCTGTGTCTATATTTTTTTTCTTTAGTTCGTCTTTTATAGTTTGATTAAAACAATCGCCGTAAATGATGTTTGATTTACCATCGCCCCGTACTATCATGTTGGCAATAGCAAGCGTAAAAATATCATCATCGCTTTCAACACCGAATAAAGCATTTTGGCGTATTTTTGCAATTTCCTTATCGTTTGCCCCCTTAAACATTTTTCCCATAGCGGTAACAAGGAATGTACTGGAGCCGCAACAAATATCAACAACCTTGCTATTTTTATTGATTTCTGCCAAATCACACATGAATTCTGTTAGATGTTGTGGAGTTAAGACAATACCTAATCCGCTTCCATCACCGCCTGAGTACTTAACAAATTCATGATAAAAAATCCCCAGTGCATCTATGGTGTTATCTGCATAATCCATCATGGGCTTAATCTTTTTTTCCAGTTCTTCGATATACCAACTCAAAGAATTATAATGTCCAAGAGGAATCGCTCTTAACTTTGTATTTTTACCGATTATGGTAAAATGGTTGCGAATATCCTCAATTTTCTCAGAACGGACATCGCTGTCTTTTAGCACATTATTTATTGCATCTTGTAAACGATTCAAGAGTGATTTAAAAGAAATGAGGTTGATATATTCTTTTACAAAGTCATCATCTTTTAGTGCAATCAGAATTCCGGCAATAAATACCGGCTTTGCTCGCTCAGTAACAGCGAGAGAACGTAAAGACTCGTGCATTTCAAGGGCAAGATTTTGTATATCCTCAATTGAAATTGATTTCTTTACCGATTCACCCGATACAAGGCGTAAATAATTTTCAGGCTCGTAGATAATATCACGAGCTTTTTTTAATTCGGTATATGTTTCTTGGTTCTTCTGCCAATAATATACATTAACTTTTATATTGTCTTTTTTTGTACCTGACACGCCAATAGCAACTACATTATATTCTTCCTTCAAAAATTTTGTGTAATACAACGCACCATCAACGGCGTAGTCTTTGGGACGGTCGCAATTTTCAGAATTATGTTTTGCTGTTGTTTTTTTACATTCAACAACAATTATTGTTTTTGGCTGTTTGTTAAAAGTAATAACATATTCGGGTTTTGCCTTTCCATTGCCGCCTTGTGAATAGTCTGCCAATGGGCAGGCGGCCGGTTTTCCACCCGCTTTTTTAAGGAGTTTTTCTAACTTATCCACTGACGAAACATCTCCTTGCGGGAATACAAAGCCAAAGGCATTCTCGCCGATGGCGCATTTCATCTCCTGCAAGACAAGGGATTCTGTGTATTGTTCTATAGGCATATAAACCTCTTTTTCTCCACTACCAAGTCTTTTAGTCTCGATTTCGACTCTTTGAGTATCAAAATCGGGACCTTTAGTATCCAATTCGGCACTGTAAGTGTCAATGCTGACTCTCGGAGAACCACTTTCGGGTCTCCGAGAGTCAAAATCAAGTCCCAAAGAGCCGCCACCGGGTCTTTGAGTGTCAATTTCGACTCTCTAAGAGTCTGCATCTGCTCTTTGAGACCCAAAATCGGCTCTTTAAGAGACTTTAACCTCTTTCTTAATGGTCTCGGTTACGGTCTCCGACTCGCTCTTGATGGGTTTACGCTTGCCGCTGGGGAATCGGGTCTTTAACTCATCATATACGGCTTTTGCCCCCGGCACGTCCTGTGCTGCCGCAACTTTGACCGAACTGTAAAACACGAGAGCGGCTTGGTATGCCTTGCTTCCGGCTGCCATTTCCGGTGTCATCAATGTTCTGATGTATCTGTTGAACGGTATTAAGGAGCGTCCAAAGCCCGTGAGCATCACCGAAATCTATGTTAAAAGCGGCCATATCAAGGTAAGGCGGGCACAAATTCGGGTTCTGTTTGGCAAAATCAAAGGCTTTTTCCACAAAACCGATGGTTTTCCCCCATTTTCGACAATTCGTGCCGTTCGGCGGGTGTCAAAGCAAGCATATAGGGCGCAAGCAAGGTTTTCAGCTCATTAGCTTTGGTCGTGCCTGTGTCAAAACCTCGGCGGGGATAGCCTGGACGTGTTGATTTTCTTTCATAGGGTCTCCTTAAAATAAAGATAGCTCATTATATATAAAAATGTAGGTTTCCACAAGGGGTATTTGATCGTTATGTGGAAGATATTTTTATAAATTGCCTCTTATTTTTGGGGGAAATGGTTTACACCAGCCAATCTTTTGGAGAAAATTTGGGGCAGGCAAAATTTCGTATAACGGAATAGGTTTGCGACGTTTTGGGCGGCACAAAAGGGCTGCGCAAGCAGTCCCGCCGCCCAAAATGTGTCGGAGCGACCGGCAGGGAGCGGAGACCAAGCCGCTACTGCGGCGCAGCAGAAACCGTGTGTTATGTGCCGTATCCTCTCTTGCGTCGAAGCCGCCAAACACGGACGTTTGGCGGTGACACCGCTTTAGCTAATAAAATTTACATTTGCCATATTTTATTCCAAATTATTTTTAGGTAAAATTTTCAGACACGTAAATTTCCCAATCTTTTGCCAGATAGTCTTTTTTCCCATACGGAAGTCCAACTCCGCCAAATCCTACTTTTAGAGATTTTCCGTTATAAACACCACCATCAGAATAATCTTGTTTTTCCGTCTGAAAAAACAGATCCGACCCATCATATACAGTTTCTCTTTTTTTCTGAATGTCATTTATTATTTCGATGATAGCTTCATCTTTCTTATCTTTTTGAACAACTCTTGCTCCGGCAAACTGTTTATCACCGGTTATTCGCAAACTTTTATCAACCCAACAAGGTCGTCTAATACCTATTCCACTACACCTGATAATTTCTTGTTTTGCTTTTTCAAATGTCATTTTCTTACCTTTTCCTTTTCATGGTTTATTCCACTTATAATGTTCAGTATAAAATTTTCCACCATCAGATTCTCCACGTATAATATACTAATCGTTACATTGTGTTTTTTCCATTTTAACCATCCTGTTTAATTGCTACTTAGCATTTTTTACCATATCAGTATAAAGATTATATTGTCTTATGTATTCTGCACGGTTTTGCGCTAACGAAATAGTATTACTGAATTGTTTATTATAAAATCCTATACTCATGAAACATTTGTCGCCATTTCTATATCGAAGCCATACTAATTCATTTGATTTTGGCGGATTTTCTTTAATAGATTGATAGGTCATGCCGTAATATTTAGGTCTTGTTCCTTTAATTACATTATTGTTTGTTGCTTGTGTGACATCAGAAAAGTCAACATACATACTAACAGCACTATTTTCATTTGAAATACGAATTCTGTCAAATTGCTCTTTTGTAATAATCGTAAATTCGGTTTCAACACCGTCATCGGTTATAGTTGTGTATGATTGTCCTTGACTGGCACCACAACCAGTTAAAATTTCTAAAAATACGACAACAACTAATAATGCTAAATTCTTTCTCATAAACTCCTCCAAAATAGACTTTCAGGAGTTTTATGCCTTTTCTATTCAAGAAGTTTCTTCTTCGCGCCGCTAGGACGGCGGCGCGTCTTCTGAACCCGTTCAAGAGAAGATATGGCACATAACGTGAAAGGTTTCTTGACGTTTTTGTTGCGCTATAAAGAAACACGCAGTGTTTCGCGCAACAAAAATGTGTGCGGAAAAATGCGTGGGAGTGAGGGCGCACAGCCCGACCGACCTAGCATTTT
>BOBI01000102.1 GCA_026002305.1 Spirochaetia bacterium
GAATACGCGCCGTGGAAAAAAAAGATTTTACCACATGGCTTGCAACAACATCGCCTGACATGCTTTGTGTGCAGGAAACAAAGGCGCACCCCGATCAAATTTCCGCCGGATTAAAAGCGCCGGTGCGGCAAGACGGCGCTTGTTATAAAACTTATTGGGCTTCCGCTCAAAAAAAAGGTTATTCCGGCGTCGCTATTTTTTCAAAGGTAGAGCCCCTCGATGTTAAACCATTAGGCGTCCGGGAGTTCGACAGTGAAGGCCGTTTCCTTGCCGCGTTCTACGAAAAGTTGGTTTTAATATCAGCGTATTTCCCTAATTCTCAGGAGGCGGGCGCGCGGCTTTCTTACAAACTGGATTTTTGCGCAGCCATTTTGGAATATTGCACAAACCTTGTTCAAAAAGGCCGCCATATTGTGCTGTGCGGCGATTACAATATTGCACATAACGCAATCGATCTTGCGCGGCCAAAGGCTAATGAAAACAACGCGGGCTTTCTTCCTGAAGAACGCGCGTGGATGGACAAATGGACAACATCGGGGTTTACCGACACATTCAGGCATTTTCATCCGGGCGTTGCCGGATGTTACACTTGGTGGTCGTACCGCTTTGGGGCACGCGAGAAAAATATCGGGTGGCGTCTTGATTATCATTGTGTGGACAACGCTTTCCTGCCAAGTGTCAAAAGTTCCGACATTCTACCGGATGTACAAGGCTCGGATCATTGTCCTGTGGAATTGGTTCTTAATGTATAAAGATATTATACAATCAATATAGAGGTTCTAATGAAAATAAAATATAACTCTCCTGTAATTCTGACATTTGTGTTTTTATGCGCAATTATTCTTTTGCTCAATCAATTATTGTTTCACACATTGATACAATACTGGTTTTCCGTGCCCGGCAGAGGCACATTCTCGACAAAGAATTTGCGTAACTGGATCGACCTTTTTACACACGTATTAGGGCACGCAAACTGGAATCATCTTACCGGCAATCTTTTAATTCTGTTGATTGTAGGGCCAATGCTCGAAAACATTTATGGTTCGCCTTCCCTTCTGTTTATGATGATGATTACCGCTTTTGTTACAGGGCTGGCAAATATTCTGCTGTCGCAAAATTATCTGTTAGGCGCATCCGGAATTGTTTTTATGATGATACTGTTGGCATCGTTTACTAATTTTCGCAAAGGCGAGATACCCCTTACATTTATACTTGTGCTTTTGTTTTATATAGGCAATGAATTCATTTCTTCGTTTAAAGAAGATAGCATCGCGCATTTTGCCCACATAATAGGCGGCTTCTGCGGCAGTGTTTTCGGCTTCTTCCGAAAAATACCGGAAAACATCGCCACAAAATGATCTGTCGTGCACAATGAAAATATGACAGACATTCTGCTGTGGACGGTCAACGCGGGTTGGATTCACCCGTCGCTTGCGCTGCGTCTTTTAAAAGCCAATTTAGGCCCTTTAGAAAACCGCTGCGCTATCGAAGAGTTTACTTTAAGGCAAAGTACCGAAGAAAAATTAGCCGCCATCACGGCGCATCAATGCCGCATCTTGGGCATTTCAGTCTCCATTTGGAACCACACCGGTATTCTGCAGCTTTTGCGCGCGCTCCCTCCGGCAAACCGCCCCATCATCGTTTTAGGCGGCCCCGAAACTTCGTATTTAGGTCCGGATTCGCCCATTCTTGAATATGCAGATTACCGTATTATTGGAGAGGGGGAACATCAGTTTAGAAATTTATGCACACATTTGTTGTCTGCAGCGCCGTCCGAAGGGGCGCTTAAAAGCGCCTATCATCTCTACACAGATGAGGATCTACAGAAAAAATTAACTTATGTTGAAAGCTCACGCGGCTGTCCTTACAGGTGCTCCTTCTGTTTAAGCGGCATGAAAAACGAAGGCGGCGCAACAACCGGTGTGTACGAATTTCCACTTGATGAATTTTTTACGCAAATGGAAATTCTTATAAAGCGGGGCGCACACCGTTTTAAATTTCTTGATCGCAGCTTTAACCACAACATAAAACGCGCGTGTGTCATCATGGAATTTTTTTTAAAGCAGGTTGAATCCCGCCCTCATGATAAGGACAAAACCGCAATGTTTGTACACTTTGAGTTGGTACCTTCCCGCATTAACGATGAACTGTTAGACGTTATGAAAAAATTTCCTGCAGACACGCTGCGTTTGGAAATCGGCGTGCAGACACTTAATGCCCGTACCAAAGCGGCAGTTAAACGCACGGGGGACATCGAAAAAGAGCTTGCCGCAATTTCCCGCATAACAAACGAGACAAAAGCGATTGTCCATGCAGACCTCATTGCGGGCCTGCCGCACGAAGACTTATCATCATTTGCAAACGGGTTTGATAAACTTTACGCGGCACACCCCTGCGAAATCCAACTGGGTATTCTAAAATGTCTGCCGGGCACTTCAATAAGGGCAGATGCGGACAGCTACGGCATAGGGTATTCGCCGGACCCGCCTTACGAAGTTATACAAACCGCTGACATTACAAGAGAAGGGATGGCCCGCATAAAAAACTTTGCACGTTTTTGGGAGGTCATTGTAAACCGCAACCCATTCCCCGACCTCCTGCCAACAATTGTTTGCGGCGATTCCGTTTTTGACCAATTTATGTCATTGTCCGATTCGTTGCTTTCCCGTCTTGGCAGGAACTGGGGACTCGACCGCGCTGTCCTGCGGGATGCTGTATTGGGGTGCTTACATTCAAATTACAATGTATAGGGCGCTCTGCGCTGCCTTTGATGAAAGATTTCTGCTTCTGTTTAAGGATAAAGGTGAATGCGGCAACGGAGAGGCGCCAGGGACAACATCATCAACTTAAGCCTCAGTAGCTAGGTTTCTGGTTGCATTTGTATTCAAAGCAACCCCTGTATATGCGTATAACGACTATATGGTTTCAGATGGATCCGGTTCTAGCATACAAGGCATTAAGTTCGCCGCTGCGGTTGTTGTATCCCCAAGGCCCAACTTTTAGCCCGGCTCCAGGCGCCCGCACCTTTGACACCCCTTTTTTTTATGGAGCGTTGACATTTGTTGCGGTTTGTTGCAGTATGGTAGCAAAGTTTGACATAGGGTTATTTTATGACAGAAGATATACTAACCATCGAAGAAGTGGCGAAATATTTGCGGGTTTCGGAGAGGACGGTTTACGATTGGGCTCAAAAGGGTGAGATTCCGTCGGGGAAAATTGGGACGGTTTGGCGGTTTAAGAAAACAGAAATTGAACGCTGGGTGAATGACAGGCTTTCGCTTAATAAAATAGCGCCGGATTTTTCGCCGGTGCATGTACTGTCATCTTTTTCGCCTGCGCGGATAGTTTTTTTGGATACGCCTTATAAGGTTGACGCGCTTTGGACTCTTTCTGAAAATTTGGGAAGCGCGCCGCAGGTTAAAGATTCAAAAATACTTCTTGAAGAAATACAAAGGCGCGAAGAGTTGATGAGTACGGCGATAGGACAGGGGATTGCGATTCCGCACGTTAGGCTTATGTCGGTTTCAGACCTTGTGCTTTCGGTGGGTATTGGCCGTGTGGATATTACGGATTTTTCGCCGCTGGACGATATTCCGGTTCGCTTGATTTTTATGATTGCGGCGGCTTATAATCAACACACTTATTACTTACAGACCTTGTCTTTTTTTAGTTCGAAATTGAAAAATAAAAACTTGAGGAATTCTCTGATTGAATCGTCAAAAGAAATTATGGAAGCTCTGGACATTATTAACAACTTGATATTGTCTCTGGATAATGCCGCCGATAACGCAAAATCCGGCGGGCCCGGCCCCTCGCTGGGAATTCTATAATGATTCTTTCCGCTTCCGGTTGGCGCGCCGTCTTTGCGCCGGATGGAAACGAGGAAGGGCGCGGCGCGGAAATTACGGCGGAATCGGAAAACATCTGCCGCGCCGCCGCTCTATCATTCAGCAATTTTCTGAAAGTTGCGCCGGATGGAAACAAAGAAGGGCGCGGCGCGGAAATCACGGCGGGCGCCCCCACCGCAATCGTCGGCATGGACACCCGCCCCACGGGGCCGGCAATTGCCCGGGTTGTCATTAGCACCCTTGCCGAAAATGGCTGTCGTGTACTATTCGCCGGGGTTACCGCCGCCCCCGAAATTTTTGCCTTCGCCCGCGATACCGACTTGCGGCATGAAAGACGCGGTTTTATTTTCATTTCGGCAAGCCACAACCCCATAGGTTACAACGGTTTCAAGTTCGGTCTTGCCGACGGCGGCGTTCTTACCCCCCCGCAGGCCGAGTCCCTTGCCGAAGATTTCAAAGCGCGGCTACGCGCAGAAGGCAAAGAAATTAATCACAAAGGACACGACGAAAACAAAGAAATTTACCAAAACCAAGCTAAAATAAAAGCCGCCGCCCTGAATTCATACAGAGATTTCACAAAAATCGTAGCAGAAGAGCCTTCAAATACGAATGGGACCATATCAAAATGTTCGTGCGGTTCACGGTTAAATTTCTTGGAGCAGTTAAAACACGGAATTGCCGCACGCCCAATAGGAATTGCCGCCGATTTTAACGGATCGGCGCGTACGGTAAGCATAGATAGGGAATTTTTTGAGAGTCTTGGTCTCAAATTCAAGGCAATTAACGATAAAGCCGGCGAAATTGTCCATAAAATTGTGCCGGAAGAAGACGCCCTGCTGCCCTGTTGCCGTTTTTTAGAGGATCTGCACCGCAACACAGATGAATGTTTTGTGCTGGGTTATGTACCGGATTGCGATGGCGATCGCGGTAACTTGGTAATCTGGGACGACGACGCGGGACAGGCGCGTCCGCTTGCCGCACAGGAAGTTTTTGCGCTTGCCTGCATGGCGGAGCTTGCCCACCAAAACTACTCGGGCGCCGTTAATACCGCCATTGCGATAAACGATCCAACATCGCTGCGGGTGAATGTCATTGCCGAAAAATTCGGCGCCGCCGTTTTTCGCGCCGAGGTGGGCGAGGCCAATGTTGTGGCATTGGGGAAAAAGCTCCGGGGCGAAGGCTGGAATGTCCGCTTTATGGGAGAAGGCGCCGCCGGTGGTGTTATAACCCACCCGCAGGCCGTGCGCGACCCCCTGCACACCGTACTTTCCGTTATCAAACTCCTCACCCTGCCAGAGCTTCTTAACCTATGGCTGAAAAAAAGTGGCGCTCCGGTCTACAGCCCCCACTCAATCAGCGGCATAATAAAAACCCTGCCGCCCTTTGTTACAACCGGCGCCTACTCGGCGGACGCGAAAATGGAAATCCGCACAGAAGATCACGCTTTGTTAAAACGCCGCTACGGTGAAATTTTCATGCGGCAATGGGAAGCAAAAAAAAGCGCGTTAGCACAATTCGGCATTGTTGATTGGGAGGCCGCTTGTTACAACGGCATAACGGAGACGGCAATTACCGGGGAAACTTGCAAAAACGACTTTGGCGTATCCGGGAAAGGCGGCTTAAAAATCTGCTTTAAAGACGCAGCCGGAAAAAAAATTGCCGCAATCTGGATGCGCGGCTCGGGCACAGAGCCGGTGTTTCGCATAATGGCCGAATCAAGCGGTATCGATCCGGCGGCAGAACGCTTTTTAATAGCATGGCAGCGCGAAATGACAGAGCAGGCCGACAAGGAATGCAGCGCGGATTAGTGCTCCGCTTCGCTCTCCGGGCTGCTCTTAGCGCTTGCCATTAACGATTTAACAATGACATCGCGGTTGTCTAAAATTGACGAAATGGATATTCCCTGATGTAAGCGTGAAATAATCTGAGCAAACAACTTTGTAATATTAACACTAACGTACCATTCACGTTTTAAAAGTTCCTCGTGGTATACAGCGTTGGTTCCAATGATGCGGAAGAAAAGACCCTCGTTATACGCCGCGTCAAAAAATTTAACCGCGTCGCCTGAAAAAAACGGCAGGCTGACCGCGCAGATAACTTTTGAAACGCCTTGTTCTTTTAAGAACCGCATTGCCTTTAAAAGCGTGCCGCCCGTTCCAATCATGTCATCAGCCATAAAAACAGTTTTGTTTCTGACGTCGCCTAACAGCTTTATTTCAGATATATTGTTGTCGGCGGCGTCTTTTGGAACACGCGAATAATCCCGCTCTTTGTATAAAAGTGAAAGCGGTTTTTTAAGTGCGGTAGCGTAAAATTTATTGCGGTCTACAGAACCCGTGTCCGGCGCCACCACAACAAAATCATCACCTGTAATATCTACTATATGTGAAAGTTTTCGTATTATCTGATAACTTGCGTGAAGGTTCTCCAGCTTTAAAGTGGAAAATGAGTTTACAATTTCCCGTGAATGAATATCAAGCGTTAAAATACGGTTAACGCCCAGCGATTCCAGGGTGCGCCCGATACGGCTTGCGGTTAAGCCTTCGCGGCTTTTTCGTTTATGCTGACGCGAGTAAGGGTAAGCCGGGGCAACAAGCGTAAT
>BOBI01000103.1 GCA_026002305.1 Spirochaetia bacterium
GCTACCATAAGCAGCGCTAAAAATGTTCCGATAATTTTTTTCATTTTCTTTCCTCCGAAAATTTTCTTAAAAAACGTTACACGTTTTTATTCGCAGTGCGCGCCAAGCGCACACGTACAAACCATTTCCTTGTAGAACAAGGCCGAAGGCCTTATTCGCAGTGCGCGCTAAGCGCACACGTACAAACCATTTCCTTGTAGAACAAGGCCTAAGGCCTTATTCGCAGTGCGCGCCAAGCGCACACGTACAAACCATTTCCTTGTAGAACAAGGCAAAGCCCCGTCTATTTTTTCTCCAGGATACCGGCAGGTTTAGACCTGCGGCTCTTGGCAAAAATATCCATAATAACAGCCAGCGCGATGATGGCGCCGCGGATTATTTGCTGTAAGTATGAATTTACCCCAACCAGGTTCATTATGTTGTTGATAATACCAACGATGAACGCGCCTATCAAAGTTCCGGCAGCGGTTCCGATACCGCCGGAAAAACTTGTACCGCCAATGATTGCCGCCGTTAGAGCATCAAACTCGTAACCAGCGCCGGCGTTTGGAATACCGGCGTTTACCCGCGACATATAGATTACACCGGCAAGACCAACCAGTACGCCGTTAATTATATAGCAGATAAATTTTGTCTTGTTTACCTTAATGCCGGAGGCGTTTGCCGCTTCCTCGTTACCGCCTATTGCATATAGTGAACGTCCGAAACGGGTATGGTTAAGTATATACCATGTAAGAACGAGCATCAAAACCATAAATATAATCGGATACGGAATGATTCCTAAAAAACTCCCCTGCCCGAACATATTAAATTTACCGATCTGATACTGATCCTGCCCGTTGACAAACAAAAGAACACTGCCGCGCGCTATGGTGGTAACGGCTAACGTAGCGATAAATGGCGGCGCTTTATAAACACTAACAAGCAGGCCGCTTAAAGCGTTAAACGCCACGCCAACTAAAATGCCGGTACTAAACGCCATGGCAAGGTTTCCGGTTGCCTTAAAAAACATAATACCAATAACGCCTGACACAGCCAGTACCGCGCCGGACGAAAGGTCAATAAGACCGCAGATAATAAGCAATGTTTCACCAAAGGCAAGTATTGTTACCACGGAGTTTTGCCGCAGCACGTTTGTTATGTTGCTTAATGTCAAAAAATTCGGGCTTAAAATAATACCTACTATAAAAAAGGCAATAAAAATAACAAAAATACTGTACTTTCCCAGAAACGCGCCAATTTTGTTTTTATTCACTTTACCCGACATTTTCCTATTCCTTTTTTCATATTATTTACTGCCTGTAGCGTATTGCATAATCAACTCTTGCGAAAAATCCGCGCGTTTTATTTCTGCCGCTATGGTTCCCTTGTGCATAACATAGATACGATCGCACATTCCCAAAAGTTCGGGCAGCTCCGAGGAAACCATAACAATGCCCTTTGTGCCGCCATGCACCAGCTCCGACATAATTTTGTATATCTCGTATTTTGCACCAACATCGATGCCCCGTGTCGGCTCGTCAAGAATCAGTACCGACGGGTCTTTTATAAGCCACTTTGCCAGCACCACCTTTTGCTGGTTACCGCCGGAAAGGTTCCCTGCCGCAGCCTCCGCCGAGGGCGCTTTTATGCGCAGGCTGGAGAACATATCCGCTATCTCAAACGCCTCCCTGCCTTTGTGCAGAAAGCCATGATGAATATAGCGGGCGAGGTTCGGCAGTGTGATATTTTCCTTGACACTGCGAATCAGCACCAAACCGTAACGCCGTCTGTCCTCCGAACACATAGCGAAACCGCTTGATATGCTGTCGGTAACATTTTTAATTTTAACAGGCTTCGATTTAATCTTAATTTCGCCGGAATCTACTGTGTCCAGCCCGCTTATGGCGCGCATAACTTCGGTACGTCCGGCGCCGATAAGACCGGCAAAGCCGACAATTTCGCCCGCGTGTACATTAAAGCTGATATTGGAAAAAACACCGGCGCTGTTAAGGTTTTGGACACTTAGCAATTCCCCGCCAATGTGTACGGTATCTTTCGGGTAATCATTGGAAAGTTCCCGCCCAACCATCATAGTGATAACCTTGTCCATATTGAGGTTTGCGGCCGCGCCAGAGCCAACCACGCAGCCATCGCGGAAAACCGTAATCCTGTCCGCTATGCGAAAAAGCTCGTCCATTTTGTGGGATATGTAAATAATGCTCTTGCCCCGTTTTTTTAAATCAACAATTTTTAGCGCTGCTTATGGTAGCAAGTGTTATCGCCTTTACATCGTGTAATAGATCGGGCGGTAAAAAGAGGGTTGTTTACATTTCACGGACAAACGGCGATGCTTTTGCAGCATGGCTTACCAATGCCATGAAAGAAGAAGCGGCTAAATATGACAACATAAAACTGGACACCATTGACGGACAGGGCAAGGATGAAGTGATTAACAGCGCGGTAGAAAACGCTATCACCAACAAGTACGATGTTATCATCCTGCAGCCCCAGAATATTGAAGCGCAGACACCCGCCGCGCAAAAAGCCGTAGCGGCAAAAATTCCGCTTATCACGGTAAATTTGCGCTTAACCGGCATGGAATCTGTTAGTAACAGTGTTGACGCCGTAGCTTATGAGCAGGGCGCGGTTAATGCCCGTTTGGGTCTTAATCAAATTAAACAAGGCGCAAAGGTTGTAATCCTTGACGGGCCCTCCGGCCACTTCCACTCAAGCGAGCGCCGCAGGGCATGGCAGCAGGAATTCCTTGATAAACGCCCCGATATTATTGTTGTAGGCGAACAGTTTGCCAACTGGAACAAAGACGAGGCTATGAAGTACATGGAAGACTGGGTAAATGCCACCGACAAAATCGACGCGGTTCTCTCCATGAATGATAATATGGCAACCGGTGCGATTGAGGCTGTTAAGAATAATCCAAAATACAAGGATCTCCTGGTCTACGGCGTGGACGGAACAGCGGAAGCGGCGCTCCTTATTGAGGAAGGCAGCATGACTTCAACATCGTTCCAGAATGCCTATTTGCTTGCGGAAAACGCCATGAGGATAGCCAACAATATTGTTACAGGCAACGCTAATGGTTTTGAAAACTTTGATATTGATTGTCCCCTTATAACAAGGGACAATGTACAGGATTTGATAACTACCCATAAGAGGGCGGGAGCGCTTAAATAATGATAGCTTACGAAAAGGCAGACCCGTCGTACTCGCTTGAGGGAAAAACAGCCATTATCACAGGCGGGGCGGCAGGTATTGGTTTTGCAACGGCCGAGTTTTTTGCAGAGAAGGGCGTTAATTTGATTTTGGCTGATTTAAACAAAGACGCCTGCGGCAAGGCAAAGGCGCTTGGAGCAAAAAATATCGGTATCGCGGGCAATGTTTGCGATGCCGCGTACCGCACAAGTGTGATTGAAGCCGGCGTTAAGGCGTTTGGAAAAATTGATATTCTTGTGAACAGCGCCGGTATCGTTGCGCTGGAAAAAGCGGAAACGTTAAGCGAAGATTTCTGGAACCGTACCATAAGCATCAACCTGACCGCGAGTTTTATGATGGCTCAAACCTTCGGCTCGTATTTGATCGGCCATAAACTGCCGGGCAGTATCGTCAATATGGCGTCGCAAGCCGGTACCATTGCGTTGGACAAGCATGTTGCCTACTGCGCAAGCAAGGGCGGCATTATTGCCATGACAAAGGTACTGGCTATGGAATGGGGCAAATACGGTATCCGTGTAAATTGCGTATCGCCTACAGTTGTGCTTACAGAGCTTGGGCGCAAAGCATGGGACGGACCTGTTGGCGATGCCTTAAAAAAAGAAATCCCGGCCGAACGTTTTGCCGAGCCCGACGAAATTGCCGGTGTAATTGCGTTTTTGTGCAGCAAAGCCGCGTCTATGATCACAGGGCACGACTTGTTGATTGACGGCGGGTATACCATCAAATAGTGTATAGGAGACATTTATGCAGCGTATATTAAACAACCCCGATGATATTGTTGACGAGATGCTGAAAGGCTTTGTCAAGGTACACAGCGGTATTGTTACCACTACGGATAACCCCCGTGTTATTAAACGTGCCGATATGCCAAAGGATCATGTCGGCGTGGTTACAGGCGGCGGTTCCGGCCACAAGCCCGCGTTCATCGGCTATATCGGGCAGAATCTATGCGACGCTGTGGCGGTGGGCGAAATATGCTCGTCGCCAACGGCGGCGGCCTTTCTTGACGCCTTTAAAGCGGCGAATCAGGGAAAGGGTGTTGCCTGCCTTTATGGAAATTATTCCGGCGATAACATGAATGTAAAGATGGCGGTTAAGATGGCTAAAAAAGACGGCATCGAAGTTAAAACCGTTGTTGCAAACGATGATGTCGCGTCCGCCCCAAAAGCCGAACGTGAAAAAAGGCGCGGGGTTGCCGGCGAAGTTTTAATGTGGAAATGCGGCGGCGCCAAGGCGGCTAAAGGCGCAAGCCTCGACGAGGTAATAGCGGCGGCGCAAAAAGCCATCGACAACACACGCAGTGTTGGTATCGGGATTACGCCTTGTACGCTTCCTGCCGTGGGGAAGCCGAACTTTGAGATAAAACCCGGCACTATGGAAGTTGGCATTGGCCACCACGGGGAGCCCGGCATAGAAGTTTGCAAGCTGGAAACAGCGGCGCTTATGGCAAAACGCATGGTGGACGTTGTCCTTCCCGATTATCCGTTTGTTAAAGGCGATGAGGTTGTGGTCCTTGTGTCGGGTTTAGGCGCGACCCCCGTAATGGAACTTTATGTGTTATACGATGAAATCGAAAAACTCTTAAGCGCACAGGGTATAAAAATTCATCGCGGTTACGCGGGTAACTATTTTACATCGCTTGAAATGATGGGCGCTACGCTTTCGGTCATGAAACTTGATGCCGAATTAAAAGAGCTAATCGATGCGCCATGCTATGGAATGGGGATAAAACAAAAATGAGCGGGTTTAAAAACGCAGCCGGTAAACCTGTTTTATTAAAGATTGTTGCCGCGATACAGAAAAATAAAGATTATTTGGGCGAGGTTGACGGGCTTATCGGCGACGGTGACCACGGCATGAACATGAACAAAGGTTTTACAATGTTTGCAGGCGAAATTGCAGGTAAAGAAATTAGCTTTTCGGACGGGCTTGACGAGCTTGGCAACTTGCTATTTTCAAAAATAGGCGGCTCTATGGGGCCGATTTACGGCACGGTTTTTATGGGTATGGCCGAGGCGGGAAGCGATCTTGACGGTATAGACACCGCAGGTCTGGCAAAAATGTTTGGGGCAGGGCTTGAAGGCTTACAGGGCATTGTAGAAGCGAAGGTCGGCGATAAGACCCTTGTTGATACGCTTTCCCCGGCTTTTGACGCCCTAAAAACAGCCGCCGCCTGTGGCGCGGATTTTAAAAGCGCCCTGGCCGCCATGAAAACCGCCGCGGAAAAAGGCCGCGACTCAACAAAAGATTTGGTTGCCAAATTCGGGCGCTCCAGCAGGCTGGGGGAACGCTCGCGGGGCGTGCTCGACGCGGGCGCTTGTTCCTGTTGTATAATCTTGAGCGCTATTGCCGACGGCATAGCGGAACAGTTAAGTTAAGGGGGTGATGGTGACAATCGTAATAGGCTGCGATAACGCGGCGGTACCGTTAAAACTTGAGCTTATCAAATTTCTTGAGGGCAAGGGCGTTACAATAGAAAATGCCGGATGCGACAGCCCCGACGATCCCACAAATTATCCCACGGTGGCAAAACGCGCCTGCGAGTCGATTATCAAATCGGGCTTTAAAAAACGCGGTATTCTAATCTGCGGCACCGGAATTGGTATGTGCATTAGCGCCAACAAATTTAAAGGGATACGCGCCGCCGTCTGCCACGACAACTTTTCCGCCGAGCGCTCAATATTGAGCAACAACGGCAATGTCCTCTGCATGGGCGAGCGCGTAATTGGCCATGAGCTTGCCAAAAAAATCGCAGGGGAGTGGATCACCCTCGAATTTAAAGACGGCCCCTCGTCACCAAAGGTGCAAGAAATAATAGACCTTGAAAGCGCAAACATGAAATAATTGCAGGCTGCATAAGTCTTATGCGTTTGGAGAATAGGGGAGTTGAACCCCTGGCCTATAGATTGCGAACCTATCGCTCTACCAACTGAGCTAATTCCCCGTCTTTGGCATGTTCAGTCTAGCATATTTCCATTTGTTAAATCAAGGAATACCCCCGCTCCAAATACATTTTTTCTGCCTTTAACACAAAAACGGCGTGCGGTTTGTAAGACAAAGACGGTGTGCAGATTTTATCGGCAGTTAAGCGCAAAAATATTTTCCCTTTCGCTCACGCTTGCTACAGTCACCTTTTTGGGCACACAGTTGCTTATTCGCCCCGCTTCGGTCAAGTGAGCTACAGAAAAA
>BOBI01000104.1 GCA_026002305.1 Spirochaetia bacterium
ATTTCGATCATACAGTTTGTTTCGTCCATTACAACCAATCCAGCCCGGGTACAAAGACTTTTGCACTTACAGGCAAAATCGTCAACACCGGCCTTATCGAAGTTCCAATGGGTATGAAGCTCCGCGAAATTATTTATGACATTGGCGGCGGTATTCTTGGCGGCAAAAAGTTCAAAGCCGTGCAGATCGGCGGGCCCTCAGGCGGCTGTTTAACAGAAGCAGACTTGGATATGGGGCTTGACTTTGATTCGGTGCCAAAAGCCGGCGCTATTATCGGTTCGGGCGGATTGGTTGTAATGGACGAAACAAACTGTATGATCGAAATTGCCCGCTTCTTTATGAAGTTTACGCAAAAAGAATCATGCGGAAAGTGCGTACCGTGCCGCGAAGGTACCATGCGTATGTTGGAAATCCTGGAGAACATCGTTGCAGGAAAAGGCAAAAAAGGCGACATAGAGACTCTTGAAGAATTGTGCGAGACCATTTCTAAGGCGGCCCTCTGCGGTCTTGGTAAAACTGCTCCTAATCCGGTTGCGAGTACCTTAAAACGCTTCCGCAAAGATTACGAAGCCCACATTATCGATCACAAGTGTCCGGCAGGTGAATGTCAAGGCATGAAAAAATTCACCATTGCTTCTAAAGACTGTACCGGGTGCGGCGCTTGTTCGAAAGTATGCCCTGTTGGCGCAATCTCTCAGCAAGACGATATTTTGGAAGGCAAGAAAAAGGCCTACTATGTTATTGATAACGAAAAATGTATCAAATGTAGCTCTTGTATTGAAAAATGCAAGTTCGATGCAGTAAAAGTGGAGGACTAAGAGATGGCAGATTTTATAACTATCGACGGTATTAACGTCGAATTTGAAAAAGGCTTAAACGTGCTTGAGCACGCAAAGAAAGCAGGAATCGAAATCCCTGCTTTCTGCTACAGCCCTGAACTTTCAATTTACGGCGCTTGCCGTATGTGTCTTGTAGAGACAGTTGACCAAAAAAGCGGCAGATCATCACTTGATTCCGCTTGTTCACAGCTTCCTAAGGCAGGTCAGGTATTTCTTACCAACACTGCAAAATTGCGCAAATACCGCAAAAATATCCTTGAGTTACTGTTGGCGAACCACTGCCGTGATTGTACCACCTGCGATCAAAGCCAGCGCTGCTCACTGCAAAAATTTGCGGACCGCTACGGTATCACGGGCGTTCGCTACCCGCAGCACTCACCGGTACCGCAACTTGATACTTCAAGTTTCTGCATAACAAAAGACACATCAAAGTGTATTCTGTGCGGAAAATGTATCCGTATGTGTAACGAAATTCAGAAAGTGGGCGCAATTGACTTTGCACACCGCGGCGCTGAAATGGTAGTTTCTACAGTTGGCGAAAAACCAATCAATGATTCAGTCTGCGTTGGCTGCGGTCAGTGTGCGGCGATCTGCCCAACAGGCGCGATCACCGTAAAGAACAACACCGAAAATGTTTGGAAGTTTATTGACGACAAAAACATAAAGGTAAGTATTCAGATTGCTCCCGCTGTCCGGCTTGGTGTTGGTAATGCTTTTGGAATTCCCGCAAGCGAAAACACATTCGGTAAAATCGTTGCGGCGCTTCGCCTGATTGGTTTTGATGAAGTTTACGACACAAACGCGGCGGCCGACATGACAATTATTCAGGAAGCTACAGAGTTGCTTGCGCGTTTAAAAACAAAACCGACATGGCCGTTGTTTACATCATGCTGCCCGGCTTGGGTACGTTATGTTGAAAAGCATCATCCCGAAGTTATGCCCCATGTTTCAACTACAAAGTCGCCAATGCAATTATATGCCGGAACTTACAAGAAAGAAGGCGTAAAAGGCTTTGTTCGCGGTGCTGCGATGCCTTGCGTTGCTAAAAAAATGGAAGGCGCGCGCAGTGAGTTTAGTAGCAGTGAAGGACAGGACATAGCGTTTGTACTTAGCAGCCAGGAAATTATCCGCATGATAAAGGAAGCCGGTATTGATTATGTAAACTTAAAACCGGCGCTTATCGAAGAAAAATGGCGCGAGACAACAGGCGCGGCCGTTATATTCGGTGTTTCAGGCGGCGTTATGGAAGCGGCCCTGCGCTATGCGGCAGGTGCGCTAGACCCGAAAAATGCAGAGGCGCTTTACAAAGCAATTGAGGAATCGGGCGTTCGCGGAATTCCGCACCCCGATGCAAAAGCAGGAGCTTTGGTAGACGGAATAAAGACATTTAAAGTTACCGTTGCCGGTATCGAATTAAGCATTGCCGTAGTCAGCGGTCTTGCAAATGCCGACGCCATTATCAAACGCATAGAAGGCGGCGAGCACTTTGACTTTGTTGAAGTTATGGCTTGCCCTGGCGGTTGCATTGGCGGCGCGGGTCAACCTCAAGCGGACTGGGATATAAAGTCCGAGCGCGCAAGAGGCCTATACCTTGCAGACAAAGAATACCAATTAAACAGCGTAGAGAAATCGCCTGTAATGAAGCAATGGCAGGACCTTATGGGCGGCGAGAAAGCCGAGCACGAGCACTGGCACATTCATTATGAAGGACACGGACATCACGGACACTAATAGTTGAGATTTTTGTTGATTACACCCCGGGATGGCAATTCAAGCTGTTTCGGGGTGTTTTTTTGTTACCATGTACCTGTCAATATCACTTGTGATTCAAAATTTTCATTAAAACCACTTGACAAAAATTTGATGTTACTATATAAAGAAACAACAAATGTTTCTATTAATAGAAACGCCAGATTTTGATGACTTTTTTCAAGGGGTGTATATGTCCGTTCAGCAGATTTCGGCACAAGTCCCGGCGGAGATGAAGGCCATGGCGGGGGACTACCGGCGGATTCCGGTTTCCAAATCACTCGGTATGAACGCCCTTACGCGGACGCCGGTGGATGTTTTCAGAGCCCTCAAAAAAATCAGCCGCCAGTGCTTCATTCTGGAAAGCCTTGAGGATAGCCAGATTTGGGGCCGCTACACCTTTCTGGGCTACGATCCCCAACTTACCATAACCTGCGCCAACGGCGCTTTGAGCATCAAAAACGGGACCGACGTCCGCCTTACCGTGAAAGATCCCGGCACGTACATTAAGCAAATTATCGAAGAAAACAGGGGGCCTGCTCTGAGCGGGCTTCCACCCTTTACAGGGGGCCTGGTGGGCTACTTTTCCTACGACTACATCAAGTACAGCGAGCCATCCCTCAACCTTAATGCGGCGGACGAGGAAAATTTTAAGGATGTGGATCTGATGCTTTTTGACAAGCTCATGGTTTTGGACCGGCTTGAAGAAAAGATCATACTGATTGTCAACATCAAAACCGATGCACTGGAAGAAAACTACCACCGCGCAATCGGGGAACTGGACGCCATGTCCCGCATCGCCGAATCCGGCGCGGGCGCGGAGATGAAACCCTTAAAAATACTTTCACCCTTCCGCGCCCTCTTTAATGAACGGCAATACTGCGATATGGTGCAGAAGGCAAAGGAGCATATCCGGGAAGGGGACATTTTCCAGGTGGTGCTGTCCAACCGGCTGGAAGCGGACGTTGAGGGGAGCCTTTTTGACACCTACCGGCGGCTGCGGGAGATCAACCCATCGCCGTATATGTTTTATTTTTCCAGCGACGATATCGAGATTGCCGGGGCCTCTCCTGAAACATTGGTAAAACTACAGGACGGCAAACTTTTTACCTTTCCCCTTGCGGGCACCCGTAAGCGGGGCAAGACGCCGGAGGAAGACGCTGCACTGGAAAGGGAACTTCTTGCGGACCCCAAGGAGCTTGCGGAACACAATATGCTGGTTGACCTGGGGCGGAACGACATCGGCAAGATCAGCAAATTCGGCTCGGTGGGTGTGGAGAAGTATTTGTCCGTCGAGCGGTTCAGCCATGTGATGCACATCGGTTCCACCGTAAAGGGCAGCATTACTGAAGGGAAGACTGCGCTGGATGCCATCGACGCGGTGCTCCCCGCGGGAACCCTTTCCGGCGCGCCGAAAATCCGCGCCTGCGAGATCATCAACAAACTGGAAAACAACAAGCGGGGAATCTACGGCGGGGCCATCGGCTACATCAGTTTTTCCGGCAACATGGACACCTGCATCGCCATCAGGATCGCCTTCAAAAAAAACGGCAAGGTCTTTGTCCGCTCCGGCGCGGGCATCGTTGCCGACAGCGTTCCCGAGAACGAATACCAGGAATGTATCAACAAGATGGGTGCGGTGATCAGCGCCCTTAAAGGCGGCGAACAATGACTCTGCTTATCGACAACTACGACAGCTTTTCGTACAACCTCTACCAGCTTATCGGTTCAATAAACCCCGGTATCAAGGTGGTCCGCAACAACGAAACCACCTTGGCGGACATTGCGGTTATGCGACCCAGCCATATCGTGATTTCACCGGGGCCGGGGCGGCCGTCAGATGCGGGAATCTGCGAAGACGTGATCGCCACCTTTGCCGGAAAGATACCGGTTCTGGGCGTGTGCCTGGGGCATCAGGGGATCTGCGAAGTCTTAGGCGCGACCGTGGGCTACGCAAAAACACTGATGCACGGTAAGGCATCGGAGATTACCCTGGACAACAACTGCGCCATTTTCAGAGGCCTCCCCGCAAAGATTCAGGGTGCGCGTTATCATTCATTGACGGTGGTCGCGGACACCATCCCCGAAACGCTCGCGATTACCGCGCGCACGGCGAACGGTGAGGTGATGGCGGTACAACATCGGGATTATGCGCTTTACGGCGTGCAGTTTCATCCTGAATCAATTTTAACCCCTGACGGGAAAAGGATAATCAGTAATTTTTTAGAGATGGTATGATAAGGAATAAAGAATTTTAACCACGGACCACACAGACAAAAGAATTAAATTTCAAAATGAATGTCCGTGAGGTCTGTGGTAAAATATTTACCTTTTCAATTTATTTGAGATAGGAGGATGTAATGATTAGAGAAGCGATTGTGAAGGCGGCAAACCGCGAGAACCTGAGTTACGAAATGGCCGAAGCGGTGATGGACGAAATCATGGGGGGCAAGGCCAGCGACATACAGATGGCGGCGTTTCTGACCGCCATGGCGGTAAAGGGTGAGACCATCGACGAGATCACCGCATCGGCGGCGGGGATGCGGAAGCACTGCATCAGAATTCTTCACGACATGGATGTGCTTGAGATCGTCGGCACCGGCGGCGACCGGTCAAATTCGTTCAACATTTCTACCACATCGTCGCTGGTTATTTCCGCCGCCGGTATCCCCGTGGCAAAGCACGGTAACCGGGCGGCATCCAGCAAGTCAGGCGCGGCGGATGTGCTTGAAAGCCTCGGTGTGGACATCACCGTTTCCCCGGAACAGAGTCTGCACTTGCTTAAAACCATCGGCCTCTGTTTCCTTTTCGCGCAGAACTACCACATTTCGATGAAGTACGTGGCTCCGGTGCGGAAGGAGTTGGGCATCAGGACGATATTCAACATTCTGGGCCCGCTGGTAAATCCGGCGGGGGCGAATATGGAGCTTCTCGGCGTCTACGATGCGGAGCTTATCGAACCCATGGCAAAGGTACTTTCCAACCTTGGGGTGAAAAGCGCCATGGTGGTTTTCGGGCAGGACGGGCTGGACGAAATTTCCATGAGCGCCCCCACCAGTGTTTGTGAAGTGCGCAGCGGCGCGTTCAAGTCGTACACGATAGAGCCGGAGCAGTTCGGCCTTAAACGCTGCAAAAAAGAAGATCTGGTGGGCGGCACCCCGGCGGAGAACGCCCAAATTACCCGCGACATTCTTGCAGGCGTTAGCGGCCCCAAACGTGATGCTGTGCTGCTCAATTCCGCCGCCGCAATTTCCATCGCCCGCCCCGGTGTGGGTATCGCGGAGGGCCTTGCCATTGCCCGTGAGGTGATCGACAGCGGCAAAGCATTGAAACAGCTTGAGCAGTTTATAAGTCTATCTACGGGGGCTTAGTGCATGATTCTTGATGATATTGCCGCAAGTACAAGGCTGCGGGTAGAAAAGGCGAAAGTTTCGCGGCCCCCGGAAGTGGTACGGGATGCGGCGCTGACCCAAGCAGCGTTATTACAGAGTGGAAACAGCGCCGGTGTCGGCGGTACTGTTTTTGAACAGGCTCTTGCCGCACCCGGCCTTTCCTTCATCTGCGAGGTAAAGAAGGCTTCCCCGTCGAAGGGGCTTATAGCCCATGATGAATCGGGGGCGCCTTTTTTCCCATATTTGGAAATCGCGCAGGAATACGAAGCCGCTGGGGCGAATGCGATCTCGGTGCTTACCGAGCCGGAATATTTTTTGGGGAGCGATGACTATTTGCGGGAGATCGTCGCTGCGGTACACATTCCGGTATTGCGGAAAGATTTTATTGTA
>BOBI01000105.1 GCA_026002305.1 Spirochaetia bacterium
CAGCGGGATAATCAAAAACTCATTGATACGCTGCTATACCTGCGCAACCTTGGTAATACCCTTATTGTTGTGGAGCATGACGAACAGACACTGCGCACCGCCGACTACCTTGTGGATATGGGGGTGGGGGCGGGTGTTCATGGCGGCTCCGTCGTGGCGCAGGGGACACCCGCGCAGGTTGCCAAGGTAAAAGAAAGTTTAACAGGCCAATACCTGGCCGGCACGCTCAAAATGGAAATTCCAAAAGAGCGGAGAGCGGGCAACGGCAAATTCTTGCGTATAAAAGGCGCGAAAGAACACAACCTGAAAAACATAGATGTGGAAATTCCACTGGGAACATTTACCTGCATAACAGGCGTGTCCGGCAGCGGCAAAAGCACCCTGCTTTCGGACATTTTATACCCCGCCCTGGCCAACGAAATATATGGCAGCAGCCACTTTCAAGGCAGCTGTAAAAAAATTGAGGGCATAGAGCACATCGACAAAGTTATAGATATTGACCAAAGCCCCATAGGCCGCACGCCGCGCTCCAACCCGGCAACTTACGTGGGCGTTTTTAACGGCATCCGCGAATTGTTCGCAAGCCTGCCCGATTCCAAGGCGCGCGGCTACAAAGCCGGGCGTTTCAGCTTTAATGTAAAAGGCGGCCGGTGCGAAAACTGCCAAGGCGACGGCACCCTCAAAATTGAAATGAATTTTCTGCCGGACGTTTACGTGGTCTGCGATGTCTGCGGCGGCAAACGCTTCAACAAAGAAACTCTGGACATCCGCTTTAAAGATAAAAACATCGCCGATGTTCTGGGCATGACAATAGAAGAAGCCTGCGATTTTTTTAACTACATACCGCACATCGCACGCAAAATGGACACCCTGCTTTCCGTAGGGTTGGGCTACGTAAAACTCGGCCAATCGGCGTTGACACTTTCAGGCGGCGAGGCACAGCGCGTAAAACTCGCGTTGGAGCTTTCAAAACGTAGCACAGGCCGCACACTTTATATTTTGGACGAACCGACAACCGGCCTGCATTTTGCCGATGTCAGGCAGCTTATGGGGGTAATCCAGCGCCTTGTAGACGGCGGCAACTCCGTTGTCATGATAGAACATAACCTAGACGTCCTAGCCCAAGCCGACCACATAATAGACCTGGGCCCCGAAGGCGGCGAGCGCGGCGGCAGCGTCATCTGCACCGGCACCCCGGAAGAAGTCTGCAAATGCAAAGCCTCGTACACAGGCCACTATTTAAAGAACGTGTTACATAGGAATAAAAATGCCTGAAAAACAAAAAAAAATAATCGGTATTATCGGCGGGGTTGGACCCTACGCGGGGATTGAATTCAATAAACATATTTTTGACGCGACTACGGACGCGCGTAAAGACGGCGATCATTTAAGTACTGTTCTTGTATCCTGCCCGTCAATGGTGCCGGATAGAACAAAGTATTTGTTGGGGGAGGAGAGCGAAAATCCGGCTGCCGGTCTTTTTCAGTGTGCTAAAATGCTGGACGCGGCAGGGGCAGCATATATAAGCATAGCTTGTAATACCGCACATTCAAAACAAATATTTAATGTGTTTTCAAAAATGGTTGCCGAATCATTGCCTAAAATAGTAATTGTCAACATGATAGAAAGTTGTAAATTGTATTTGCAAAAAAATTACAAATACATCAACAGGATCGCATACCTTTCTACCATTGGAACAATCAAAAGCCGTGTATACCACGAATATTTTACGGCGGATGACGGTTGGACATTGTTGGAGCCGGACACAAAAGGCCGGAAAAATGTTCACGATGCAATTTATTCGGAAGATTACGGTGTAAAGGCTTTTTCAAATCCTGTAAAGACGGAGGTAAGAAAAATATTTCAAAACGAAATTGAAAAATTAGTTAAAGAGGGGGCGCAGGCTGTTATATTAGGTTGTACGGAAATTGCTTTTGGTATAAACGCAAACGATTTTCAGATTCCCATATTAGATCCTGCAAAAATCACCGCGGCCAGACTGGCGGCGCTAGTACAAAATGTATAAAAATATTTTAGCAATTGATTGCGCCGGTGAAATTTTATCAGTTGCTTTGAAACACGGGGATTCCATATTCAATACTGAAATAGACTCAGGCAACACCCACAGCGAATTATTGTTAGACGCAACCGAAAATCTTTTACAGCTTGCACGGCTTGATAGGGAGAGCCTTGAACTTGTAGCCTGTATGAACGGGCCGGGCTCTTTTACGGGGCTTCGTATCGGGTTTGCCGCCGCAAAAGCGCTTGCGCTGGCTCTTAATATACCAATTACGGCGGTTCCCACACTTGATTGTCTTGCTTTTCCTCATGCGGAATTTTCCGGTTTGGTAATGCCGGTGCTGGACGCAAAGCAAAAACGGTTTTTTGTGTCGTTTTATAAAAACGGAATCAGGCTAACCGATTATTTAGATATACCCGCCGGTACAATTTCCGAAGAAATTAAGAAACTGGCGGCGGAAACCCTTGCATCGGCGCCGGAAACTCCTGCGACTGGGTACGGGGCTCTTTTAACCGGCGGCGGCGCCGGTTTGGTTTTTAACCAATTAAAGGATCTTGCGCCGGAAATTAATCTTTATGTGGAGCCGTCATACAGGCGCGGCGCCGCCGTTTTGCTGTTGAAATATATCGGGGATAGCGATAAAATAGAGCAAGTTGACTGCTCCGCAGCGCCCTTATATCTACGAAAAAGTGATGCTGAGATTAACTCATGCAGGCGGACAGGCAATTTTAGTTAAAAAGGTAAATATTATTGACTAACCAAAACGATACAGATATGGAAGAACTTCTTGTGGTTGAAGATGTGAGACCGGCGGTTTCAAGCGCAGCTTCAGAAAATCCAAGCGGTTATAAAACAACGGCAGCTTCTCAAAATGGTGTTATCCGCCTTGCAACACCGTCTGCGGCAATGTTTTATTCAAGTATTTTCCCTGTTTTGAATATCGATACCAATTTTTCAATAGTATACGCGAATCCTGCCAGCCGTAAATTTTTCACAGGTCTTTTTAAACTTGACAATCAGCTTTTTTTCGATATATTTGGAAAATATTTTCAAATCGAGGATGTAAGGGGCATACGCGAGGCTGTCCTGAAAGGCAAAAACGGGTATTCATGGCATGGTAATGCGCAAATTAAAAGCAGGGAACGTCCGACCGTTCTAACGCGCGTTTATGTTTTTCCGGCGGGAATAAATATTAAAAGCCCGACATTCTTTACAGTTATGTTTGATGATGTTACCGAGGAAAATAAGGCATTGCTGCGCAGCGTCTTTATGAGTCTTCTTGAGGCATCAAAATTGAAAGATAATGATACCGGCAAGCACGTTGTCCGTGTTCCGTATTATTCCTCCGAACTTGCAAAAGAACTCTACAACAGGCCCGGTTATGATATTGTTGACGCAGAATTTATCGAAAATATCGGTTTTCTTGCTTCGATGCATGATGTCGGTAAGATCGGCACCCCCGATGATGTTCTTAACAAGGAGGGGCCGCTTTCCGATTGGGAATGGCAGATAATGCAGGAGCATACAAAAAACGGCGCTTTTATTTTATCAACCTACCCTAACCCCATGGCAAAAGAAATTGCGCTTGCGCACCACGAAAAATGGAACGGCAAGGGCTATCCGTTTAAAATTGACGGCCCCATGATTCCGCTTGCGGCGCGCATTGTTTCCATTGCCGATGTATACGACGCGCTTCGTATGCAGCGCAGTTACAAACCGGCCTACCCGCACGAAGTGGCAATGGAGAAAATTTTAGAAAGCAAAGGCTCGCAATTTGATCCCGACCTTATAGATATTTTCGTTTCAGTATCTAATCGTTTCAATGATATTTACGAACAGAACAAAGACAATTAAGAAATTCTCACCCTATTTTTAACCCGCCCCGCAACACGGCATCGTTTAGCGCTGTATGTATTGTCTCGCAATAACTTGGGTGCGGCAACACCGCCTCTTTTATTTGCGCGGCCGTTAACGCGCTTGTTACACACTGCGCTGCCCATGCAATGGTGTCTGTGGCACGGTTGCAATAAAATTGAGCGCCAAGCAAGACTTGTGTGTCTGCAGAAAATACAAGTTTGATAAAGCCACGCTCCTGATTTTCCAAAAACGCTTTTCCGTTTGCTCCAAAAACACCCTTACCGCAAATAACCGGAATGTTCTGTTTTTTTGCCGCATCTTCGCTCAATCCTACCTGTGCAATTTCGGGCGTTGTATAAACACAAGCAGGTATAACAAATTTATGCGGCGCGTGTCCGCCCGCGATAATTTCCACCGCCGCTTCGGCGGTTGCGCTTGCCGCATGTGCTAATTGGGTTGCGCCGGATACAATATCACCGGCGGCGTATATGCCTTTAACGCTTGTTTCAAAATTTTCATTTGTTTTGATATAACCTTTTTCGTCAAGGGCGGGCAGTGCGCCGGAACTGAAAATTTCTTTTGCAGTTGATTTTCGCCCTGCCGCCATAAGCACCGCGTCAACCACAAGGCTCTTTTGCCCGGTTTCCTCACCTGTTTGCGTCCAGACACGCACTCCATCGCCTTCCGTTGCAAACTTAACCGGCTTTGTCAGTGTCTGAACCATTACGCCTTTTTTCTTTAAGAGCAGTGTCGTGTTTTGTCCTATTTCCCTGTCCATATCGGCGAACGGGGTGCGTCTTACAAGCAGTGTTACTTGGGAGCCTAACGCGCTGTAAATAAACGCAAACTCAATGGCTATAACGCCGCCGCCAATAATGGCAAGTTTTTTAGGGAATAAGCCTTCCCCTTCAAGAAACGCGTCGCTTGTGTAGACGTGCGGTAAATCGTGGCCTTCCACGGGAACGTGTTCAGGAATGGTTCCGGCTGTTACAAGAATGTTTTTTGCTTCAATTTTGCAGGTGCCGCCCTCGCAAGTACTGCAGCCCGTAACATTCACCGAATTTACGCTTTCAATCAGGGCCGTGCCTTGAATGAGTGTAACGCCCGCTTTTTTTAAACCGGCGGTCTGGCCTGTCCTCAGTGTTTCTACAACTTTATTTTTCCATGCAGTTAATGCGCCAAAATCAAAGCCTATATTTTCGCCGCCGCTTAAGCCGTAACGGCTTCCGTCTTTAACTTCGGCTACCAGGTTTGCACCGTGCAATAGAGTTTTTGTGGGTATACAGCCCCTGTTAAGGCAGGTGCCGCCCACATCGGCTTTTTCAATTATGCACACACTCATTCCAAGCTGTTTCGCCTTGAACGCCGCCGCCGTCCCTCCGGGTCCCGCGCCAATTATCACTAAATCAAATTTATCCATCATCTTCTCCTAAAAAAAGAATTCCCCACACAAGGACATAAAGCACGCAAAGGTAAAAACAAAAATTTTGCGTTCCCCGTGCCCCTGCGTGAGGTTCTCTTCTCATCTCTACTAACTGCAGTACCTCAACACAGGCTCGCGGGCGGCTTTTACGTCGTCCGGCCGGCCTATTACCGTTGTAACGGGGGCGGCTTGCAAAGAGGCCGGGTCGCTTTGCGCCTTTTCGTAAAGCCTCAAAAATGCCGCAATTACCGAGTCCAAAGTCTCAAGCGATTCGGTTTCGGTCGGCTCAACCATAAGCGCCTCGTGGACGATCAGCGGGAAGTACATTGTAGGCGGATGGTAGCCCTCGTCCTGCAGACCTTTTGCAATATCCATAGCGGATACACCTTTGTCATGCTTTAGCGGGCCAACATCAATGACAAACTCGTGCATACAGGTGGTGTCGTAGGCGATTTTATACTTGGATTTCAGCTTTTCCATCATGTAATTTGCGTTTAGCACAGCATTTTTGGAAATTTCAGGTATATTTTCTTTACCCAGCATCAATAAATAGGTTAGGGCCCTAATAACAATAAGGAAATTGCCGTAAAAAACGCGCACCCTGCCTATACTGTCGGGTCTTGAGGCGGGATTTCCATCCAAAGCCAGACCTTCAAGCGGCAAAAACGGCTCTAAAATCTTTTTTACGCCTACGGCCCCCGATCCCGGGCCGCCTGCGCCATGCGGTGTGGAAAAGGTTTTATGTAAATTTAGGTGTACCACATCAAAACCCATATCGCCGGGGCGAACAATGCCCGCAATAGCGTTTAAATTTGCACCGTCATAGTAGTTAAGGCCGCCCGCCTTGTGTACTATTTCTGTAATTTCTAAAATGTTGGTATCAAAAATGCCTAAAGTGTTAGGGTTTGTCAGCATAAGACCGGCGGTATCCGGGCCCACCGCCGCCTTTAGAGCGGCCAAATCCACGCAGCCGTCTGCCCCCGAAGC
>BOBI01000106.1 GCA_026002305.1 Spirochaetia bacterium
GCCGTTTGGAAGAAGCGGCGGCGCATAAGCTAAACGATATGGAAACAAGCCTACACGCCGGTATAGTGGGGCAGGACGAGGCTGTCCGGCGGATATGCGACTGCGTAAGGCGGGGTAAAGCCGGTATAAGCCGGCCGGAAAGACCGCTTGGAACATTCCTCTTTATGGGGCCCTCCGGCGTGGGCAAAACCCTGCTTGCGCGGCGTCTTGCCGTCTATCTTTTTGGCAGCGAGGACGCGCTTTTCCGCATCGATATGTCGGACTTTATGGAGCGCCATAACGCTTCACGTTTAACAGGATCGCCGCCGGGTTATGTCGGCTACGAAGAAGGCGGCGTGCTTACCGAGCGCGTTAGGCGAAACCCTTACTCGATAATTCTTTTTGACGAGATTGAAAAAGCGCACCGTGATGTTTTCAATCTTTTGCTGCCTATTTTGGAAGAAGGCGAATTAAAAGACAATCTTGGACACACTGTGGATTTTCGTAATTCCATTATCATCATGACGAGTAACGCCGGTACGCGCGAATTGGCAACGGTTAACAGGCTTGGTTTTACGCATAACCAAAACGAGCCCACATATAAAGATATTGAGGAAGCGGCTAACAAAGAGGCAAAGCGTATTTTTAATCCTGAATTTTTAAACCGGTTAGATGACATTGTTGTTTTTCATCAGCTGGATCAAAAACATTTAGAGCAAATATATGATATGCAGCTTAACGACCTCCGCGTGCGCATTGCATCGGAACACGGTTATTCATTAAAACTTACAAAAGAGGCGCGCAGAATTATTTTGGAAAAAAGCCGCGATGTCAAATACGGTGCGCGCGCCATGCGGCGTGTGTTTCAAAAAGATATTGAGGATAAACTTTCGCATTTGGTTTTAGAATTTAATCCACCCGCCGGAACGTTGTTTTTGGCGCGCGGCGAGAACGGAAAAATTATAATGGAAGCGGCAAAATTGTGAGCAAAGTAATTTTAAAAGCGGAAGACCTTGATGGTTTTTTAACGGAAGCCGACAAAGCCTCGATAACTGGCATGGACACCATTTACAGTGAAGTCCTTGCCGGTTTCAGAATATATTCGGACGCAAATAGCGAGGCTGAACGCGAGAAGGAAAAAGAAAACCTTATACGTCTTTACAACAAGATGGGCAAAATGATGCAGGACATTTGTAAAGACGAAAAAAGAATCCAAGTTTACAGTTTTGGCACACCGCACGAAACACACGCGGAATCATCGCGTCTTATCGCAAAACTGCGCGATGTGCGTACCGGACAGCAGGAATTTATTTATTATATCCAACGCGCGTTTGAAATGCTGTTTTATTTTGCGTGGGGGCGCAGCAATGGTGAAAAAAACGAAAAAAATTATTTGATAATAACAACCCCCGTAACAGTTCCTGTACAAAATTATGCCGTGCATAAAATAACAAACATCGATCACAAAATTGAGAACACCGTAATGTGTGTCCTGTTACGCGGCGCTCTGCTGCCGGCGATGATCATGTCAAAAGAAATAGAGGAATATTCGTCCAACGGTTATGTTACCCCGTTTGCGCTCTTTCGCATTAAACGCGACGAAACAAAAAACGAAAACAACATGGAATATATTTTAGATTTGGATCGTTCATATTTTGATCCGGCGCAGCTTAACGGCAAAGATTTAATTTTCGCCGACCCGATGAACGCAACCGGCGGCAGCCTTGTTACCGTTGTCAAATACCTTTTAAACAATGGGGTGAAGCCAAAATCGGTGCAGTTCTTTAACGTAATATCGGCGCTGAAAGGCGCGTTACGTGTTGTTAGGGCTCTGCCTAACTGTACCGTCTGGACCTGCTGGATGGATCCGGTGTTAAACGAGCTGGCCTATATCCTGCCCGGGTTAGGCGACGCCGGGGACCGCATAAACGGCACAGATACCAACGACAAAAGCCGCAACATAATTCAGTTGATTGCCGACTACGGCAATAACATCGCCGGTCTTTACCGCTCGCAGTTACGCGAAATAGAAGACACTGTTTTGGGGCGTCAAAAATGAAATACCGCACCGCAGAACGGCAAAGAACATTTATTAAGCTGCCCGCACAACTTTTTGCAAGCCTGCTGCTGTTGTGCGCAATGCTGCCCGTTTTTTCAGGCTGCGCCACCGCCACATCCGCCGAAGAATATTATTCAATCGGCATGTCTTATTTTGAAATGGGCAAGTTCGAAGAAGCGGAGCGCTGGCTTACAAGGGCGCTTACCACAAACAGAACGATGCGCGCCTCCGAATACAACCTTGGACGCATAGCCTACGAAACAGGCCGTTATACAGAGGCATCAACAATATTTAAAAAAATATTAAGAAAAGACCCGTCAAACGTGCTTGTGTTACGCGCCGAAGCGTATACCCAGATTAAACTTGGCAATATAGAGGAAGCCGGTAAAACATACAAAAAAGTTTTAGACCTTGAAAGCGACAGCCTTGACGACGGCTTTAATTATGCCCTTGTGTTATACGCAATGGACAAACCGGCGGAGGCCGAAGCCGAGCTTTTAAAATTTGACTACAACCTTTTGGATAACAAAGATACGCTGCTGTTGTTGGCGCGTATACAAAAAGCGCAGGATAAATTATCGGCCATTGATACTTACGACCAGTGGCTTACAAAAAATACCGATCCGGAAGTCCGCTATGAATATTCCGTTGTCCTGGATAAGGCGGGCTTCTACGCAAAAGCGCTGGAGCAGGCTCAAAAGGTTCAGTTGGAGCTAACCGCCGACACAGAGACGTTAAAGCGTTATACCGTTAGGTTTGAAGTCGCCCGCTTAATGCTAATCGCGGACAGCGAGGACACCGAAGGCATGACACAGCTGCGGCAGGCAATACAAGAGGGTTTTAAAGACAAGGAAGCGCTCAATTTGTTAGCAAAGGATGAGCACATACCAAAGCTGCTGCAGGAAGAAATTCAGCGCATAAACGACACAGATATACCTGCAGCCGCAACCCCCTAATGAAAATCCCCCCAGCGCCGTCCGGTCTCCACGCTTACCCGCAGCGGCACCGTTAACGGTACGGCGGTTTCCATAACGTTACGTACCAGCGCGGCGATTTTTGGGGCGTCGGCTTCGGGACATTCAAGTATTAGTTCGTCGTGTACCTGTAACAGCATTTTAACCTGCGGGTAGGGGGTCAGGGCGGCGTCCATGTTGAGCATGGCTTTTTTTACGATGTCGGCGGCGCTCCCCTGTATGGGGGTATTAACCGCCACACGCTGCGCCGCCGCCCTTTCTGTTTTGTTGGCGGAGTTGATTGTGGGAATCGCGCGGCGGCGGCCTAGCAGTGTTTGGGCATAGCCTGTGCGCTCGGTTTCGGTTACAAGGTTGTCTATGTAGCGTTTGACGCCGCTGTAGGTTTTAAAGTAGGCGTCGATGAACTCGGCGGCGGCGCTGCGTTTTATGCCAAGCTCGTTTGAAAGGCGGAAGGCGCTCATGCCGTACATCACGCCAAAGTTTATCACCTTTGCCATGCGGCGCTGGCTTGCGTCCACAAGGCTTTCGTCCATTAGGCCGAAAATTAAGGCGGCGGTTTTTGCGTGCACGTCCTTGCCCGATTTAAAGGCCTCGGTTAGCATAGGGTCGCCGGACAGGTGCGCAAGGATTACCAGTTCAATCTGGCTGTAGTCCGCCGAAATTAGCACGCTGCCTTCCGGTGCGACAAAGGCTTCGCGTATACGCCGTCCTTCTTCGGCACGAATCGGTATGTTCTGCAAGTTGGGGTCGCGGCTGGAAAGTCTGCCGGTGGCGGTTCCTGTTTGAATAAAACTTGTGTGAACCCTGCCGTTTTTGTCGGCAAGGTTTCCCAGCGTATCAATATAGGTATTTTTCAGTTTTGAAAGCGTACGGTGCCGCAGTATGAGTTCCGGCATCTTGTCCTCGCGGGCAAGCTCCTCCAAAACCGACACATCGGTGGAGTAGCCGGTTTGGGTTTTTTTGCCGGGTTGCAGGCCGCGCTCAACAAACAAAACTTCCTGCAGCTGCTTGGGCGAGTTAATGTTGAATTCGTGACCGGCAAGCCGCCAAATTTCGGCTTGAATCGTGTCCAATTCCGCCGTAAACTCCACGCTTAAGCGCTTTAAAACCCCAGTTTCTATCAAAATGCCCGTGCCCTCCATTTCGGCAAGTACCGGCAAAAGCG
This sequence comes from Spirochaetia bacterium, assembly GCA_026002305.1. GTDB lineage: Bacteria > Spirochaetota > Spirochaetia > Treponematales > Breznakiellaceae > BNVA01. The sequence goes on from BOBI01000106.1 coordinate 4,178, forward strand.
GCATCTCAATACCATTGAATAAATCCGGCGCCCCGCAAGTTTTAAGTTTTTCCTCGAACAAAACCTTTAAACGAAGGCAAAAATCCGCGTCCTCACCTGAATACTTGCAGGCGGTTTCAACCGGTACATCGGTAAACGTGCCATTTTTGGGAACAATATCATTGTAGGCAATCCCTACGGCGCCCAAATGAAATTTGGCAAGCGCCTCCAGTGAATACCCGGAGCGGGCGCTGTCGCAAAGCCAAGCCGCCGTCATCGTGTCGAAAATTTTACACTTCCAACGCGGCAGCCCCCACGCGCGCGAAACCTCGTAATCAAACTTGGCGTTATGCGCAATCACCGTCATCGCGGGATTTTGGAAAACAGGCGCAAGCAGGGCGCGCGCCGCACCGGGCGGGATAAAAGCATTACCTCCCGCGTGTTCGGCTATCGTAACATAGTAAGCAGATTCCGGTTTCAGCGCTACCGAAAACCCCACAGGCTTTGCGTGCCATGCATCAAGCAAATCGGTCTCAAAATCCAGCGCCAACCACCCCTGCGCCGTTGCCGCCGCCAGCAGCTTTTCCAATTCTGCAACATCTGTAACAAGCGAATAAGTGCCTTGGGAAGAATTATGAGGGGGGGCGCCCCCCACGCCCGCACCTTGTTGCGGGCTACCCCCCAAAGCGGGGGCTGCCGCCCCCGCAACGCCCCCGCCTGCAACAAAATACGGGGTGTTGCGGGGTGTCCCCGCAGAGGGGGCAGCGGAAGACGCCGTAGGCGGCTGTAGCGCGGGGGAGACTTCCCCCGCCTGCTTTTCATTTTCCACTTTCCGCTTTCCACTTTTTGTCAATTCTACCGCCAAGGTGTTCATATCCTCGCGTAAAAGCACAGCCGCAGCGGCCTTTTTTGCATTTTCATCTATATTTTCTACGGAAAACGAGTCAATATTGTCATTTGGCAGCGTTAAATTGCTAACCAAGGTGATAAGTGATCGTGAAAGGTAGGCATCGTCCTTGCCGCTTGCCAATTTTGTGCCCAAGGATCCTGAAATTCCGCTTAAATTCGCGTAAATTTCGTCCAGCGAGCCATAGCGGTCTATCAACTTTACCGCCGATTTATCGCCGATACCCTTAACGCCGGGTACATTGTCGGCGCTGTCGCCGGTTAAAGAAAGCAAATCGAGTATTTGGTTAGGTTGTACGCCCCATTCGGCGCGTACTTCGATAGGCCCCAATTTTTCGTAAGCCTGTTTTCCGTTGGTATCTTTTTTTGCCGGACGCAGCTGCCAAACGCCGTCGCCGGTTAGTTGAAGTAAATCCTTATCGCCGGAAACAATAAAACATTCGCGTTTTTCGGCTTTGCATTTTCCGGCAAGCGTTGCGATAATGTCGTCGGCCTCGTAACCTTCCAGCGCAACCGAAGCCACCTTTAGGGCGGAAAGAAACTCCTCCACAAGCGGCACCTGCGCGTGCAGATCCTCCGGCGCTTTATTGCGGGTTGCCTTGTAAAGCGGGTATTGTTTGTGCCGGAATGTGGGCACGCGGGAATCGAAAACCACGATCAGGCGCTTGGCGCCCTGTACATTAATTAAGTTGATAAGGTTTTTCGCAAACCCGAACAGCGCCGAAATATTTTTGCCGTCACGATTCCGCAAAGGCCGCGAAATAAAAGCGAAATACGAGCGGTAAATTTGTGCATAAGCATCTATTAAATAAAGCGGCTCTTTTTTCACGTTTTTCCCATCACGGT
>BOBI01000107.1 GCA_026002305.1 Spirochaetia bacterium
GCAATTATCACTATCAACAATAAAAGCACCACACTTCTGCCTATACTATTTCCCGCCATTTTTCCCCTCTATTTATATGTATCGGTCTTATTAAGTGGAACTTCCACTAAAAATAAAATTATGATACATTATATAGATATAATTAGGAGGATAAAATGTCAACAACGGAAAATACCCGCGCAAATGCGGGGCCTTTGGGACTGTTTGGATTCGGTATGACAACGGTTTTGTTAAATCTGCACAATTCCGGCATAACAGAATTATCGATTGTCATTGTTTCGATGGGGCTTATGCTTGGCGGCGCCGCGCAAATCATTGCCGGTGTGATCGAGTTTAAGGAAGGGAACACTTTCGGCGGAACGGCGTTTACCGCCTACGGATTTTTCTGGTGGTCGTTATGTGCCATCTGGATCAACCCGTTTAAGGAAACGATAAATTCCGCATCCAATATTTCGATGGCGGCATATCTTTTATTATGGTGTATTTTTACATTCTTTATGTTTATAGGCACGTTGAAACATAACACCATTACAAAAGTTGTCTTTTTATCGCTTACGGTGCTGTTTCTTTTGCTTGCGTTAGGCGACATTTTTGAAAGCCACGCGATAAAGGTTACGGCCGGTGTTGTGGGGCTTATCTGCGGGCTTTCCGCCATTTATTCCGCGGGCGGTCAAATTATAAACGGCGAATTTAAAAAGAAAATCCTGCCGCTTTAAGTTTGACAAGGGCTAATTGCCCGCGGCAATTTCAGCGACCGCTTCTACTTCGGCTTCCGCCGCCTCATCGTCATCGGTGTGAACATAAGTGCCCGATGCGGCGGAAGAAAAAATCCATGTACGGCCGCGCACATCGGACGAAAAACCGATGCCGGTAAAATTTGTTCCATCGGACTTTTCGATAACCACCCCGTCGTTATCGCCGCCTTTAAGTGTTTTTTCTTTATCGTTCCACCTTAAATTATCGGTTTCGATAATTAGGTCTTCGGAAGCAACCTCAATGTGAATACCGTTTTTCATGTACACGTTGCCTGAGTCCATCTCGACAGAGGCGATGCCGCCCTTGCCCAGTGCGTCGATACCGCCGTTCACATTATCATATTGCTCAAATGTAAAATTCGTTAATTCCAGTAAATGCTTTTCTTCATACCGCTCGCCAATTTCCGCATCCAGTTTCGCAAGCGGATTCCCGCCGCGCACACGTACATAGGATAAATCTTCCATGGTAATATCGGAATATTTGTATTCCTCCGGTGTTGTTTCGCCATAGTCAAATGTGCATCCGCCCATAAAAACAGCCGTAAAAAGAATGATCAAGGATCCGGTTAGGTGCTTTATATCCATACTGTTTGTATCGGTTTGTTTTTAAAGCTATTTTAGGTTTAATTTTCTTCTGGTAACGAGCGCCGCAGCGCCAATAGGAACGTAGATACGGGACAAAGCGTTAGGCGCAATGAAAGCGGCACAGGGTATGCTGACCAAACTTGTTAATTCACTTATAAATATGCTTGTGTCAACAATTATAATTCCTAATAATCTCTAACAGCGACTGCAGGGCTGCGGCGTCCCGGATGCCGGCGCGGCCGCCCTCAAAGTGGTAAACATTAGCCCGCGCCTGATCGTTTTGTTTTTGGACGGCTATCCACACGGTGCCGACCGGCGTTTCGCTGCCGTCCCCGTCGGGACCGGCAAGGCCGGTAACGGCACAGGCAATATCCGCGCCGCTTTTTGTTAAGGCGCCGCGCGCCATTGCAAGCGCACATTCGCGGCTAACCGCGCCGTGCCGCCGCAGCAACTGCGGCGGCACGGCGAGCAGTTTTTCTTTGGCGTCTAATGCGTATGTTACAAACGAGCCCCACAACACGGCGGAAGCGCCCGGCACGCTGGCTATTGCAGCGGCAACAAGGCCGGCCGTACAGGATTCGGCGAGGACAACAGTTTGTTTTTTTTGCGTTAGGCAGGTAACAAGTTTTTCGGCGGCTTCTTCGATTTCGGCGGAGGCTTCCTTTTCTTTAGTCATCACTTCGCAGTAATTGCGCTTTTATTTCGTCTGTGGTGTGCGAGAAAATTTCGACATCTTTTTCACTGTCTGTCATTATGCACTGGCCTTCAAATAGAACCCCGTCGGCAATGCGCAGCCTGCCGGCTTCAATATCGCCGTGCATCTGCGCCCCGGTCATCAAATCAACCTTATCGTTTGCCCGCACCTGCGCCTTTACAGTCCCCTGAACCAAAAGCGAATCGACATAAATATGGTCGGCTTCTACCGTTGCACCCTTATCGACAATCAGATTCCCTTCGGCCTCGATGGTGCCGTAAAACCTGCCCCGTATATTAATGGTTTGTTTAAAATGCAACACGCCGCGAAAAACGGTGTTCTCGGCAAATGTAACAACGGGGTTTTGTTTTTCTTTGGGTATTTGTGTCATCAGTAGCTTACCGTGTCCCGTATAGGCTTTTCCAAAATCGTTAGCCCTATTTCATTCTTTTTAAGGTCTTTCCACTCTTTGTCCATTTTTGCGATATGCTGCTCCAGGCTGAAAACCACAGTTTTTACCGCTCCGGTTTTTTCCTCAATTATTTTAAGCAGGTCCTTTGTTGAAATTTCGCCGGAAGATTCTTTTTTTAAGTTTTTAATAGCGTTATCAACCATTTTAACGCTGGTCTGTAAGTTTGAAATATTGGCTTTCATCTCGGCACTTAATTTTTCAGCAAGTTCCAAACGAGCTTCCCTTGCGGTAATTTCCGTAATAAGCACACGGTTACGAAGCGCCGCGCGAATTCGTGCCAGCACCACAGAAAAGTTAAACGGCTTAATGATATAATCGTCGGCGCCGAGCTCAAAACCTTCTACAAGCTCTTTGGGGTCGTCAATTTTTGAAAGGAGTAACACCGGCAGTGTTTCCAATTTAGGATCTTTACGTATCCTTTCCAGAATTTTCCAACCGGAAATTTTGGGCAGTACCGTTTCTAACAGAATAATATCCGGTTTATCATGTGTGATTTTTTCCCACGCGGTATTGCCGTCCGCCGCCATATCAACTTGAAAACCAAGTTTGCTAAGCATCAGCTCAAAAAACTCGACATTAAGCTGGTCATTATCGGCTATCAGTATTTTTTTTAAGTTTAGCATATTTTGCAATTATATGCTTTATCGTGCCGCAAAGCAATATGAAGGCGGCAAGCATCATGCATAGAATGGGAAAATAGTCGCCGTGCTTGGTATAAAAGGTTTCCCCGTCCATAAGGGGGACATTCACCGTTAAATGGGTTGCGGTAAACGGCTCGGACATGGCAATTATTTTACCGTTGGGAAGAATCCCGCAGGTTTGGCCGGAAGCGGTGGAGCGCACCATGGAGCGGTTATTTTCAACCGATCTAAAAACCGCCATGGAAAGATGCTGCATCTGCCCTGTCAAACTGTGGGACCATGAATCATTGCTTATATTGACAATAAGTTCCGCCCCGTTTTGAACAAAGGTGCGTGTCAAATACCCAAAAGTATCTTCAAAACATATTGGGGTGGAAAATTTGAGTTTGCCTGTTTTAAACACAACGGGTTTGGCGCCTTTCTCCCAAACATGGGTATCCAGCTTGCGGAGCAGGCTCGCAATAAATGGAAATTGCTTTTCATAAGGAAAATGCTCGGTAAACGGCACAAGATGCATTTTGCGGTAAACGTCAATAATCTCATTCTTTTCAAATAAAATCGCGGCATTGTAGTCAACACGCTGTTTGTACCCGCCAATGTCAACAAGCCGTCCATCATCATTACCGATTAAAAACGGGACATCGCTTGCCGCAAAGAATTCCAGCAGTTCTTTTACCTGAGAATAATATTCGACATCTGTCCGGTAGTGAATATGCCAGTAAATCATTGGAACAAAGGCTGTTTCAGACCAGACAACAAGGTCAGGTTTAGGATTTTGAGCCAAGGCCTCGCTGCTCAACCGTTTTAACAATGTTAAATTGTTTTGATAATCCGATTTTTTGTCTTTCCAGGGGTCGGCATTGTTCTGAATAAGGGCAATTCTTGCATCAGGCTGTGCAGAATAATCATTTTTTGACGAAAATCCATAAATAAAAACCAAAATGATAAATAAAACCCAAATGGCGGCTGGTAAAAAATCAATCCTTGTTAAATTCCGGTCGAATTCCATCGGATTCTTCCCGATTTTTAACGAATTCGGGTCAATAATACGTGCAAAAAACAGTGAAGGAAAGATAACCAACAGCGAAACACCCCACACGCCCGTCAAATTAGCAATTTGCAACAGAGGGATTATTTGCCATTGCGTATAGCCGGAAATTCCGTAACCAAACCCCAAAAAACCTTTTGTCCGCAGGTATTCAAACGCAATAAAAAGCAGCAGTTGAACCAGAAACCCGCGCTTTGGAAAGATTAAAACGGCAATTTTCAGTGCAAAAAAAAGGATTTCGAAGTAGAAAAGGTAAACAAGGCTGACAAAAACACCGGCGACAAGGTTGTATGTGCTAATCCATGATGCAAAGACGCTCATGGACACAAAGCCGTAAAGCGCCCCCCACAAAGGCGCCTGCGATAATGATACGCGGCGGATAACAACCATGGCCGGCAGATACATAAACCATGCCAAAAATGGGATGCCGTCTTTAAAAATGAAATTAGGGTGTGCAAGGCAAAAAAGCAAAACCGAGAAAAAAACTAAAACTGCGTTACTTAAAATAGGGATAGGTTTTTTCATTCATCTTCAATTTTTTTCTTTTTCGCTGTTGCTTTATCTGATTTTTCAAGCGCATGGAGTTCCTTTACCTGTTTGGGGCGCAGTTCCCAAACCGCTTCTTTTAATTCCTTGCCCGGACGAAACGAAGCGATACCATGCGGCGGTGCGGTTACCTCTTCGCCGGTCCGCGGGTTCCGCGCATTTTTCCGCCCTTTTCGGATACGAACCTGAAAAGTGCCGAAACCGCGCAATTCAATCACCATGCCGTTAACAAGAGCATCTTTTATCACGTCAAATACCGAATCAACCACAAACTTTATGTCGTAGCGACTCATTTCGATATTTTCAAAAACTGAGTCAACTATTTCAGCTTTTGTGAATTTTGTAACGGACACGGTTTACAACTCTTATCCTTAACGCAGTTTACTGTGCAATTTTTAAAGTGTTAAACAACCGCTGCATACGCGACTTCTTTCGTGCCGCCGCATTCTTCTTTATAACGCCCTTACGTGCTGCCGTATCAATTTTTTTTATCATTGCTTTTAAAGCTTCTTCCGCCGCAGGTGGATCTTTCTTCTGCGTGGCTTCCACGAATTTACGCACACTTGTCCTAACAGAGCTCTTTACCGCTTTATTCCGCAAGCGCCTTTCTTCGCTCTGGCGATAACGCTTTTCCGCAGAAGTTCTTTTTTTTGCCAAAATATTCCTCCAAAAACCTATTATAAGGCCTATTATTTAAAATCTGAAGGACGCCTTTCTGTCCTTTTGCATTTTTCACATTCAGCCATGTTTTTTACCTTTCCGTTTTCAAACAGGGTCTTCATTTTAATCTCGCCCCCGCACGAACAAAAGAATTTTTGGGTGGTACTCGTGGTACGTGCGTTCTTACTGGCTCCAGCCATATAGTTCTCCTTAACCTGAATAAATTTTATTAACTGTCTAATATTTTCCATAAATAGAATTAGCCTGTCAAGATAACCGCTCCAAGCCCTCCTGTTCCTGCCTTATCTACAAAAGCGGCGTGCGGCTTGTAAGACAAAATGGTGTGCAGATTTTATCGGCAGTTAAGCGCAAAAATATTTTCCCTTTCGCTCACGCTTGCTACAGTCACCTTTTTGGGCACACAGTTGCTTATTCGCCCCGCTTCGGTCAAGTG
>BOBI01000108.1 GCA_026002305.1 Spirochaetia bacterium
AATCCCGCTATACCATTTGTTTGTAATTCTGTTTCAATAAAGTTAGAAAGCACTTTAAATGTTTTATCGGTTAGAGGCCCCCAAAAAGGTTTTATAAGCGAGGCGTTTATATTTTTCTTTGTTTCAAAATATGTGCCGATAACCTTTTTTAATATTTCGTTATATTCTTTAATATTTGATATATCCGGTATAACAAAACCTGCAGGGTTTTCTGCCGTCCTGGTAATGGTTTTGTATACTTCTTGTAAAATATCATGATAGGCGGTGCCTTTCGATTCATCATCCAGTAACATAGGTTCTGTTGAAATATCCTTTAGTTTAAAAATGTTTATATAAAACCATTTTACAGGACAGGCAAAAAATTGATTTAACTCCGTTGCGTTTACAGTAAAGTACTTTTTACTTTCTTGTTGATCTTGGTTTAATTGCGAAGTGCCGGTTGTTTTACCATCCACCAATTCTTTAATACCGGATATGTTCTTTAATTCCGTGTTTTTGTTTTGTTCTGCCAGTGCAAGGGATGTTCTCCAAAATTCAAAACCTCTGTGCTGCTTATTATAAATATTTTGTGGAAATTGAATTTTATTGTTATCAGCCATTTGCATCATGCGCGGGGTTTCTTTGGCCCACCACCCTTTTTCAAAACTGTAGGGGCAGTCCGGCGCCGTAACTTTTTCTATTTTGTCCGCAAAAAGGCTGTGCGGTATTACCCAGCCCGAAAAAGAATGTTCACCGCAGCTTATACTAAATGCTGAACGGGCGCTGTTTTTGTAAGCATGAAAAAAATACTCGGAAGCGGGTACATCGTCAATCTTTAGTAATTGTCTTTTATCTTTACGCAAAAAACTAAAAGGCTGCCAAATAACTGTTGCGGTTGATTGTGCCGCATTCAGCACAAAATGATAATCAAACGGCGAAGCCGATGCTAATTTATAATCAAAAATATTCACGCCGTATTCACCACGGCGCGGTATATACTGTTTGCTTTGTAAGATTGAAACATAAAAGCTAAAAGCATCTTCCGGCGTTAAATAGCTATATTTTTTTTCGATATTTATTAAATTATGCAGTTCATACACACAGCGCGAAAGAATGGCATCATTTTCGTCATAAATATCTTCTTCTGTTTGTATTGTCTTAAAAAAATTATCTTTAAAATCAAAGTAATATTTCCCTATGCCGCTGAATGTCTTAGCGTGTACCAGTTTTGTTATTTTTTGTTTTAGCCTGACATAGTATTTATACAAATAGTTACCGGCACTTTCTGTTTCCTCTGTTTTTTCCATACCCTGTGCGGCTAATGTCTGCTCCCACACATCAATATACTTGGAATCCTCGTAATATCCGCACACGCAATAGTTTCTTATACCGTGCCGGACGAGCGCCGCGTTAGCATCAGGATTTTTCCAAGGCAGGTGTATATTAAGCAATAATTTCTTTAATGAGCCGAATGACCAGCCGCTTGATGAACATTCGCTTACCGCCGTAAAAAAAGAACCTGCCGCATAGTCGGCTAAAAACTTTCCTGAATGTAAATGTACGGGTATATCGTAAAGTGAAAATTCTTTTATAATATAGGGCTCTATATTTGCCAAGTCGGGAACGCTGACGGCAATATCTTCAAAAGGAATATTTCTTTCGTTGTGAAGGCTTAAAATTTTTAATATGGCGCCGCGCAGTTCCGCGCGTGTTGTTTCATATTGCCCAAGACAACACAGGCCGCTCTTGGGGACAGGCACTACATCAATACATTTATGTCCGGTTAATATACCCTTGTACAGAATCCATTTTTCTATAAGCTCGGGGTAAAAAATTATATAACGCCGGTTATTATCGAAATCCAAATCTTCCCATGCGGTTTCGTAATAATTTGTATCTTTTAAAAAGTTTTCGTATTCATTTCGTATACGCAATAGGTCTGCATCTTCGTTGTCCAATGGCGTATTCGATTCAATTTTTTTCTTATACCAGATGTTTAGAAGCGGTAATTTTTCGGCAAAAGACGCCGCAAAATGCGATCCTTGCGCGGCATACTGTTTAGGGATAATGACATTAAGAAAAGAATTTTCGGCATTACGCTTAACAAGTTTGTGTGCGAATAAAAGCCGCAGCGCCTGCGTAACTTTTTTTCTGCCATGAGGGGCGGCCTGCACTCTGGTATCAAGGAACGAATCCCACGCAAGAAAACGGTTTAACGCAACGCTGCCTACGCCTTTTAAGGTGGCGGCGTTACGCGCATTTAGCTTTGCGTCAATATCTGTGGGAAACACAAACACAACATTCTGGTTGTGGACTTCTTTTTGTATTATTTCAGTGATGTTATTCATTGTCCGGCGGAACAATGTCCTCTTTTACGATCCGGTCAACGCCAACTACAAAATCCGGCTTTTCTATATTGACAATGCGCACACCGGCGGCGGCACGTCCCATTACACGAATGCTATCAACGGTAACCTTTATCGACTTGCCTTGCGTTGTTATGCACATAATTTCTTCGTCGTCTTTGACGGTAACACAACCGACAATTTCACCGGTCTTTTCCGAAACAGTGTATATCTTTTGTCCGCCCGTGCCGCGCCCGTGCGAATTAAACGCGTCAAAATCGACACGCTTGCCGTAACCGTATTCCGACAAAAGCAGCATAGATTCGCTCGGGTCAACACGTAACACACCGGCAAGCTCATCATCGCTGTCCAGCCGCATACCGGCAACACCATGCGATTGTCTGCCCATTGCCCTAACGTGTTCCTCGTGTGTGCGCAGTGCCTGCGCCTTGCGCGAAATTAGTACAACTTCATCCTTACCTGTTGTTAAAAGGGCGCTTACAAGTTTGTCGCCTTCGTCCAATTTTATAGCAATAACGCCGCGTGTTTTTGCGTTCGAGAAATCGCTTGTACGGACCTTCTTTACAACCGCACGCGCCGTTCCCATGAACAAATAATCTTCGTCGCTGAATTCTTTGAATGATACAATGGCCGTTATCTCCTCGTTAGGCGAAACGGTTAAAAGACTCTTAACGTGTGAACCTTTTGAGGTGCGCGAACCTTCCGGCAATTCATGCACCTTCATCCAATAGGCCTTGCCTTCGCTGGTAATAAACATTATATGCTCATGCGTGGACGCAACAAATATCTGTTTTACAAAATCGTCTTCGGCAAGTTTGGCGCTTATCATGCCTTTACCGCCGCGTCCTTGGTTTTTATACGCAGACACCGGCACACGCTTGATATAGCCCATATTGGAAATGATGATCATCATTTCTTCTTTTTTGATTAGGTCTTCTATGTCAAAGTTCTCAATTTCCCCGGCGACAATTTCCGTGCGGCGCGCATCGCCGTAACGTTCAGAAATACTGCGGGTTTCATCTTTTATAAGATTGCGCAGTTTATGTTCATCTTCTAATAATGATTTAAAATATTTAATTTGTGTTTTTATTTCTTCAAGTTCTTTTTCAAGTTTCTCCACTTCAAGATGTGTCAGGCGGCCCAAACGCATATCAACTATTGCCTGCGCCTGCGCCTCTACCCGTTCATCAATTTCTGTTTCTTCGCGCTGCGGATTGCGCCCCGCGTTTTCCTGGCTTGCGGCGGGGTACAAAAATCTTTCTTTTAATTTATTCTTTGCGCTGTCAATATCAACCGATGATTTTATAACCGCTACAACCTCATCAATGTTTGCAAGCGTTATGATAAGTCCGTTTAAAATATTTTCGCGTGCTTCAGCCTTTCGCAGGTCGAATTTTGTACGGCGTGTAATAACTACAACACGATGCTCAACAAAATAATAAATCAGTTCTTTTAAATTAAGGCATTGCGGCCTGCCGTTTACAAGCGCCAAGTTAATAATGCCAAATGTTGATTGCAGCGCCGTTTGTGAAAAGAGTTGATTCAGTACAACTTTTGTAATGGCGTCTTTTCGCAGTTCTATAACCATACGCATACCGTCGCGGTCGGACTCATCATTTGCATTTGCAATTCCGTCAATCTCTTTTTCTTTTGCGAGCATCGCAATACGTTCAAGCAGCGCTTTTTTGTTTACGTTGTACGGTATCTCCGTAAAAATAATAAGTTCCTTGCCATTCTTTGTTGTTTCGATATTGAAACGCCCGCGCATAATTATTTTGCCGCGACCGGTTCTGTATGCGTCTTTAATCCCCTGCCTGCCGAAAATTATTCCGCCTGTAGGAAAATCGGGACCCGTAACGATTTTGGAAAGCTCATCAATACTAATCTCCGTGTTGTCGATATAAGCGCACACGGCGGAACACACTTCAACAAGATTGTGCGACGCCATATTTGTCGCCATGCCAACCGCGATGCCGCTGGAACCATTTACAAGAAGGTTCGGGATAGCGGCGGGCAGAACAGTAGGTTCCTGCTCGGACTCATCAAAGTTAGGTGCAAAATCGACAGTGTCTTTTTTTATATCGACAAGAATCTCGCCGCCAATACGCGACAGCTTCGCCTCGGTATAACGCATAGCCGCCGGAGGATCGTCGTCCACACTGCCAAAGTTTCCCTGGCCGTGAACAACCGGATAACGGAGTGAAAAATCCTGCGCCATGCGCACCAATGCGTCATAAAGCGCCAAATCTCCGTGCGGATGGTACTTACCCATGGTATCGCCGACAATACGCGCACACTTTTTAGTCGTCCCGCCGGAGTGCAGTCCCAGCTGATCCATGGAGTAAAGCAGCCGTCTGTGAACCGGTTTAAGCCCGTCGCGCACATCGGGCAGCGCCCGCGATACGATTACAGACATGGCGTAATTAAGATAGTCGGTCTTTACCTCTTCTTCGATTGAAAGCGGGATGATTTTGCCCGTTGCAAGGTGTTCTTCGTCGTTTTGCGCCATGTGAATCTAGTCCTCGTTTGTGGTTTCTTCCCATTATACTACTAAATTCCAAGCGGTTTCAAGGCGGCGCATTGCCTCACCAGCAATTCTGAACTTTGAATAAATCCTCCGCTCCAAATACATTTTTTCTGCCTTATCTACAAAAAACAGCGTGCGTAATGGTCTACAAAAACATTTTTATTTCTGTATTACAAACAAAAACGGTAAAAGGTCAAAGAACCTATAGCTCCGCGTTAGTGCTATCCGGCCGTTATCTTTTCTCTGATCACCAGAAGCGGTTTAACCGGCATGACGCAATACGCTTCGCTATAGAACCTTTGACCTTTTACCGCCGTTCCGACAAATGCAGAAATAAAAATGCCTTTGCGTATAAGCCGCACGCCGCCTATACCACAAAAGCAGAAAAAACGCATTTGACGCTAACATAGGGAAGATCAATTAATAATTGATAATTAACAATTGACAATTGAGCCAGTTCCAAAATTAGTGCGTTTGCCAGCAATTTTACTTTTAACCACAAATTGAAATTTGGTGCCAGGCACAGTTTTTTGCGGTTGTTTTTTCCTCATGGTTTTTAAGTCGGTGTGGTCGGTGGTTTTCCTAAAAGTAAAACTACCGGGTTTTTGCAAATTTTACTTGTATTTTCTAAGGTTTGTGCCTATACTAATAAC
>BOBI01000109.1 GCA_026002305.1 Spirochaetia bacterium
CTTTATATCCATGCTACGCCACACCACAGGCGAATGGTATGTGAAACCATTCTCGCTCATGCCTTGGGAGGGGGGGGGGGGGGGGGGGGGGGGAGGGATGTTACCACTTGTTCAATTAAAGCCTTTTCGTTAGATGTTATTATTTCGCCCACCTTATCTTTAATTTCGCCTACAAGATCAATCGGCACACCCAATGCAGTTGTATTATACATAACATTTTCATAATTAATTCCTAGAAATGCGGCAACATTTTTCATAACTTCTTTATGACTTGTTATTAAATCCTCAAACTCTATTATTTTTAACCTGTCAGGATATTGAGATTGTAACCTATCAATATTTTTTTCAAGCCATAATAAGTTTCCCATTCTACCATCGTAAGCCGCAAGATAAGGAATCATTCCACTCATTTTAGAATGGTCGCCGTGTGCCGCTCTGAAACAAAATGCATAATACCAGTCTACAAACGGTCTTCTGGCATATAATATCTTTGAATATGGATATGTTGTAAAAAAAGCATCAAAGTCTCTAAAACCATTCCTTGCCATTGATAAATAATATTTACATGAACTTTTTATTTCAGGCTTGAATACCTCCAGCAAGTTTTCAAATACCATATTGATAAAATTTGAAGGGTTCAAATCTATAATATTTTTCGCCTGCCGGATAATTTTATTCTCAAGTTTATGAAAATCAAATTCAATATGTATTCTTGCGGAATAATCATGTTTTACCGGTACAACCAGTTCATTTTGCATACTTGAAGTCTGTAATTCCGGCCAGCCTGTATCGGAATATAGTTTCATTAAAATATATATAAGATAAGCTTGACCTCCCATTTGAACAGCAATATTTTTATCAAAATCATGTGATAAAAACAGATCGGCAAGCTTGTCATGCCAAGGCATAGCGAACACCGAACTATGCCCGTCAAGAAGTGCGGCAATCACCGTTTTTCCGCTTGTTATCGTGCCTGTTAGCAGTATTAATGGTTTGTTGCTACATTTCACTTTATTACATTCCCGTATAACCAGGGTATTTGTTTAACCGATTATTAAGATGCCGTGCGGTAAAAACATCGGCCATGTCAATTATTGTAGCATAGTCGCGGTCAAGAGGTTCGTATGGTAATTTATTTGCATACACGCAGTTAAAGCATTGTAAACCTTCCAGACTGTCGGCCAGATAACGCTTTCTTAATCCAGTAAATTTATCGCTGTACCATCCGTCATAAAGCGATGTTTTGTTAAGGTCTGCAACGATAAGGTAACCTTGGAAATCCGCGCAACCGCAAGCGGTGAGATAGCCTTCGCTTGTAATGCCGATTGAGTCAAATAAATTATGACACGGCCGCTTGAACGATTTCCCGGGTGGTGGCGTTGAAGATATTCTGTCATAAATTTCGGGAACCATACCGCCTAGATTAAAAACCGGATTAAACGAAATATAATCGCAATACCGGGAATACCGTTCCTTAAACAATTCTATCTCACCAACATTAAAACGGGTGATTATATAAGAAACATACAGCTTGAATATCCTGTTTGCGGATTCTCTATATTCTTTACAAAATCTCAAATGACTAATAACCTTGTCAAAATCATCATAGCCATGAATAAACTTATATGTTTCAGACGTGCCCGCGTTGATTGAAAATTTTATACTGTCTGCTCCGCTGTCAATAACTTCTTTCAACCTTTGCGGAGTTGCAAGTGCGCCGTTTGTGGTTATATACACATATTCAAATCCTGTATCTTTTGCTTCCTTTACATACATGGCCAGATTTTTGCACAAAAACGGTTCGCTTGTTGAATAAAAACCTATCTCCTTTACACCCAATTCGTGTGCTTCCCGCATTATTCGCAACAACAAATTCTTATCAATTTCGCGGCGCTTTCTTGTCATTTTTGATTGTGCGCAAAAAATACATTTATGATTACAGCCATTGACCAATTCCACAAGCATTTCTTTATGTGGAAATACAGGGTGAAGTGTTTCCTGAAAGTTCATGCGGGTTTTCATTCTTTCTTCAAGCTGTATTTCAATTCTTTTCCTATCCATGTATAACACCCCCCGATGTAATTAAATACTCTTTATTTACACAGTTACGCAACGGTATCCCGTTAACCGCGTTCCACATCTGGCGGGCGGCTTTTTCCCTCATCTCATGTCGGCTTTCTACAGCGTAAAACGCCGAGTGCGGTGTCAGTATCATGCGGCCGTCCAGCCATGGCTCGCCTTTGCTAAAGGCGCGAATCAGGGGATTGGCGTTTTCCGGTGGTTCAATCTCCATAACATCAGATGCAAAAGTGCCTAGTTTGCCGCTTTTTAAACTGTTGTAAACAGCATCCAAATCTACTATTGCTCCCCGTGCCGTATTAATTAAAGTTATACCGGTCTTGGCAGATTCAAGAACTTCCGCCCCTATCATGTGATAAGTTTCATCAGTTAATGGCGTATGTATACATATATAATCGCTTACGGCAAACATTGATTTCAAATCCGAAAACCGCTTGATGTTTAAGGATTTATCATATCCATCAGGTATATAAGGATCATAGAACGATACATCCATTCCAAACGCTTTGGCGCGTCCCGCTACCGCCGTGCCGATTCTGCCTAATCCGGCTATACCTAATTTTGCGTTTGTCAGCCTGTGTATCACGCCGCCAAGTGATACATCCCAGTTTAGCGCGGGATTTTCTTTGAGTTTTGAGTTATAAGTTGTTATTTTCCTGCATAGCGATAACAACAGAGCGAATGTATGATCCGCAACATCATTCGTTCCGTAGTCGGGAATATTTACAACCGGGATACCGGCAGAGCCCGCGTATTTTGTATCAACATTGTTAAAGCCCACACCCACGCATACAATTACCTTGCAATTTTTCAAGCGATCTATTGTCGTTTTCGTAACTTGTAGTTCATGCCACACCATACATGCTTCAAGCCGTGAAATACTATCAGGTAAATCGTCTTCGCTTTTACATTTAAAACATTGAATAGATTCGCCGCCGATAATTTCATCTTCTACCGTAGTTTCGGTTGAGAAGTTTAATATTCCATATTTCATAAGCGTCTTTCGCCCTTTTGTTTTGACAACAAATCAATTGTATCGGCAACCCTGCTTGTATAGCCCCACTCGTTGTCATACCATAATATGCACTTTAAAAATCTGCCATTATCCAAATTAAGCCAATCCATATCTACCGTGCAGGAAGCCTGCTCCGCAATATAGTCACTTGAAACAAGCGATTCTTTTCCGGTTTTTACAATCTGCCGGCCGTTTGGCGCTTTACACTGTTCACTGAATTCTTTAACTACCGTTGTAATTTCTTCAATACTGGTAACACGCGCCATAACAAGCGAGCAGTCCGACGATGATACGATTGCAAGCGGTGTGCGATATGAAAACGATGAAACTTTACCGGCAAGTGTAGGTATAAGATCTTCAATTACATTTCCGGCAGATGTGCTTTTTGGTATTAGGTTATTTACACTGGCTCTACCCAGGGGGTAATAGTTATAAAATGCGGCAGGAAATGATTCTGAGTGGATAAACGAATCTGTAAGCCTCTGATATGACAGCCATGGATGTAATGTAGTTACAAAACAATATTCTATTCCAATTTTCGCATTAAGCACGTTAAGTACAGGCGCAATGGCGTTTGAATCGCATATACTTGTAGCAATTACCCGATGGTTATTTGCGTTAATATTAGCATCATTTATACCAAACAGCAGTATGAAATCCGCGCCTTTATAATGGTTTGTAACAATAACATGTTCCACGCCGTTTGAAATTATTGTTTTCGCACAATCTGCTTCACGGTCGGCGCCGGAAGACACAACAACACAGTTACAGCCGTATTTTCTCCAATTTACAGCCGTAATATCCGCGTTAGACGAAATGCTAATTTCCCACAGCCATCTTTGTTTTTTTCTTGCAATATGCTAGAATTCAGGAGGTATGGATAGAAAAACAATTTTGGCGATTGATGATTCCGCTATAAGCCTTAGAAGTGTTAAGACGGTTTTAGAGGATCTATATTCTGTTCGCATGGCTAAAACAACAGCGTTGGCATCGGGTGTTCTAAGAAAGGAACATATAGACCTTATCCTGCTTGATATTGAAATGCCCGGTGATATATCCGGTATTGATTATCTAAAAGTGCTTAAAGCCGCTCCGGAAACAAGGGACATTCCGGTTATCATGCTAACGGGACATTCATCGTTCGAGACTATTTCCAATGCTACTTGGGGCGGCGCCGCCGACTACGTTATAAAACCGTTTGATCCTGTTGTCCTGCACGAAAAGGTGCTGGGGATATTTCTTAATCAATAAGTAATGATCCGCCGGTAAACGCTAATAATCTAACAATATGGAAAAAAAACAATACAGTAATACCGTCTTTTTTGTGTCAGGTGTATTTTCAGTTCTGGTTTCTTTTTTCGCTAGTTTTGCAATGTATTATCATTATGTCGAGTTTGTAAAAAAATCTTATCAAGACATATTAATCCGTACGGCCAATATGATAGAGGCACAATGTCCGGAACTGAAAAATCCCCAACGGCTGCGAACACTGTTAGGTGACGATTCTGATGAATATTGGGAAATACAGGAGACATTCGATCACTTGCAGGAATCCATGGGTGTCTCATATATCTATGTTTTAGAAAGGTATAATGGTGTATGGCGTTTTTTGTTGTCGTCTCTTTATGACAGAGGAACCCCGACATCTGTTATATTGACGCCGCACACGGGATATTCCACCGATAAAGGGCTGAATCGTGCGTGGGACGAGAAAATTCAGACATACCATGAAGCAAAGGATCAATGGGGCGAATTTATGACAATATCGCGCCCGGTTATACACGATGGCAAAACTGTGTGCATAATCGGGGTAGATTTCGACTTGGACTACGTCCGAAATTTAAACCGTCCGGGATTTGTTGCGTTGATTATAGTTCTTGCCGCATCAATTGTGCTTTCCATGTTAATCGCTTCGCAGCTGCGGCGCACCGTTCTCAATTTGGAAGAGATGGTAATTGAGCGGACAAAGGTACTGCAGGAAAAGACACGCGAATTGGAAGAACAGGCGCGGGAATTGGGGGAACAGACACGGTTAGCGCAGAGTGCGTCGGCGTCAAAAAGCACTTTTTTAGCTTCAATGAGCCACGAAATACGGACGCCTATGAACGCGATTATCGGTATGAGCGAGCTTATGTCCATAGAAAATATGAACGTAACACAGCGGCAGTATCTTTCAGACATAAAAAAAACATCCCATTCACTGCTTCAGATTATAAACGAAATTCTTGATGTTTCAAAAATTGAATC
>BOBI01000110.1 GCA_026002305.1 Spirochaetia bacterium
ATTAAAAAACTTACAAACTGACCCAAAATTGTCGCATAAGCGGCGCCTTTAATGCCCCAGGCAAGAATCATAATAGGGTCAAAAACAATATTTATGACAGCGCCAACTATCATCGAGATCATCGCATATTTAGGGTTACCGTCTGCACGGATAATTCCTGTAAATGTAACTTGCACAAGGGCAAGCGGGATCATTATAAAAATGGGATAACCATAATCGCGTACATACTGAATTGTTGCCTCTGTTGCCCCTAGAGCGTAAAACAATTTATCGCCAAAGACAAAGCATAATAGTGTCAATGCCAAACCTGTTAAAAACGAAAATAAAAGACTGTTTGCAAGGGTGCGCCCAAGATTTTTTGATTCCCCGCTACCCTGCGCCAAACTTAAAAAAGCCGCAGCACCATCGCCAAAGAGCAATGCCAATCCCCAACCAATAACGGTAATCGGGAATATGATACCGGTTGCCGCATTGCCCAAATAACCAATCATATTACCTACAAATATTTGGTCAACGATGTTGTAAAGGCACGAGATAATAAGTGAAATAACGCACGGGATAATGAACTTTGGTAAAAGTTTTTTTACCGGCGACGTTAAAAGATAGTTGTTGTTCTGCGCGGTTGACGTTAGCTCGTCCGAGCCGAGCGTTTTAATAGTTTCCATTTTAGACTCCTATAGAATGAGAAAAAATTATTCTGTGTGGAATCTATTTACGTTTTGATTTGGATAAGTCAAAACGTGGAAAGTTACCTGAAAACCGAAGGCAAAATATGCTAACTATTAAAATCTACCGGAATGAAATTATTTTGTCAATCACACAACAGCAATTTGTCAAGCCAAAGTGAAAATGCCTCCCTTTTCCGTTCAAAAAAAATGCCTGCCTCTAACTTCGCCTAACGGATTGGTTTAAGGCAGGCGTCTTGTAATTAGCCTTACACTACGCCCACTTGATAAAGTCGTAGCGGTATGGATGTACCAACGCGGTGTGTTTGGGTAAAATTCGCACGGTGTGGCCCTGGTTACCTGTTTGTGAACATTCGATACGCACCTGATACTTATAACCGTTGCCTTCTTTGCCAACGCTCTTCATCTCGGTGTGTTCTGCGTTTTCAATTTTGCCTCCAACACTGGCAATGTGTCCGTGGTATAGCTCCACAAGAACTTCACCCGGTTGCAACTCGCCAAGCTCAATGTAGGCGTTTACGGTAAGATAATCCCCGCGCAGCATAACCGGCTTTGCGTTGGAGCTTACCCCGCCAATTTTAATACTACTCCACGAGCGGTTCAGTTTGGTAAAATAAGCGGCAAGGTCTTTGGACTCGCTGCAGTCGGTTTTGGCAATACGCTGATAATTTTTGAGCGCCGGAATGTAGAATTTGTTTGAATAATCCATCAACATCCTGTGGCTGGACATTGACGCGCCGATTTCCTGCATACACATTTTCATTTTCTTTATCCACTCGCGGGGCAACCCGTCGCGTCCGCGCGAATAGAAAAGGGGAACAATTTCCTGCTCAATAAGATCGTAGAGCGCGTTGCTTTCTATATCATCCTGAAGATTTTCGTCGCTGTAGAATTCGCCGTTGCCGATAGCCCAGCCGACATTTGGACTATAAGCCTCGTCCCACCAGCCGTCTAATATTGAGCAGTTGATAACGCCATTCATTGCCGCCTTCATGCCGCTTGTGCCGCTTGCCTCCATTGGCCGGCGCGGGGTGTTTAGCCACACATCGCCACCCGATGTTAAATAACGCGCCACGGTCATGTCATAATTTTCCACAAAAACGATGCGGCTTGTAACATCATACTCTTTTGCAAAGTGGACAAGGCTGCGGATAAGCTCTTTGCCCGGAATATCGTGCGGGTGAGCCTTTCCGGCAAAAATAAGTTGGAGCGGCCTGTCGGTACTGCGCAGCAGCTTTAACAGGCGCTCCGGATCGCGTAACAGGAGGTTGCCGCGTTTGTATGTGGCAAAGCGGCGTGCAAAACAGAGCGTTAAGGCATAAGGCGAAAGGGCATCTTCGGCTTCGCGAACATGACTTTCCACCGCGCCTGAACGTTTGTAGTACTTTTTAAGCCTGTCGCGGACAAAAACCACAAGCTGTTCGCGCCGTCTTTCATGCGTGCGCCATAATTCCTCGTCGGAAATGCGCTCCATGCGCTTCCAAACCGAAAGGTCTTCGGGCTTTTCCTCAAAATGAGGGCCAAAATACCGGCCTAAAAGGGAACTCATGCTGCTTGTAACCCATGTTTTCGGGTGAACGCCATTTGTTACATGACTTATCGGAACTTCCTCAAGCGGAAGGCCGGGCCACAGGCCCTTCCACATTTGTCTGGAAACCTCGCCGTGTAAGCGCGCCACGCCGTTGGCGTAGGCGGAAAGTTTTAACGCTAAAATGGTCATACAGAAAGTCTCGGAATCGTTATTTACGTTTTCCCGTCCAAGTCCCAAGAAATCTTTCCATGGAAGCCCTAAAATACCCGTCCACGGCTTCATGTATTTTTCCATAAGCGGAATATCAAAACGCTCGTTACCGGCTGGAACCGGCGTATGTGTTGTAAATATATTTGTAGGCCAAATTGCCTCGCGTGCTTCGGCAAATGTAAAATGCTTTTCGGTCATTAACTCGCGTAGGCGCTCCAGACTTAAAAACGCCGCGTGACCTTCGTTCATGTGGGTAACGCCCGGATTTATGCCAAGCGCACGTAAAGCGCGGATACCGCCGACACCCAAAAGAATTTCCTGCCTAATACGGTTTTCCTTATCGCCGCCGTAAAGGCTCGCCGTTATATTGCGGAAATCCGGCGGGTTTTCGTCAATATTGGTATCCAACAGGTAAAGAAAACTGCGCCCGACCCTAACTTCCCAAATTTGAGCCGTCGCCTGACGCCCCGCTAAATCCACCGAAATGGTAAGCGGCTTGCCTTCCCTATTCAGCTTTCGTTCAACCGGCATATTATACCAGTCGTTTTCAGGGTAAGATTCCTGTTGAAAACCATCGGCGTTAAGGTACTGCTGAAAATACCCCTCGCGGTATAAAAGCCCAATCCCCACGAGAGGCAGCCCCAAATCGGAAGAAGTTTTCATGTGGTCGCCGCAGGTGCGCAGCCTGTTATAGGTTTTAACTATGGCGCGAAAAATTATAAACGGGTGCGCGAGGCTTTTAAATATGTCCTGTTTTGGACATTCGCGGTAAGCGCCATTGCCACCGTTTTATTTGAATCTATACCGGGTGTATTTATTGCAGCCTTTGGCAGTGACGGGGAACCATATACAAATTTTGCTGTAAGTTGTCTTCGCATATACCTTGCCCTTATTATATTTACCTGTGTTCAAAAAGCTTGCGCTATATTTTTGCAGTCGGTAGGAAAACCCGCTGCGGCAATTCCGCTTGCAATGATACGTGATGTTATTCTTCTGATTATTTTTAGCTGCATACTTCCAGTGTTTTTTGGTGTTCGTGGAATTTTTTGGGCTGCCCCAAGCGCTGATATTGTTGCGATGCTTATAACCGCCATCGTAGTAATGCGCATCATGAGGAATTTAGACAAAGGTGCAGATGCAAAAACTGCGGCGCTTGATAATACGGAATTACAAACTTCGCACGCAGGTATAATTATAACAATTTCACGCCAACATGGATCAGGCGGACAGCGTATTGGTAAACTTGTTTCAGAAAAATTGAACATTCCTTTTTATTATAAAGAAATGACGACTCTTGCAGGACACGACAGCGGTCTTTCTGCGGAATTTATATCAAGCATCAATAAAGAATCCCCTGACGGTTTTCGCAATATGTATATGGACACTGAAATTGTACAACAGGCAATTATTGCTCAAAATAACGCAATTGTGAAAATTGCAGATGCCGGTTCATGCGTGATTGTTGGACGTGCAGCAGATTATATTTTGCGTGACCGTAAAAATGTAGTTCGTGTTTTTATTCACGCGCCCCTTGCCTATAAAATAAAAATGACGGTAAATGTCTACGGCGACAGCGAAGAAGAAGCGCGTAAAAATATTGCAAAACAAGATGCCGCACGATCTGTCTATCATAAACACGTATCAGGTACAACTTGGGGTGATTTCTCACAGTATGAATTGAGCATAGACAGTTCCATCGGTGAAGAACAAACGGCAAATATTATTTGTGAATATGTGAAAAGCAAGTCATAAACACGATAAACGCATAGAAAATTTTCTCCACCCACCCCGCTCCAAGCTCTCCTGTTCCTGCCTTATCTACAAAAACGGCGTGCGGTCTGTAAGACAAAAACCCTTTGGCTGTATATTGCGGCAGATGCAGAGGTGCTTTTTAAACTTGAAGATTAGTACAATTAGGCAAGCCGCTCGCAGAACCCATCGTTCCGCGTTGGTGCTATTCGGACGTTATCTTTTTCTTAATCGCCAGTAGCGGTTTAACCGACATAACGCAGGAGCATATTGGATTTAAAAACATGGAAAAACAGCGATAGCTGTTTCCCCCATTCGTACTAATTTTCCCGAACAAATACATCCTTCACGCTTCACGATGGAACCTGCGAGCGTTTGCATCATAGTACAAATTTCAGAACAGAATGCACCTCTGTTTTTGCCGGGTAATTAAGCCAAAGGGCACACGCCACATAAACCGCACGCCATATCTGGCACATAACGCGGGAACGGGAGGGCTTGACGCTAACATAGGGAAGATCAATTAACAATTAACAAAAGAGGCCTCCGCCCACTGCGTTACACGCAATGGGCGGCTTGCGCCGCACACGTACAATGAATTTCCTTACAGAGCAAGGGCGAAGCCATTACACGCAATGGACGGGGGCTTCTTTGTTAATTACCATGCTTGGTTGGTCTACCGGTATACCACCTTATACCCTATCCCCTATTACGGCAAGTTCGTCGTGGGCAGGGTAAAGAAGTCCCGATCTAGATATTTTATTAATATGGGTTACTACAGATTGAGAACCATACTATTAACTTTGTACGAAACCACCGACAATAAGGCATGGCTAGAAAAATAACAAAGAAGCCAAAGCCAAAGCGAACAACCGCCAAGGTTTTCGATCTTCTTTTCAAAGACCTTTTGCATCTGTCAAATAAGGCGGTTATCTCTTTTATCAATGGACTTTTCAGCACCAAATATCCACCGGATAGCAAGATAACTTACCTAGATAAAGAAACCGTGAATGAAGATTTAAAAAACCTCATACGCGATACGGTTTTAAGGATTAACGGCGTTACATATCAAATTGAGGCGCAAATTAATTTTGATGCCGATATGATGATTAGGATATTCCGGTATGGTTTTGAGGCG
>BOBI01000111.1 GCA_026002305.1 Spirochaetia bacterium
GCAGGGAAAAACTGCATACTGCAAATATTAACAGACGGAGCTACTGGCAAAACCAAACCGCCGCGCTCCGAACCACCTAATAAGCTACCGTTAAAAACGGCAAGTTCCGCTTAGGCAGTACAGTAATAGCAAGTTCACACTTACCCTGTCCGTAATAAATAAGAGCGCGATCAAAATAAAAACTACCGTCGTAGGATTTGATTTTATATGCTCTTAGAAGATCGCGTAATGCTTTATCCAGCAACAATGAAATATAACTTTCATCATCATGATAATCATTGGCACAAAATTTTATTTCATCAATATACATATTTTTATCACGACAAATATCTGCCACTGTAAAATAACAACGTCCGCGCCAATGAAAGGCTAATGTTTTTTTGCTTGGGTGATGTGTTGCTTTAGTAAAGTCGGCAATTGCTTTTTTTAACATCCACTTGTTGAAATAGGCAATTCCACGGCCAAAATAAGCATCGTAACAATTAAAGCAACTATCCTCCCATTTTTTACCAAGTTTAATTGCTTCTGTGTAGTTCCATATTGCCATATCATAATACCCTTGTTCTCTGTATGAATCGCCGCGTAACAAATAAGGTGTGGCTTTATTGGGAAAGTAATATATACATGATGTGTAATCTTTGATTGCCTTTATATTATTATCAAAATAGTGATGAACAAAGCCGCGAAGAATATATGCGGCTCTGTATGGGAAACCTAACTGAATAACTTTTGAAAGACACTCAATAGATTTTTGGTAATCATGTTGTGCAAAAAACATATCGGCGCGATCAAGAAAATATTTATTTAATTGGTCATTTTTTGTAGGTGCTTGCTCTTGTGCCTGTTCCGGATCAGATACGGGGAGTTTTTCTTGCGGCCAACATTCAGGGCAAATAAGAAAATCTTCCGGTATTTCTTTGTTACATTCGTCGCAGATCATTTTTACTTTGCCTCCTTTGCTAGATATCACACATCTTTCCCATCTCGCGTACATTCATCTGCCACAAATCGACTAAACTTTTTGGCTCAAGCGGTTTTGCATCACAGCCGTATGAGAGTGTCCACTCCAAAACTTTGGCGAATTGTGAGCTTGTAAAATCAATGATGATGCCGCGTGATTTTTCAGAATCGAATTCTTCGATTTTTTGATCGCCAGCCCATTTTCGTTCTCGTATCCATAATGCGGATTCGGCATAGAATGTTATGCGAAAGTGATATTTTTTATCGTCAACAAAAACGCCAAAAGTGCTGCCGTCTACGCGCCGACGAAAATCAAAATCTTTTGGCAGTTTGAATGTTTCATCTGTTAAAACAATATCTGTCATGCGTAACAGTGAAAACATTCGCGGCGCATTTCGTTCTTCGGCAAATCCGTAAAGGTGCCAGACGCCGGTATCAAACAATAATTGATATGGACGGACTCTGCGGCTTTGCTCATCTGTGTTGTAAATGCCTTTGTAATTAAAGGTGATGACGCGGTTCTCGCGTAACGCGCTGGTTACGATGTCCCATGTTGCAAGCGGTATTGTTGACGATGGAAAAGGCGGCACAACAAGGCGGTTTTCGTACCATTGCTGTCCGCCGCCTGTACGCAGCGGCGCGGTGATGCTTTCAAAAAGGTGATTGGCTGCCTCGTAAATCGGGGTGTCTTTGTAAAGGTCGAGCATATTTTTGGTAAGGCCGAGAGCGAGCATCTCCTCGCCTGTGGTAAAGCCCGCCGGTAGACGGTAGGTTTTTTCGGCATAATAGTAACCGCGCCGCGAGGTATCGTATTTGATTGGCGCGCCTAGCTGGTTCTTCATAAAGTCGATGTCGCGGCTTATTGTGGATATGCTGGTCTCCCATTCGCGGGCGAGCAGTGTTGAGTTAGGGTAGCTTCCGGCGGCAATTTTGCTGTCGATAAAGTAGATTCGCGGGAGGCTTGTACGGGGTTGGCTTTTCTTTGCTTTCATCATTATTTGAATATAGCACAGAATGTCTGTCAAATAATGCTAGAGGTGAGGGAATATTTTTGTCTAGCATGTCATAATAATTGTCATACTACAAAGCGCTGTAAGTTGTGATTATATAACGAAATATTTTCTGAAGATATTGCATACACAAGCACGGGCTGATTTTTTTGGCTTTCGGTATATTTTGCTCTTTTTTATTCTTTCTCATAGCTACTGTTTTTTGTTTTCTTCAAATGACAGCGTTAGTGATAGCAATATTTGATAATAATACATCAAAATCAGTGTTAAAATATATTAGAAAATGTCAGCAGGTGTATTGACTAATTCTATATATAATGATAAGTTATAGTAACAATTCCTAATAAATGACAGTGTGTAATAAGGCTGTGGGATAGGTCTGGTAGTATTACGATCCGAAAGACGCCGCGTAAAGGTTGTCTAAAATATTTTTGAGCTTGCGGCCATACTCGCGGTCGGCTGCCCAAGTGCCCGCAAGGGCATAAATTGTAGGGGCGCTGCCGTAACGAACCCAGCGGTGGCGCGGGTCAACAAGGGTTTGTTTAGGCGGCTCGTCGGTTGCGTAAGCCTTTAAGTGTTGAATTTGCGCGCGCACACCAATTTCAGGTGATGGAAACCGCTCGCCCTCCTGCCCCGGGCCTATAGAGCCAAGCCCGCAAAAATTATTCATGTCGGGCGTTACAAGGCCGCCGTAAGATAAAAAGCCGGTTTCCAAACACATCTGGGAAAACGCCACATCGTGATTAACCCCTTCAATCGCCGCTTCCTCAATATATATTTTTGCGAATTCATCGACAAACGGCTTATCCAGGCGAGGGTTGGACTTTAACAAAAAGGCGGCAAGTTTTTCGCCCGCTACCGTACCGTTCCCCAAAATCAAATCCGGCGAGGGCGGCACCGGCTTAACAGGTTTTTCCGGCTTTTCGTGCGCAGCCTTTTTGGGGGTCGTAGGCGCAGGCATATAAATATTTGCTTTCGACGTACTGGAGCATGAAAAAAGCAAAGTAATGGTAACAAAAATCAACAAAGTATGGTTAAAATTTTTCATGGTTTATTATCGGCTTATAATCCGTAGTTTTATAATTTAACGAATTTTTCACTTTGGCTTGACATTTTTCAAATTTACCATAGACAAATAAAAGCGCCTATGCTATACTCCTTCCACTTTATCTACCATAGAAGAGAGGTAACGTAATGGAAAAGAATTTTACAAAGAAGATGGAGCAGGCTTTAACTGCGGTTAAGGCTGAAATTATCGATAAACTTGTCGAAAGTAACAAGGATTTTAAGGAAATCGTCGAAGGCATGGCGCCGAAAGACTTAGCCGATGTGGCTTCCGACGATATTGACCGGAAAATGATAGAAGCCGTTGGTTCCAAAGAACTTAACAGGCTTAAATTAATAGAGTCCGCAATTACCCGCATAAAACAGGGTAAATACGGACTCTGCATGAAATGCGGTAAGCGCATTCCCAATGACAGGTTGGAAGCAATTCCCTACGCCCTTCTTTGCATTCAATGTAAATCTGCCGAAGAGCGCCGGAACCGCTAGCCTACTTCATTCAAAGCGGGCGCCCAAGAGTTTTTGGCAACAATTTTCTTTAAGTTGGGGTCTTTTGCCAAATCCTTTTTTAGACCTTCCGCACGGGCTTTATTTACATAGTTTTTGTCTTGGAATGAATATTTAAATTTAGTGTGAACATCGTATTTTCCTTCCATGAGGGCGAATGCGTCTTCAGTCATAACAAGCTCTTCGTCTGTGGGGATTACGTATATCGGCACCTTTGATTTATCGGTGCTGATAATGAACTCGCCGTTGCGGCTGTGCGCCATGTTGTTAGCGTTGTCGTCAAGCTCAATACCGATTCCTTCCAGCCCCTCTGTAAACTTTTTGCGCAGGTGTCCGGAGAACTCGCCCACACCGGCTGTAAAAATAACGGCGTCGCATTTTCCGCCAAGAGCCGCCAAGTATGAACCAATGTATTTACGCACGCGATACGATTCCATTTCTTCCGCTAACTTGCTTCGTTGATCGCCTTCTTTTGCGGCTTTTTCAATGTCGCGCCGGTCGTTGTATTTGCCGGTAATGCCCAGCAAACCCGATTTCTTGTTAAGGGTTGCTTCCATATCGACGGCGCTCATTCCGGCTTTGCGCATAACGTAGAACGCGGTAGCCGTATCCATATCGCCGGCGCGTGTGCCCATAATAAGACCCTCAAGCGGGGTAATACCCATTGATGTATCGTAGCTGCAGCCGTCTTTTACACAACATACCGATGAGCCGTTTCCAATGTGGCAGATAATAAGGTTTGTCTTTGTAGGGTCTTTGCCAAGAAGCACGGCGGCACGTTTTGCCACATAGAGGAACGATGTACCGTGGAAACCATAACGGCGCACAGAATATTTCTCGTACCATTCGTAGGGTACCGCGTAAAGGAAGTGTTCCGGCGGCATTGTCTGGTGCCAAGCAGTGTCCATAACGGCGCAGTGCGGAACATCCGGCAGAACCTTTTTTGCCGCGACAATACCCATTATATTAGCCGGAATGTGTAGGGGGCCAAGATCCTTAACCTGCTCGAAAACATCAAGCGCTTTATCATCAACAATAACCGATTTGGTGAATTTATCGCCGCCATGCAGAACGCGGTGCCCCACAGCCTTAATCGTGCTCATGTCGGACATAACACCGTGCTCTTTATCGGTAAGCGTTTTTAGAATAAGCTCGACCGCCGCGGTATGATCCGGACAGTTCTGCTTTAAAGTAAATTCCTCTTTGCCCTTTGGTTTGTGCTCAATCCACGAACCGTCAAAAGTTACCTTCTCCACAACCCCGACAGCGAGCACATCTTTTTTATCCCAATCATAAACCTGATACTTTGCGGAGCTGGAGCCGCAATTCAATACTAAAATAATCATAAGACCTCCATAAATAGAATTTAATAAGACTTATCCATTTTATAACACTGTTTGCCTGTTTGCAAGGCAAATGAAGGCAAAAAAGGACGCAACCCCGCGCCGCCGCTCCAAGCACTTTGGCTTGACAAGCGTCCGGCGGGTGCACCAAAAAATCGAGTGTTTTTAGGCGGTCGACAAAAGCCTGTTTGCAGTGCTAGTCCAAAGCCCGCTCTCAACTTTTGAGCGCAACGAAAGCATGAATCCTGCGTTTGACAGGTTCCACCGCATACCGGATTGCTTACACCGCCGCTGAACCACGACCTTGTTTGCACTTTCTATTGGTCCCGAACCGATAAAATATCCGTTGCG
>BOBI01000112.1 GCA_026002305.1 Spirochaetia bacterium
CAAGCCAGCCGATAGTTATATTCACGTCAATTTTTGTAATGCCGCCGGATTCCCGTTTCTTTGCGGGTAACGGCTTTTTTATATACTTTCATACTAAAGGAGTTATTTTATGAAGAAATTTTTATTATTAGGCGGTCTCGTTACGGTTATAGCCATGGCAATTTTTATTGGCTGCTCGCAGCCCGCGGGCGAGACCGACGCCATGGATGAGGATTCCGGCAAACTTCCCGCTTTAACGGGAAGCGTTTCCATTACGGGGACAAAAGCCGTCGACGGAAAATTAACGGCAAAAACATCCGCGCTGGGCGGCTCGGGCGCCATAGCTTATAAATGGACAAACAGTAAGGAGGGCAGCGCGGTTATCGGCACAAGTCCGACTTATACGGTTGCGGAGGATGATGATAACTCGATAATAAGGGTAACCGTTAGCCGCGCGGGTTATTCGGGGGTAAAAAACGCCTCCGTAACCATTGGCACCGTGGAACCTACCCCGGTAGTAACCCATGCTCCGGACGAGCCGTGGTTAATAGGCGAGCAGGGCCCCGCCGGCGGAACAGTATTCTTTGTTAATGATGACCCTGATACCTACAGGGATTGGGATTACCTTGAAGCGGCCCCCCAGGATGTTCCGGGGCTGTTCGCATGGGCATCGGATGGTTATAAAGATGTTCACCTGGACGGGGAATTTTCCGTTGATATAGGCAAAGGCGAGGCAAATACTACTTTTATATTAAAGGCGGATCCGGACGCACCGGCGGCAAAGGCTGCTACAGGTTACGAGCTTAACGGCTTTACCGACTGGTTTCTTCCAAGCAGCGGGGAACTTAACGCGATGTACGAAAACAGGGCCGTTATAAGCGGCGATTTTGCCGACAGCTTCTACTGGTCGTCCTCGCAGAATCAGGATGCTAATGACGAAGCCTGGTACCAGAGGTTCGATAACGGGGATATATATTACTACGGCAACAAATACGGCACACATTATGTCCGGCCCGTGCGCGCCTTTTTAGCGGCACCGGAACCGACAGACTCACCGGAACCTGATCCGACAGACACACCAACGGCTACACCGTCGAGTTCACCAGCAGCCTCGCCTACAGCGTCCACCTCGCCAACAGCCACACCGTCGGGTTCACCAGCAGCCTCGCCTACAGCGTCCGCCTCGCCAACAGCCACACCGTCGGGTTCACCAGCAGCCTCGCCTACAGCGTCCGCCTCGCCAACAGCCACACCGTCGGGTTCACCAGCAGCCTCGCCTACAGCGTCCGCCTCGCCAACTGCCACACCGTCGGGTTCACCAGCAGCCTCGCCGACAGCGTCCGCCTCACCCACGGCTACACCGTCGAGTACGCCTACTCCAAGCTCCTCGTCCGCAAGCATTGCCTCCAGATTCGACATTGACGTAACGGTGAACAGCGCGGACAAAGTAACGGATGTCTTTAACGCGCTGCACGATTATATCCAGAACAACCCTACTACCATTGGGAATCTTATCAAACTAGGCGACTATATTGACCTACATTCACTTTATGTTGAGGGAGATACAAACTATGAGACAGACTTAAATTACGGACACATTGACGCAACAAATACCAATGTTACCGCAGGTGGTACCGCATACGGCAAATTGTTGCGCCTTATTGTGGTGGGCATCAATTCATTTAACGGTTATAACGGCAACAACATGCCGCACGTGGTGTTTCATTTTCAAAATATCCCCGGCAAACATAAGATGAATAATAGCAACATCAATTCAACCGGCTATTTAAACAGTACAATGCGAAAATATCTGGTTCCTGTTAGCGGCAGCGGGGGTAATTTTTTAACAGGTTTGATAGACGCGGGAGTGCCCTATGAGGTTCTTTGGGCGCCAAACCGCGTTGTGGCAAGCAGGGGAGGCGTAACGCCGGTCCCGGTCCCACAGACAATTACCGACAGATTATGGCTGCCAACTGAACGGGAGATGTTTGGGGACCCTCCCTATACTCCTAATGGCCCATATTCGGTAATTGACGTTGAGACTGCTGCGAATCAAACAAGTTTTACGGGATTTTATACAGATCATATTGCTCCCAGAAAAAATGGCGCTACTAACATGTATTGGCTGGCTTCACCCCGTGCCGCTACCGCGTCTGACTTTTGTCTTGTCAACGGTGGTGTTCCCCACTTTAACAGCGCGAGTTCGGCTCGTGGCGTTGCCCCTGCTTTCTGTGTCAAATAAAACAGCCTAACAAAACTATCTGCTAACCCAACCCCCCGCGCCGTTTGGTGCGGGGGTTTTTTTCTGCCTGATCGGTGCCAGGCACTTTTTTTGTGCGTAAAGGACGCGGAGCTTTTGTATGTAAATTTTCTAAATTTCCCTGCGGTCTTGCGTGAAACGCGAAGTGGAAGGAGGCTTCTTTTGTTAATTATCAATTGATCTTCCCTATGTTAGCGTTAAATGCGTTTTTCTGCTTTTGGGGGTAAAGGCGGCGTGTGCCCTTTGGCTTAATTACCCGACAAAAGCAGAGGTGCATTCTGTTCTGAAATTGGTACTATGATGCAAACGCTCGCAGGTTCCATTGCGGAATGGATGGGGCTGCCTGTTTCTTCCCTGTGTTAGCGTCAAATACGTTTTTCTGCTTTTGCTATATAGGCGGCAGGGCGGTCAAAGGTTGCATTGCGTAGCGTATTGCGTAAATGCTGGTTAAAGCGCCACTGGTGATCAAAATAAAGATGACGTCCAGATAGCACTAACGCGGAGCAATGTGTTCTTTGACCGCCCTGCCGTTTTTGTGTTAAGGGCAGAAAAAATGTATTTGGAGCGGGGGCGCACGCCGTTTTTGTGTTAAAGGCAGAAAAAAATGTATTTGGATCGGCGTGCAGAATTAAAAGCACTATACAATCTGCCCGGGAAACCGATCCGCATTTGACACGGGGACGGTGGAAGATCAACTTTTTTGAAAATTTTTATAAATTTTGCCGATAAACAGAGAGGTATACCCTACTTTTTTATTCTTGGGAGGGGGAATTTATGTTTGGAAGAAACAATATGATTGAAAACGGAATTAAAAAGCGTCTTTTTGTGCTGCTTATGTTCGGTCTTGCTTTGGGTGCTTGGGCAGGAGGTGGAAATCAACCGTCTTTAAATGTACGCACCCCTTCGGAGAATTCGCGTCTCATTCTATTGGATTGGAGCAATGTAAAATCGCCGGAAAGGTCGAAATACGGATTGTACCGTGTCAACCGTGAGGAAAAAACTTACGCGATTATGCTGCAGGTTAATCCCGGTATTACTTCGGTACTAGACAGTGAATTAGAACTGCCTCTTTCAAACTACTTTTACAAGATTGAATCGGTAGAAATAAACAAAGAGCTTCCCGGCACAAAACCTATGCGGATAGC
The DNA here is from genome assembly GCA_026002305.1 of Spirochaetia bacterium. GTDB lineage: Bacteria > Spirochaetota > Spirochaetia > Treponematales > Breznakiellaceae > BNVA01. The sequence continues at coordinate 3,385 of BOBI01000112.1, forward strand.
CGATAAGGAAATGGAAGCGCAGATCGCGTCTTCTTATTTTGTGAACGATCCCGATACGCTTCCCGAGCCTTCCGTTGTTTATGCTAATCAACGGACGGTACCGTCAGCTAATGCGGACACGCGGGGTACGGTAAGAACAAACCTGCCGCCAAAACCGTCAAATGCGACAAACGCACGCTACAACACAAATACGGGCGCGGTAAACGACGGTATTTATTTGGGAGCGGTTGTTTTTGCTGGACAAGCTACAGATTTAACGCAAAATCCTAATGGAAGCAGCGCGATGGTACTGCTGGATCCGGCGGGCAGGCAGGTTTTGCTGGAACATTTAGCGCTGGGGTATGTGCCGCAGTCAAGTTACGGAACCGCGCTTTACTATGCCGAACATAAGGCCATTGCAGGGCTAACAGAGCTTGAAAAGGCGGGGCGGCTGCCTGCGAATATTGATTCTGTTTCCATAATTACCTTTACCGATGGTATTGATACGAGTTCTACCGATGCGGCGTTTGCGCCGCTTGAGGGTCGCGATTTTAGACATTCTTCTTCGGGAACGGGATACCGCGCTTATATTAGCCAGCAATTACAGAGCAGGCGGATTGCCGGCAAGCCGATTAACGCGTGGTCCATCGGTATACGCGGGCGTGATGTTCAAAATGAAAGTGATTTTTTGCAGACCCTGCAGTCGCTGTCTTCCGGGCAGGGCTATGTCGCTAACCTTGATGATCTTTCCGGGGTGGAGGAAAACCTGCTCGCAATAGCCGATGGTTTGAATGTATGGACACCCCAAGTTGATTTAACAATATCAACACCGGCTTACCCTGTGGGTACCACCGTCCGTCTGACTTTTGATGATTGGGTTACCACGCCCTCCGATGCCGAATTTTTTGTTGATGCCCGTGTGGGCTGGACCGATAACAGTTATATACTCAGCAATATTAAATCGTCAGGTGTTGCGCTTAACAATGTTCCGCGCTTGACAGGAAGGCGTGTAAGCAACGGTGTTGAATATGTTGTTACCGTAAACAATGAATTCTCCGCGCAGAACATTAAACAATGGTACATTCAGCCGGGCGAAGAGGCTATGGGCTGGCAGTCAAACAGCGAATTCTCGATTAAAAAAGCATCGACCATTCAGCATGAGAGAAAATCGGCGCTTGTTTATTTGGTGCTTGATTGCAGCTCCTCGCTTAAACCGGAAGAAATTGACCGCATAAGACGGGCAATCAATGTGTTTATAGATCGGTTGTACAATGCTTCTTCCCGTGCGGTAACATTGCCCGAAGTAGGAAAAGAAGCATTCACCAATGTTTTTTATCCGGGTAAAAAGCCTGACAATAGTTATGCACGGCAGCTGGACAATTATTCGAACCGGTGGGATGCTCAGCCTCCCGAGGAAAGTATGCAGTATCAAAAGCAGCAAATTTACAGCGTGCCTTCTCCTGTGGTGCAGCAAAGACAGAGTCCGCAGCAGGTTTACAGCGTGCCTCCTCCTGCGGTGCAACAAAGGCAGAGCCCGCAGCAGATTTATCAGCCGCCTGTATACCAGCCTCCGGCGCCGCCCCCCCGCGATGCCGCCCGCACCTTATAAAGCGTCGGCACAGGCTGTAACAACAACGCCGGGTATCAACAAAAAATTCGGCATCGGAGGGCGTGGTAACCCAATCATCAAAAGTCAGACGGACGGTGGTACCCACAGGGTAAGCCGGTGTTGATATTGTTAAATCAACTTGGGGTGTC
>BOBI01000113.1 GCA_026002305.1 Spirochaetia bacterium
GTTCAAGCGGGCAGTCGGCCGCAGTCATGGTGTGTAGTTCTTTTCTTAAAACGGTAGCGGTCATCTTTTGCCCCCCTTGTTTTTTTTGTTGTACACTTGTCCACGCGGATCAATATGCGTAACAAAAATATCATTATCCCTATACCGGAATAAAGCCCGGTAACTTCCAACCTTTAGACGGAAACTTCTCGCTTGCCCTGCCACCGGTCTTATATCCCCCTCCGGGGGTTCATGTTCAAGTCCGGCTAGGGCGGCTTTAATGTGTCCCTTATCCGGTTCGTTTAGGCGATCAAGGTATTTCCCCGGTATGGGGTGTAGCCTTACTTGCACGGCTAAATTTCCTCTCCGGTATCGTTCATTTTGAAAACCGTATCAAATGAACAGTCCAAGGCGGTGGCAATCTCTTTCAATTCCTTTTCGGAAATATTATCACGTGTCATCTTGTTCGACAGGTTAGGGCTAGATTGCTCTGTTTTTTCTGCAAGATCGGCAAGCGTCATACCCCGCCGACCTAAAATAATCTTTATTTTTTCTCCCCCAGTAAGCGGCATATTTCCTCCAAAAAGCATCCGAATTCAAATATAAACTATAAAATGAATATCGTCAATAATAAATTAAGAAAGTAATAAAAAAATGATAAAAATACTTGACAAATAATTAAATAGTGAATATATTTATATTATAGTTAATTTATTAAGGAAGGTTAAAACAAATGAACATCAGTAAAATAAGGTCAAGGGTAATGACGTTGGGGAACAAGCTGGCTGGCAGAATGAGCCGTAAAGAGGCATTCGAGATGGCTTGGTTTATCGTGCAAAACGGCGCTGTCCGCATGGAGGTTAAGGGCGTTACATTAGGCAACCGCCAAGAGGCTATCCGCCGCCTTATGGCTTACCGCCCCGATCAGGTAAGGGCGTTCATAGTGCCGGAACCTGAAAACCCAGTAGACCCTAACGCGCTGACTGTCATGGTCGGCATTCAATGGGGTAAGGGGCTTTACCGGCTGGGCTACGTGCCTAAATAGTATACCCGCCTTGTCGGGGCGTTACCGAAATAAAGGGCGGAAATCCGGTTTACCGGCGGCGACATCTACGGAGCGCGAATCAAGCTGGCGGTGTAAGACATGGGATAAGGGGGCGCAAGCCTCCCCGCCCCGCAGTTTGCGGGGATAATAACAGAGTCCTGAAATATCGGGGCGACATACACGGAGGTTAGAAAATGACAATGGAGTGGGGGAAAGATTGCGATGCCGACCCGTCAAGTTTTGTGAACCTTCAGGATATAAAATAGTGGGGCATCATGGAGTATTTGCCGGAAGAGACAACGACCGAATAAATCGCAGTGTTTGTATACCGCTCATTGTCAATGCAAGGCTTTGTCCGTCCACGTTCGGGGCGTCGTTTCCGGTTAAACGTCGCTATAACTGCCATGCCGTTCAAGCGGGCAGTCGGCCGCAGTCATGGTGTTCGGCACTTAAACCCGCTATGATTTCTGCTACCCGCCGTTCTCCTTCGGTCGGTATCGTCGGCAGTCGCTCATCTGTATATTCACGGATTGCTATGAGCGCCGCCCTCTCTGTTCCGGTGCTTCCCTCGATGAGCGCACCCAGCGCCTCATGTAGCTGTAAATTAGTTTCACATTTCATTTTCTACTCCCCAAAATAGCCGTGAGCTTCGCGTCAAGCTCATAGCCGGTGTTTAGTTCAATGCTTTCTCTTGCCTTGCCGTCTACCCGATCCCGCAAGATATCCGATAATGCCGTGCCCTTTTTTGGTCTGCCCTTGCGCCAGCATCGGGGGTCGCCTTTTTTAAAATCACCGGGCGTGTTCATGCTATTTCCTTGCTATAAAATAGCATCACTCTAGCCCACCGCGTCCGGCTTCCCTGCCGTTTGCCTTACTCCACGCCGTATAACGTCTACGGATAACATCCATAACTCCCCGCAGAGCTTCGTATAGCCGCGCTGTTGCGTCCGTTTGGCTTGCGGATAGTAATTTGTTCATGGAGCTGCAATTTGATTTTAACCGCGTCTTTTTCATTTTTAATATTTATCCTTTTTTTTATAAGACTTAATAACACGTTCGGCATCTGCTTTTTCTAAATCGTCCGTTAAGTGAGCAGCGTAAAGGCAATCACAACCGGCATGATACATATCAAGAATGTTTCCGCCCTGTCGGATCACGTCCGCCGAGATTCCCGCATTGCCGGTGAAAATTCCCTCCGGCAATTTTTGCAATGCTATACAAGCGCGTAAATACATAAAGTATGAATACCCTTGCGGGTCGATGTCTTTTTGTATCTCTCTTTCATATTTCGCTTGTTCCTCTTTGCGCTCGCGCTCCTGTCGCGCATACATTCCCGCTACAATGCTCATTGCCGCCTCCATACGCCATCATCAAAAACAATATTGATATAGCTGTCTGAAATATCGCGCCCTGTAATGACAAGTTTACCCGCGCTATCTCCGCGTTTGCGTTGTAACGAAATAATACAATCGGCAGCCCCGACAATTCCCTGACTGCCGATGATGTCGTTTGTCCAGTCGCCATCTCCGGTGTTTTTTCGGGAATGATGAACCGCAACGATTGCAACTTTCATTGAATCGGCAATCTCCTTAAGCTCGCGTATACGTGCCGTTGTTTCGGTATATGAGTTGCTGTCTTTTATTGTCGCGTAGGCCACAAGCGTGTCGATGATAACAAGCCGCGCCTGTGTTGTTTTTATATCATGCAATAATTGATACGCTCCGCGACTTTTTTCTAAAAAATACATTTTGTCACTCCAGTAAGAGCCTATCTTTTTAAGCCGGTATTTGCAGCGGTTAGCGGAATCTTCAAGCGTGTAATAAAGGCACGGCACTTTTTGAACAGCGAATCCAAGGAACATTGGCAATTTGCCGGTAATGATGTCGGCAAGTAATAACAGCAGCCATGATTTGCCGGACTTCGGCGCCCCGCTTAAAACAGTCAATCCGACAGGCAAAAGTTTATCGACAATGAATTCGGTGTTTTCATACGGAGCCTGTTGTAGTTCCCTGCCGCTGATGATTTTACAGCGGCCTGTAGTAGCGCTGATTTTATCAAGCTCCTCGCGCAAACGATCCAGCATTATCTCTGAGGGCAGATTACCGCCCACTGTTTTTACAGCTTCGCGTATTGCCTCTTTTTTTTGGAGGTCGCGGATTTCATTTGCCAGATCGGCGGCGGCAGGGGCTTCATCGCCTAACGTCTTTATACGCTCGCCGCCCTGAATAACTCCGGCATGAATGTAGAACGCCCCGCGATCAATGCGCTCGCGTTTCAAAACATCGTGCTTGCCTTCATTGCTTGATGTTAAGACAATGTCTTGAATATCGCCGCCGTTCATAACAGAGCAGAGGTAACGCTCCTCAATGTCGAGCAATCTCACAATTCCACCCCCAGATTCTGATTCCCTTCGGTCTTGTCGCGATCCCGATTTTCCCATGTGCGTATAGCGGCTTTCCAATCCTTCATGGGCGTTTTACCGACCAGCCAGCCTTTGCTTTCGTAGAAGTTGTAAAATTGATCAGGATCTATATTATTATTTCGCTGTGAACAGTAGTTTTGAATTTCAGGTGGTGAAGGCTTGGTGAATTTCTTTTTAGAGAGAGCAGGCGCTTTAGCGCCGTATTGGTTTTTCTCACTATCAGGATCACGTACACGATCACGTACACGATCACGATCAGGATCATAGTTTAAATGGCTGCAAGGCTCTACAAAATCTGCATTTGCATTTTTTGTATTTTGTTGTATACGTCTGTATTTTTCCCACTTTACAAGCGCCGAATTTCTGCGCTTTTCACAAATGGAATCATACTTCATTTTGTTGCGTTTAATTGCGTCTGTTATGAGTGAGAAAACCATATCGGGCAGCGGGGCAAGCTCGGGTACGTTCCCTGTTTCAACATAATTAAAAACGGCAAGCATAACCCGCCCCGCTTCCTCAAGTGATAATCGTTTCAGATAAGCTGCTTGATCGGTAAACAAGATAAACGATTTTACATCGGTGGAATTCATAAATCGGACTCCTCTTGTTCGGGTATGCCACGGAATACCGAGCGGACATAATGAGAGCCACCTGACTTTTCCAAGGCGCCGTTTTCTTTTATGTAAGTTATAAACTTTTCTGTATTTACGTAAGGCGTTTGAATACAAAACCATGACAAGTATTTATAAATGAGCTTGTTTCTCTCGTCCGTAAACTCAATTTTTTGATTAGACGGTTTTTTAGAAAGCATCAGATTGCATAAAGCTGTTTTTTCACTCCAAGAAATGTATTTATTGCTAAACATAAACACCTTCTTTCTTTTCACGGTATTTTTTCGTTACCGGCACGGTGTGCCTTAACAATTTATTTGCTTCGTAGTAGAGCTTCATTGTTACTATGCCGTCAATAACGCCTTTAGTTTCGTTCTCCGTGTCTTTTACAGCTTTTTGAAAATGTGTTATACTAAGAGTGTTATTTGGCTTTTTAACATCCCTGCCCTTCCCGTGGGCGGGGCTTTTCTTTGATGTACGGTGATTTTTCCCAATCCCAGAAGTCAGATAGGAACATGGCGAAGTCCTGGGCTGCCGGAGATTCGGCCGGCACGTAGCTTTTTATCCACCCCGTCTGTTTTAGTTCGCATAATAATATTTCTGCCTCGGTCCCGGTTTTAATTTTTCTTGCCACGTCTTTAAGGGCCATGTCTTGAACCTTGACGGGCATCCGCTTTTGGGGTATCCCGTCACACAGCCAAGCAAAGGCGGTTTTTACCGCCTCCGCCTAGGTTTTCTGCCTGGTGCTGATTGCGGGGTAGTATTCCCCGGTCGCCTCATTCTTGAACGACACCGAAAAACAGGGGCGGTTGGCCCGCTTGAACACCGAAAACGGAAAGCTTTTCATTCCCTAATCCTTGCAAACGGCATTGAAAAACGGTTATGTGTCGTTTTTATGTGTCGTTTTCGTTATAACGCAATGATTAAGAACGCCCTCCGTAGGGTAGTCCTCTCGTAACTCCTTACCACATAAAGAATTAACGATTTTTCCCCAGGAAGGATTTGAACCCTCACAAGCAGATCCAGAGTCTACCGTGCTACCA
>BOBI01000114.1 GCA_026002305.1 Spirochaetia bacterium
CCAAACAGCAAAATACCGTGATACAGTTGATGCATCCGCGCCTTCATATCTGGTAATATTTGATCGCCGGTCGGAAGGTAAAAAACTGCCATGGGACGAACGCCTTACATGGACTGTGGAAGACGGCATTACGGTGGCGGGATGCTAAAATATCACCTGTGAAGCGTAAATTACCAACCGGAATACAAAGTTTTACCGCTTTTAAGTACAATTGATAATCGCACATTTCATGAACAAATGCGTAATACACCCAAAGGTTTTTATGGTGTATTGAAAAACGCAATGTTGCGGAATGGAACGTAGGCGGCGGTTACAAGGTGTCAGGCGAATCAAGCATGGCGGGTAGTGTCATGTAGGTGTCAAAATAGCCGGAGAGACGTTTTTTTACATTTATTTCAAGCATCGCGTAGCCTTCTTTTTCTTGCAGACGGAAGCCTTGAATCGTAACGGGGTCTTTTAATGACAGTCCGGCTTCGTCGGCGATGGAGCCTCGGACAACTTTCTTTATTAAATACGAAGGCGTTATTGATTTTCCCACGGAAGGTTCAAGTATAAGACCGAAAAGCGGCGCCGCCATGCGCTCGCGGCTGTCGATTTTTGCGGCATCGGCCAGGGGTACAAGGGGGCGCGCCGCCATTTGCAGCACTCTGGATTTTCCGTCAGATGTTACAAGCGAGACCAATTCACCGGCGCGGCGGTCAAACAGCACATCCTGCATGGCAGGTATTAAAAGGCCCTGTCCTGCGGTGATTTCCCGCCCGCTTAATGTTGTAATATAGATGCCGTCCTTTACAACCTGATCGGCAGCCGGTGTAAGCGGCGATACATAAATAATTTCTGCCCCCTGCGCTGTTTCCGCTATGGTTAAACCAAGCCAGGGGCGCACTGCCTTTCCTCCGGCAATCATGGCGGGAAGAGCGGCGGCAAGGCGCTCGGCGGGTACGGCAAAATTAAGCCCCGGAAACTGTTCTATACCGGCAAAAACAATGCCCACAAGGCGGCCTTGCATGTCGATAACAGGCCCGCCGGAATTGCCGTGGTTTACCGCCGCATCTATCTGAATTACATCGCCAACTTGCAAAAAACGGCGACCTAACGCCGAAACAATGCCCATTGTAACCGTCTTTTCCAGACCGCCCGGCGAACCAATTGCCAATACACTTTCACCTACTTTTGGTATTGCACGGTCAACTACCGAAAAAACATATTCAGGCTTATACTCCGCTTTTATAAGAGCCAGGTCCATCGTTTTATCCCAGCCGATTACCTTTGCCGGAATTTGTGCGCTGGTTGAATCGCCCAAGCGGATATACATTTTTGAACGGCCATTGTATGTTGGGTCAACCTCGCTTTCAATAACATGATAATTGGTGATTGCCAAACCGGTAGAATCAACAAAAAAGGCCGAGCCCAAAACACGATCCGCGAATCCCCTGCCTCTTTCAATCTTGATACCTTTATCAATAAGGACAGTTGCGACACCCTTTATCATCGCGGACGGATCATCACTGCCCTGCGCAAACAGGCGCGTTTCTTTGTCAACGGCGGCGCCGTAACGATCCGCAATAGCCAGAAAAAACGCGGCGGTGCGCCGTTGCCTTGCCCGAACCGCCTGTTTTAAAAACAAAAGCGCGTCATCGGCTTTAACCGGCGCAATTTCATTGGAACGCACGGCGGTAAGAAAAGCCGCAAGCTCGTTACCATTTGTTAAAAATTCTTTTGCCTGCGCCATTAAATAATTACTTTCCTTAACGGAACTTTCGGGGGCAATACCCAGCGCGTCCAGGGAACGTTCCAGCGATGCCGCGTCGTCCCAGCGTTTTTCGGTTACCGCTTTTTCCTGATCGTTTTTTAAGTTTTGTATCGCGCGTTCTTTTAACTCCGCAATTTTCTGATGTTCATTTGTATTTTCACCGCCGTAAATTATTTCAAAAATACCGATAAGGTGAATTGCTTTTGCAGGGTCCGCCGGTATACTTTCCTCAATTTTTTCTATACGAAAATCCCTTGTGGACTTTGGCGGCGTTAGACGCCGGTGCGCTTCTTTTTCATAAGCACACGAAAAAACATTGATTGCGCATAACACACACAGTATATGTATTAAATTATTGTTAAAAGTTTTCACGGTATTCATAATAATTATCTCCATTCCAATCACCCTCTATATAATCAAGCACGGCAACACCGGAGTTGTTTTTATAATGACGCACAGTTTCCAACCTGCCGTCTAAATCAAGATCGATGCGCTGCTTTACAATAATTCCATTTTTATATTCGGAAACAGAAACAAGCTCCCCGTTTAAATATTCTTTTGATGATAAGATTATTCCGCCTGAACATTCAAATTTTTCAACAGACTTATCAAAATCTTTTCCCGCCCTTTCAAAATAATAAGAGGCCGAAACAATACTTGTTTCCGATAAACCGGCTGTTGAATTACGTAGCGGGTATAAAAGCCCGCCCTCACCGCCGCATAGATTTATAAATTGAAACGGTTTATAAAAAAATTCGCCGCTTCTAAAAAAATAATGGGCGCCTTCCACAACAGCATCCCTTAAAGCCGGATACCGGGACCATGTTACAAAATATTTTTCCGGCGTTTTTTCTTCCGTCCCTTCTGATGTAAATATTTCGGCGCTTACAGGAACACCGGCTTTAAATGCAATAACTATTTCATTTTCACCATCTTGATCCCTATCCTGAATAAAACTAAGAAGCAGCCCGTCTTTATACTCTGTTTGTGTTTCAACTATTCCATCACCATTAGAATCTTCCACGATTGTTCCTGAATATTTTGAAATATTTTTTTCAAAGCGCAGACGCAGATCGTCGGTTCTGATAAGCTGCCAAAAAGCTTCAATATCATCTTTATACAATAGATACCTGTCATACCCTGTATTACCGGTAGTGGAATAAAAAAAACTTTCAATGTTGCCCTCTTCGTCCATTACGCCTAATTTCAAAAGAACAGGCAGTGCTTCTGCCGGTATACGGGAATCTCTAATGGCGGCAACCCATGCTTGAAGGTTCCGCCGCGCTTCTTCGGTATCGCGCATGAAAGGAGCCGCAAGGTATGCCAAATTCGGGTAAGATTCCTGCAATATATAAACACGCTTTAAAATAATATCGATTAAATTATTATCAATGGCATCCGGCGCAGGAACATTTTTTGCGTATTTTAAAAAAAGAACCGCGAAATCAGGGTTATCGGGATAACGCTCTAAAGCGGTCCGTGTTAACTTTTTAAAATCCTGAACATTGTTTGAAAACAGAAGTGCGCGCAAACGTAACAAAACCGGTTTTTCATCAAATCCCAACCGGTCAAGCGCACGCAAAGCTGCCGCGTATTGTTTCATTTCAATGAGGATCTCGGCTTCCAGCAAGCGCGCCGCCTCTTTTGTGTATTTATTCCAGCGGTCGGTAACAAAAGCCAAATTTAGCGAAGCAAGAATACCTCTTTTTGGCCTATGTAAAAGAAAACCCGCATAGGCCCGTTGATACGACAAATCCGATGAAACATTCGCGTAATCCGCCGCCTGAGTTAAAAAGGTTTCCGCCGCTGTTAAACGGCCTTCCGCTATAGCCTTTTCAGCCCATTCGGTATAGCGTAGCGCTATTGCCTCCTCGCCCGAATTATCCGAATCGTCAGACGGCTGTGAATATAGAAAGTTTACGCTCAACACCAGGATTACTATGACTAAATATTTACAATATTTCACTTCTCTATAATAAGGCTTCGTACACATATTTTCAATCGGCTAAATTTCATCAAAGACTATCAAAGCTGTACGAAAAGCCTTGAGGTGTAACGTGTACGCGGCAGAAAGTTTTATGCCCGTTAAAGTTTTCAAGCGTAACAAATTCTATGCCGGCAACGCGGTTAATGACACGCTTGTGTACATGGCCGGAAAAGAGCGCCTGACAATTTTTAGTCAATATTGAAATAAAACGCGCCCTCTCCCGCGTGTCTGTTAATTGCTGCTGCTGAAACTCCGGCGCCGCTGTAACGAATGGGTTTGTATGTGTAAAAACAAAAGTGAATTTTTTTGCGGTATCTAATTGTTCGTCCAGCCATGAAAGTTGATCATTTCCGAAAAAGGCATTGGCACTGTCCAAAATAATTAGTGTTGTGTTAGATGAATCAATTCTATATTTTGTTGAACCGATATTATCACGCCACACAGGCCAGTGTCCCATATAAATATCGTGGTTCCCGATAACAGGGAAAACCGGAACACTAAAAGAAGATGCAATTTCTATAAAACGCTTCATTTCTTCTTCGGTACAACTTTGTGTAATATCACCGGTAACGACAATAAATTTTGCACCGTTTATTTTACCTTCTAATCCTTCAAGCCCATTTGCGTTCTGCCCTATAATGTGCGTGTCACTAATAACCAGGAATTCATAATCATTACCAAAGTTTTGTGCCTTTTTCAATTCTTCCTGGACAAACTTAAAGTCTTTAGAATGTTTCAAACGTTCATCAAGATCGTTAGAGCCGAAAATACCCAGTATGTCAACTTCACACCCTGAAAGCAAAAAAACACATAGTATGCATCTAAATATTTTTTTTACCATACAATTTTTATCCCGCTTCGTAGTTTTGCACCATAGAAGTTTGAGGAAAGCCCAACACTTCCGCTTTGGTTAATCGTTATATCATTTGTTAATGAAATGTTTTTATGTACATGCACCGTGGTCTCCACACGTAAAAAATACGCGCCGTAATTGCCATAATAAAAATTATCAAAATTCGCAAAGGCAATATTTAAAAGAATAACATTCGTATTAAGCGCCGTAACAAAAAGCCTGAACGCAATCATTCCTTCAATTACAGGAGCTGAACTATAAAATGATGATAACCGTAAATGATACCCCAGAATTACACCGCCTATTCTCCCTTTTAAAGCGATAGTCGGAATTATCGAAGACGAATTTGTAAAATATACAGGCAAACTTTCAAAACCATAAAGAAAATTAAAATATAAAAGTTTAAAAAACTTGTATTTTAAAAATGAAAAATTAAGATCCGCGTCCGCGAAAATATCTAATTGTGAATATAAATGATTGCCCCCATAAGACACCC
>BOBI01000115.1 GCA_026002305.1 Spirochaetia bacterium
ACGGCGCATACAAGCCGACGACGGCTGCCTTATTCACGGTAAGATCATCGTATGCGAGACACAAGAAAAATGGGATTTGGCATTAGCCGAATATCAAGATGTTAAGGCGGTCCAATCAGTTTTAACGGCTACACAGCCGCATTCAGGCGAGGTTACCTAATGCCTGTGGTGAACGATGTTCCCAATCAAAATTATTTCAACCCTGGTCTTTGGACAAATTTAAAACCAAAAGAAAAAACAAAAAAAACTGAAAAGCGCAAAGTAAAGGATTTTGAAAATTTACTTTTATCAAAAAACGAATCCGTTGATGCGCCGGTTTCTGACGGCATAGCGGACGCGAAAACAATTGATTCTCTGTTAGACGATGTTCACGCGGCCGGCGACGCGCTTGCGAAAAGGCCGTTCCCCGACGAGATAAAAAAATACAGAGAAACAATAAAAAGATTTATAGGTGTCATTGTTGAAAACAGTTATATAATCGAAGAAGGTAGGGGTGTTCCAAACTGGCAAAAACCAAAATACAACATTCCGGGCATTGTTATAGACAAGGGTAAAAGAACCGAACGTAGTACGTTTTTGAATTTAAAAATAATTGATACAAAACTTGATAATCTTGCGGCGGAAATTCTTGTATCACAAAAATCCCGTATTAAGATTCTGGCCGCAATAAATGAAATAAACGGGTTGTTAGTTGATATGCTGCATTGATTCCTGCAAATAACATAATCGAAAAAGTTGAGGTGTGTATGGATGAAGTTATTGATGTTAATGAAGGCGATATTGATAGTATAGCCGATGAATTAAATGCGAATGAATTAAATGATGATGACATAATTGATACAAATATTGTATACGACATAGAAGGCTCGTCATTAAAGGTTGATACGCCTGTGTATCAACTTCGCCTGACTTATTCACGGGAAACCTTTTACGCATTTTACTACGGCGAAATTTTACCCGCCGGAAGTATGGTTATGGTGCCGACACGCTACGGAAAAGACATGGCGGAGTTAATCGGACGGGTGTATAATGTTTCCGCTATAAGTATGTCCAGGGTATCACATATAGATCGTCCTGCCACAGATGAAGATATATCAAAGCTGGAAAGTAATAAACAAAAAGAAGCAAAAGCTTATGAAATTTGTAAAGAGAAGATTTTAGAACGTGAACTTAAAATGAAATTGGTTGCCGTACATTGTCTTTTGGAAGATTCAAAAATGGTCTTCTTTTTTACGGCGGAAAACCGCGTCGATTTTAGGGAACTGGTAAAGGATCTGGTTGGAATTTTTAAAATAAGGATTGAATTACGCCAGATTGGAATTCGTGATGAAGCGCGTATAACAGGCGGGCTTGGAATATGCGGGCGCACGTTTTGCTGTCATTCAATTTCCGATAAATTAAAACCTGTTTCTATAAAGATGGCAAAGGATCAAAACCTTTCGCTTAATTCCATGAAAATTTCAGGGCCATGCGGGCGCCTTCTTTGCTGCCTCTCTTACGAGCATAACTTTTATTCGGAGCAGCGCTGTGTAATGCCGCAGGAAGGTGTCCGGGTAACGTATAACGGCTCTGCATGGCGTGTAGCCGAAGTGAATGTGGTTCTAGGCTTGGTTAAACTTTATTCGGAAGACGGCGGCGTTATGCAGCTTCCAAAAGCAAATTTTGAAAAAAAAGAAAACAAATGGTACATCAAAGATATGGCCCTGCATACTATGAACTCGAAATGAACTACCCCGCTGGAGAGCGCAGATAATTAACGTTTATACGATGAATCCATATCCAGGCGGGTGCGGTATTTAGCAACTGTACGGCGGGCAATATTTATACCGCGTTCTTTTAGCATATCGGCAATTTTTTGATCGGAAAGGCGCCGCTCTTCCGTATTTATTATTTCTCGTATAATTTCCGTAACGGCGGCCTGCGACACGGTATCGCTCCCTGCCCCTAACCCACGGTCTATAGCGTTTGTAAAAAAATACCGCAGTTGAAAAATGCCCCATTCGGTTTGCATATACTTTCCGTTTGCGCAGCGCGACACGGTGGTTTCGTGTACTTTAATTTCTTCCGCAATATCATGCAGGGTAAGGGGGGCTAGGTATTTAGGCCCGCCTGAAAAAAACGCGGCTTGAAAATTTACGATGGCGCGCGTTACGCGAAGTAATGTATGGTTGCGCTTATTGATTGATTGAATAAACCACCGCGCTTCTTTTAAATTCTCCCGTACATAATCGCGATCCGCGCCCTTTGTTTTTGATTTTGCCTGTTTTAGAAAAAAGGGCTGCAAACCAAGCACAGGGATTTCTTCTTCATTAAGGATGATCGCAAACCCGCCATCACGGCGGACAACTTCTACATCCGGCGCAATAAAACGTACGGTATCATCTGAATTACCGGCGCTGTTAAATGTCCGCCCGGGAAAAGGACTTAATGTTTTTAAATCATTGTAAAGTTCCTGGACTTCTCCGGTACCAATATCGAGTTTAGAAGCAACGGCAGAAAATTTACCGTGTTTTAATAATTCTAAATACGGAATAATTTTGATTATATTTCCGGCGTCTTCAGGATATTTTAATTCGGCCTGTACCGCAAGCGATTCTTTATAGTCCGATGCAGCGCAGCCCTGCGGTTCCAAGCTGCGGACAAATTGAAGCGCCCAGTTAAATTGCTGTTTATTAATTTTTATTGCCGCGTCTAATTTTTTATATTCGCCGGATTGTTTTATTTCGTCTAACGGCACAAGGTTAAAGCCGTCTGAACCAAGGTTTTGAATTAAAATTTCCGCAATTTGTTTTACGGTATTGTCTTTACATTGTAAACGAAGTTGCCATAAAAGATGTTCCTGCAGGGTTTCTGCGTGTGTAAGCGTACCTTCCATAAATTGTTGTTTTGCATCGGAACCTGCCTGACCGGAGCTTTGCCGCGTAAAACCGGAATCCGAGCTTTGTTCAAAATAATCGTCGGACTCTTTATGCGTCGCCTGCATACCGTCCAGCGAAACAACGCTTTTATCTTCTAAAACTTCCAGTGCGGGGTTGCGTTCAAGCTCTTCGGCAATTCGTTCCCGTAAATCCATAACAGGCAGCTCCATGAGCTTAATGCTCTGGATAAGCTGCGTGTTCATTCGTTGTGTTAGACGCTGTTCCTGATAAAATCCCGCGCGCTGAACTTGCTGCATAATGTTATATAGCGTTTAAGAACGTTCTATATGCTTTATAACACGTCCATAGATCTATTTTACTTATTACCTCAAACGGGGAATGCATTGAAAGTACAGGGATGCCGCAGTCGATTACTTCGGCGCCCAGATTAGAAAAACACCATGCTATGGTGCCGCCGCCGCCCGCGCCTACTTTACCCATATCGCCGTGCTGCCAACGGACATTGTTTTTATCAAACAGTGATTGTACCTTATGGCAGAATTCAGCGCCGGCATCGCTGCCGCCGCGGCCCGGATATTTTGTAACTGTGATACCTTTGCCTAAATACGACGATGTTTTTGTGTCGTATACGTCCGCGTAGTTTGGGTCAAAACCGGCATTTACATCGGCGGAAATAATTTGCGCGTTTGCAAATATACCTCCAATCGCATCATGCGGTTGGTTTGGCGCGTTATGCGTCCTGCCGCCTGAAAGCTGTGCAATAAAGTTTTCCAACAGGCGCGATTGCGAGCCGGTGTTGCCGTAGGAGCCTGTTTCTTCTTTATCGACCAATAGGCAAATAATTGTTTTTTCCGGCGCGCCTTCGCGCGAAAGTTCCACAGCGGCGGAAAAAGCGGCAAAGGCGCAGCAACGGTCGTCGTGGCCGTAAGCGCCTATCATGCTGCGATCCAAACCCAGATCGCGGGCGGGAAAAGCGGGAACAAATTCTATTTCGGCACTGGAAAAATCCTGCTCTGTCATGCCGTATTTTTCAAAAAGAATGTTTAATATATTGAGTTTGACTTTTTCTTCTATGTTACTTTCTTCTATGTTGTTTTCTTCTTGCTCCGGTGTTTTGTATGGCTTTGAACCGGCAAGGATATCCAGTTCCTCGCCGCCTATAAATTCCGCCGCCGTCTTTTTCATTTGCTCGCGTGCCAAATGCGGCAAAAGGTCTGTAATGGTAAAGATTGGGTCGGCGTCTTCCTCGCCAATACAAATATTTTTTCTGCCGCCGTCTTTTGTAAAAACAACCCCGTGCATAGAAAGCGGCATTGCTGTCCATTGATACGGTTTAATGCCGCCGTAGTAACGTGTGTCGAATAACGCTAAATGGTTCTTTTCGTAAAGCGGGTTTGTTTTGCAGTCTATTCGCGGCGAATCTACATGGGCGGCAACCATGTTAAAACCTTCGCTTAGCGGCTTGCTGCCTGTAACGGCAAAAACAAGCGTTTTTTCTTTTACGTGCTTAAATATTTTTGTACCTGCGGGAATTGTTCCCGCGGGCTTGTTACCGCCAATTTCACCGGCTTCGCCAATAGAAACAAAGCCTTCTTTTTGCAAGTATTCACGGCAAAAAGCCGTGAATTCCCGCTCGGATTGCCAATAGCCCATGCACTGCTTTTCTGCGCTATCGGCACGGCGCTTTGTTTAGGCGGGAATAACACAAACCCGCAAATACTGGCGCAGCAGCTTATGCGCGGCACCGATTCGGTTTCTATGATGGCGCTGCCGTTCTTTGTTGTCGCCGGCGAGCTTATGAACCGCGGCGGCCTTACCAAGCGTATTATCAATTTTTGTAATATATTCGTAGGCCGTGTACGCGGCGGTTTAGGCTATGTTACCATTCTTGCCTGCCTTATGTTCGCAAGCCTTGTCGGTTCCGCGGTGGCAAGTACCGCCGCGTTAGGCGCAATCCTAATCCCCATGATGGTGGACGGCGGTTATAACAGGGCAAAGTCCGCAGGCCTTGTGGCTTCGGCAAACTTGGTTTCCCCAATCATGCCGCCTTCCGTTCCAATGATAGT
>BOBI01000116.1 GCA_026002305.1 Spirochaetia bacterium
GCCGCTTATGCTACGATTATTTCTCAATTTGTGTCGGCCGTGTGGATGATCTATTTTTGCACCGGTAAAAAAGCGATTATCCGCCTGCGCTTTAAAACTTTCCGCCCAAGCGCAACAATACTCTTAACGATAATGACCTTTGGTTCCGCGCCTTCGCTGCTGCAATTCGCAATGTCGGCAATACAGCTGCTGTTAAATACAAGCATGGGTTGGTATGGCGCGGCATTTTTAGGCGTAGCCAATGGCGGCGATATTGCGCTTTCCGGCATGAACATTGTCGGTTCCGTTTCCATGCTGATTTTGATGCCCATCTTCGGAATAAACCAGGGCGCGCAGCCGGTGTTGGGCTTTAACTACGGCGCAAAAAAATTCGCCCGTGTGCGCCGGGCCTACGTTCTGGCCGCCGCCGTCGCTACCGTAATCTGCACCTGCGGCTTTCTTGCAACACAGTTATTTCCGCGCTTTATCGTGAGCATATTTGCCCCCGACGGCAGCGAGGCTTTACTGTTCTTTGCGCCGTGGGCTATGCGCGTTATGACGGCGGTGTTTTTTATCAACGGCTTTCAGATAGTCTCTACAAATATGTTTGTGGTAACCGGCCGCCCGAAAATCTCAATATTTTTGTCCATGCTGCGCCAAGTTATTCTGCTATTACCGTTCATCTTTATATTCGGCAAAGTCTGGGGACTCGCAGGCGTTATCTGGGCTACGCCGGTCTCGGACCTGCTCGCCTTTATCGTAACCACCATTATGGTGTTAAAGGAATTGAAGAAGCTGAAGGCTGCGGGGTAAGGGTGTTATTTTAATTTTTCATTATTCTCCTCAACAACCTTAATTTCATCATTAGTTAATCTATACAGATTATACACCTCCGTATCAATCTCTTTATCTACTGCATCTATCTGCCGTTGCAACACTGTTTTAGTCTGCGGGTTAGGCTCATCGTGTTCATTCTTTTTTAGCGTTTGCATAAGATCTACAAGAGCCGCAAGTTTGTCATGCGCTGCTTTTTCATCCGGCTTGGACAGGTCTAAGGACGGGATTGGGAATTTTCCAACGCCATTCGGCATATATTCAAAAATGCCGCTACCGGTTTGTTTTCCAATTGAACTATAACGCCAACTAAACAATTTTGAATTTAGTATTGCAAGTAAAAATTTTAATGTGGGTGTTGTGTTTATTGCAAAGATAACAGTCATGTTCGACAAACCTATCGAGTCAGGCGAATCATCAATTGCGAATTCGTTATCTTTGCTTCGATACGAACACCATATTTTAGGAAGATGGTAATACTCCTTGTGCAACGCAAAAGTATAGTTCCACCACAGTGCGGTGCTTCTTCGTTTTTTATCCGCTCGTTCTGATAGCCGCTTCTTATTATCTTTTAAATATTTTTGAATAACTTCCGGCAAATCCTTAAAATTTTCTGTGTCCTCAAAATAAAGCAAGTAATCAGATTTTTTATCTACGAAATATCGGGATACATTTTCACCGGAAATACGTTTTTTAATAAATTCTTTAGGAAATTGTGATGGGTATTCCTTGAACAAAAAAACATCATTTGCACCGGTTTCCATGCCGCGTCCTATGGTAAAAACATCGCGCAGTAACGGGTGTTTTCCATCAATTTTTTTGTTCAGTTTTGCTATTTTTTTATCAACCAGCGCAAAAACATTATTCGGCTTTAATTCAACAGAAAAATAATTTTTATCATCATTCATAAAGTTTTCAACAGCATCAATTGGACTTACCCGCTCCTTAAATACTGCCGCTTTGATACCTGTATGTTCACGATTCCAGATAAAAACACCGGAAGTGATTGAAGCATCGGCAAACACCTGATACTGTTCAAAATTTATCATTTTTGCAAAACGTCCGTCTTCTAAAATGGCATTGCGTAACTTTTGCGCTTTATCGGAAAACAAAAACGCGTTAGATACAATAAATCCAATTTCACTTTTTGACAGCTGCATTGCTTTGTAAATAAAGTAAAACAAAATATCGCTTTTATCCTGCCATATTTTAGAATATTTGTTTTGAATATATACAGCCTGTTCATCCCCTGCGCCCAGTGTTTGCATATTGTAATACGGCGGATTTCCAATTACCACGTCAAATCCACCGTTTTTTATTATATCTTTAAACTCTTTTTCCCAATCAAAACAATTTATTTTTCTTGTCCCTTCTTCGTCAAGTTCAAGATGCGATGTATAAAAGTCTGTGCCGGTTAAACTGTTTCCGCATTTGATGTTATTTTCTAAATCGGGTAACAATGTAAAGTCGGAAAAACTAAACAATTCACCTTCCGCTTCCCTGCCCTCGTTTTCAAGAAGTTTTAAATAAAGCGAAAGTTTTGTAACTTCTACAGCCTGACTATCAATATCAACGCCATAAATATTATTTTGCAGAATGCGTTGTTTTTCGACAATTGCAAGTTTATACGATGCTTTCGATATTTGGTATATTTTTCCTTTTTTAACCGCGGCTTTTATATTTTTTTCGGTACAATAATAATCAAGGTGATGGTCCAGTAAAAACTGGTAGGCGCCCGCAAGCATTGAGCCGGAACCGCAAGCGGGGTCTACAATTTTAATTTTTTCAATTTCTTCGGGTGTTTTTCCTTTAATTAAATTACCTACAGTATTCTTAACGATAAACTGAACAATATACTGTGGGGTATAAAAAACACCGCCTGCTTTTCGCACTTCCGGCTTTTCTTTAATAACGGCTGTATGACCGCCTTTAACACCTTTAAAATAAATGGTTTTTCCTAAAAACCTTTCGTAAATATTCCCAAGAATCTCAACAGGCAAAACAGAAAATTCGTAAGGACAATCGGGAAAATATAAACTTGTAATAATTTCTTGTAGAATACCGTCGTCTATTATAACATTTTCTATCCATTCTTCAATTTTAAATAAGCCTGAATTGTATTTGATATTTGCATTTATAAAGAGTTGATTCAGGTGTGAATATACATTTTTACATGTTGATACGGTTTTTAATAAGTCCTCGTTTTCTATATTTTTAGATTCCGCGATACGCAAAAATAATATCCTGTCAATTATTTTCTGAACAATTGTGTTGAGGTTATAAACCGAAATACCGGCGTTTCGCAGCGCTATATTTTTGGCCAGCTCCATTCGCCAGTTTTCAACAAAAAGCAACAAATCTTCGTCAATTGGGGTGGTGCCTTTTTTGTTTTTATTTTCTTCTACATATTTATCAAAACTACCCTTTAATATTGCCCCTTTTGAAAAATTATTATAAATAAAATGAAAATTCTGTTCGTATTCCTTGAAGGTACAATAAAAAATACGCGCCACGCTTGTCTTATCATTTTTGTTTGGTTTTATACGGGTATCGTAAACGGCAAATTCCTCAAAATCTGTTAAAATTGAAAGCGGCAATTTAGCGGTGTAAGCGTAGCGTCGTACCTGCAACGCCGGTTCTGTTGCATCTTTAATATTTACAGATGGCCTTTTTGCCTCAACAAAGAATTTTCGCTCTTTGCCTATTTTAAAACTATAATCCGGAAATTTTTGTTGGCCTTCCAAAACGCCCGCATGATGCGGGTGAACGTTAATTTTAATTTTATCTTCCCGAACTACTTCACGGTAATTTTCTGAAAATCCCTGTTCGTTTCGGACATCCCAATCAAGCAGCTCAAAAAATCTGTCTATAAAGTCGGTCCGTGTATTTGATTCATCGTAGGAGTTGCTCATGTATGCTGGCAAGTTCGACTCAAAAAGGTCTGTAAGGCTTTTAAGTCTGTCGATTTTCCCTTGCATGTTAATTTATTATAATTTTTTTTTCAAATTATTCAACAATGAATTCCTCTGCAAGTTTAACGACAACGGCGGTGCAGTTATCGTCCGAGTTATTGGCGATAGCTTTTTCGACGATGCGGCGGGCGATGGATTCAGGATCGTCCGACGCTTTAAGCGATGTTTCAAGCTCGCCATCGGACAGAGCGCCGTGAACGCCGTCGCTGCACATAAAGAAAATATCGCCTGCCGCAGCTAACGACGGCGCAAAGCGGCTTTGCACTGTGATCTCTTTTATGCCCGCCCCCATCGCGTTTGTGATGATATTCGGCGCCCCGCCGGGGATAAGGTTTGCAAGCGAATCGTCGTGGGAAAGCTGTCGAAGAAAGCCTTTGCGCAGCCTGTAAACACGGCTGTCCCCCACGTTAAAAAACGCCGACGGGTGTCCCGCGCCCTGCACCAGGATTCCCGCCAGGGTGGAGCCCATGTTTGGCGTACCGCGCCGGGCGCCAAAGGCAAGCAAACCGCTATGCACCTGTTTAACGGTAACTTCGAGCGCGGGCGCGTCCAAAGCGGCGTATTCCGAGGCGGTGGCGGCCAGCTTACCGGCGACAAATGCGCTTGCCGCGTCCCCCGCCGCATGGCCTCCCATGCCGTCCGCTACAAAAAAGAAGCGCCCAGCTCCGCCAGCTTTACCGGAATAGGCGGCGCGGCTTTCTTCGGGGCCGCTGCCCTGATAAATACCCAGAAAAAAGGAATCTTCATTAAGGGGGCGCACGCCCTTGCTTGACCATGCCCCTGAATTTATCATCATGCTTCCCTCATCATGAATTTACCCTCAAACACCCAAATTTGTCAAATCTGTCGATCCAATAGACTTTGAAAACAAGAAAGGGATAATGCAAAGGCTCAAAGTATGCATGAGTTTTTGTATGTAAATTTTCTAAAATTCTCTACGGTCTCCGCGACCCCGCGTGAAAACTCTTTAAAATTTTTGTAAAATCTGCATAAGTTGCGCGCCGCTTTTGGCGGGAGGCTAGGGTAAAAGCTTACGGATTTGATCTTCGGTAAGGCCTGTAAACTGGACAATTTGAGTGATTGGTAAACCTGAGACCTTGAGGGCGTGGGCAACTTCTAGTTTACCT
>BOBI01000117.1 GCA_026002305.1 Spirochaetia bacterium
GAGAGGAGCGCAATTTACAGACGCGCCGTAGCCACCGGATACGACATGGTTTTCATTCTGAATTTCGGAAAAAGCGACCCTGAGTTTTTCAGGGTGTATGTAAATGAAAAGGGTTTCAACAACGGCACGGCCGTTTGAAACAGCGTCTTTAAGGGCGCTGAATATATCTAACTTTCCTAGGAGGAAAATGATGAAAAGAGAACAAAAAGTTCTGGTTGGTTTGCTCGCCGCGATTCTCGCGGGGGCATTGGTTTTAGCGGGGTGCGAAAAAACGGTAGACGGGCCCACAAATTACATTCCCGTTGTCCAGCCGGGCACATTCCAACCGCCCGATACTGCTATTTTAGCGCCAAACGAGGCAACGCTTGTCGCATGGTTAGCCGATACAGCTAATGTTTATCCTGAAATCAGGTATTTGACCCAATTAGTCGGCGCAATAACAGTCGGCAGCGGTAAGACACTGTATCTCGGCGGAAGCCAAACCCTAACCAGCACCGCAAGGGTATCGGTAACATCGGGCGGCAGACTTGTTATTTTCGGTGGTACCACAAGTTTAAATGATCCGACCGCCATTACAAACTCAGGCGGTTCTGTCGTTGTGGAAAATAACGGTACGCTTTCTGTTCCCGGCCCGTCAACCGCTGCCGCATACGGTATCATAAGCGGCGCCGAACGTGCTACTTACGCGGTAGGCGGCCAACTGAGTTATCCTGCCATCAACACCGCTACACTTGCGGAGCTTACCACGGCGGTAGGCTATCTCGGCGGAACCGGAACTCTTAATGTAAATCTGACAGGACCAGATAAAATTAGCGACATAATAACCGCTACCGGCGGCGCCTATAGGGTTATAATTCGCGGTATAACAGGCGCGCTTGCAGACGAAGCGGCGGCAGGTACAATTACAATTCCCGCCAATCTTTTCTTAGCAAGCCCAACTACAACCGCATTACCCGCAAATATAACGGGTCTTGTAATAAACGGAGGGTTAGCTCTTAGCGCTGGCCATTCTGCTACATTAACAAGCGTTACCGTAAATAATAACACCGACAATCAACTCGGCAATATTACCACTCCCGGCGGTCTTGCCGTTACATTAGGCGGCGCTACCCGTGATATCTTCGGTAATATTGTGAATAATGCTTCTTTGAACCTCGGCAATGTTACACAGTTGAATTCGGTTTCTTTCGGCTATCACAGCAGCCTCACTACAGGTACCATCGCCAAAGTAAACGCGGCAATTACCGTACCCGCGGACGCCGGCTTTAATCCAGGCCAATTTAACGCGTCAGATCCCGCGGGCGCCGCTAACGTAACATATAAAGCGGGAAGAAGAGACGGCATTAGCTCTAATAGTTTTAATTCCGATATAGATATTGTTATTAGCAAAAAAACAACTTCAGACGGCGCTATCCTGGCCGGAACAAGCCTTTCGATTCCCGCGACCAATGTCCTCGAATTATTCGGCAACACCAAAGTTACGGTTCCCGCGGGTTTTGACCTCGCCATTGCAGGTACGCTCCGCCTTAACGGCAACAGTTCCGGCGTCGCAAGTTTAGCACTAACAAGCGCGGCCACAACCGCGGGTAAAGCAGGCGGCGCGAAAATTACAGGCACGGGCAAACTCGTAGCGGGTAAAACCGAAATCGTAGGCGGCTGGCAGGCGGTTCCAAGTAATGACAATACACAAACTGTAACAATCGCTTCATCTATGACACCCGGACAAGCCTCAATAGAAGGTTCAGCAAACGCTGGCGGGACGGCTCTTCTTGAAGCTGCCGCAGGCGCGTCAATCACCCAGCTTGCGGGTTTGAGTAATAACCTTACGATAACAACCGTTACAATCGAATTAGGCGGCACAGCGGCAAAAGTAGGCGAACTTGTTTTAGAAGCACACGGTACGAACCCTGCCAAAGTAACACTAGATGCCGCCACATCAGTAATAACAGCAGCAAATACAGGAACTACATCAGCAATAAGCACTGACGGTGTTCTTGTAGCGTCAACTGCCGATGGAAAGATTGTAGCAGAATCAACCACTGCACCTACACTTGCGGGTGCACCTACTTCAGGCCTATTGGTTTCTATAATCGGAGCTAGCGGAAGATTTATAACAGGTAACACAACCACAGCCGGACAAAAAGTTAGTTTAAATGGCAACTCAAAAATAACAACGGGTAGCTGATTTTAACCTCCACACGCGCAGGAGTTCGTAGGCGCGTAACGTAAGCCCCGCTGCCGTAAGGTGGCGGGGGCGTAGTAATAAAGGCAATTATGCAAAGGAGAAAATGTATGCCGTCAAATGAGAATGTTCAGTTCCCGGTTACCAAGCATGGACGGGAGTCTGGATATGTCCTGACGGTCGTAAATATTGTTACGACCGTTATTATAAAAAATTTGGGCATTACCCCACAGGTTAGAAAACTGGCAACAGGCGAAACATAGGGTTTCGTCCGCCGCAAAATGCCTGTCCATTGCGTGTAACGCGGAGCGGGGTGTAGACAAAATAAAAATTTTTATTAAAGGAGATATTTTATGCTTAAGAATAAATTGCGAATTATATCTAAAGCGAAGCTATTGCTGGCATTGCTGGCCATAGCGGTTTTTTTCGGGTGCGAACAACCGGCAACAACACTTTCACCTCCTCCTGCATCCTCTTCGGCAACGGCACCGTTAAGAGTAGAACTAGTCTCGTCTTCAACTAACGGCGAACCCAAAATAATCTTTGCCGTGACTAATGGCGACGAAAATACCTATGCTATCGATGTTTGTGTTGCCATTGGCCCCTTTGTTGCTGAAACTACGCAAAGGATCAATTATAACGGCATTGGTGAGCGAACACTGGGAGTAGAAGAGTTTAGCGAAAAAACAATAGCCAAGACATTGACCGAAAGCACGGGGGAGGGCATTGTGATAACAGCTACGGATGGAACCACTCATGAAGAAGGAGGTTCGAGGGGGGAGGATCGAGAGCTTCCCCACTTTGAAGGCTTCAATGTTTCTGGTGAAGCTTTTGATTTTGGTATTGGTTTTGGTCTACAAGGCACGGTTGAAGATGTGATAACAAAAAACTCTACGACTTCATGGTCGAGTTCGATAACAAAGGCAATAACCGCCTCTTTAGGGAAAGAGCGGTCTGTAGAAACATCATTTTCCACAGCGATAACGACGGGTGAATCTCGTTCCGCAGGCGCTATGATAGGCAAAATTGGAGATCCACACGGACTTTACCGCATGGCCCTCTATGCTACAGCCGATGTGTATCTTGTTATAAAGACAAGCCGCGACAATCAAACACTCCTCTATTATGAATTTGTTATATGTGCCCGCGATAAAGGATATTTTGTGAATTTAGACTACGTTCCGTTCGGGGAGGATTTCGACAACTCGCCGGTCGGTGAAAAGATCGCTATTTCCAGTGATTTTTACAAGAACTTAACGGCTCCTGTCTTTGATCCGAGCGCGATTGCTACAGCCACCTCGGTTACGGTAACGCCGGTAAGCGCATCGGTAGAGCCCGGCAAGACACAGCAATTTACTGCGGTCGTTAACGGCGCAAACAACCCGCTGCAGATGGTAACGTGGAGTGTTTCCGGCAATAAAGCATCCGGTACGATTATTGCCGGCGGGTTGCTAACCATCGACCCCAATGAAACCGCAACAAGTTTGACTGTCACGGCAACATCTATAATAGACAAGACCTTGAGCAGCACCGCATCGGTAACGGTAACAGGATCGCAATACACGGTAACGTACAATGCTAACGACGCAAGCGGTACAACGCCTGCCCTGCAGACGGTTAACGCAGGTTCGAGTATTACACTTGCGGGCAAGGGCGATTTATCAAAAACCGATTACATTTTTTGCGGGTGGTCCGAAATGAATTATAAGCCCGGTTCGTCGTATAAACCGGTTGGGGATACTACCCTTTACGCGCAATGGGTCAAGGCTAAACAAACCATCGAGTTTAACGTAGGCAACCCTCGCGTGCCCGATGATTGGTATAGGACCAATTGGGCATCTATTACGCTTGATTTGGCAAAACTGAAGAACTTTGGGGAATGTCAAACGGTTTCGTTTGAATGGAAAACCTATTGGGCGGAAAATGAAGGCAGTCTGGACTGCAGAGCGCGCGTGGTTCTCGACTGCGCGGATAGAAACCTGTACCGGCAAGACTGGTCATATTTTAACGAGGTAATAAACCCGGGTGCAGGTTGGAAATGGGCAAAATGGGATTTCAGTTCGCCCATAGACATTGTTGCGGACAGACCTAATATCAGATGTGCTTACGGATATGAAAAGCACGAGAAGTCGTATTTCTTTGGTATAGAGACGGGGAGTTCGTATTACGATCTTTCCGGAATAGTGTCGGTAACCGTAACCGTGCAACCCCCTAAGTAAACCCTAACTACTTACGCGTCAGGCAGAACAGTCCACCGGACTGTTCTGCCTGACGCTTTGCCGCCTGCCTTTCCTATAAAGGAAGGCGGCATATTCCACTAATTGGTGTACATGAGTACATCAGTGATTGTGATAGCGTCCGGCAAGCGCGTAACGGCGCTCGCCTGAAAGACGGCGCCTAACACAAGCCCCCGCTCATTTGCGTTACACGCAATGAGCGGGGGCTTGTTAATTGTTAATTGATCTTCCCTATGTTAGCGTCAAGCCC
Source organism: Spirochaetia bacterium (assembly GCA_026002305.1). Taxonomy (GTDB): domain Bacteria; phylum Spirochaetota; class Spirochaetia; order Treponematales; family Breznakiellaceae; genus BNVA01. Next base: position 4,670 of record BOBI01000117.1, read on the forward strand.
TCCCGTTCCCGCGTTATGTACCAGAGACGGCGTGCGGCTTATGCGGCGTGCAGCTTTTGCAAATAGTTAATAAAGCGCAAGAAATATTTTTTCTGTAGCTCACTTGACCGAAGCGGGGCGAATAAGCAACTGTGTGCCCAAAAAGGTGACTGTAGCAAGCGTGAGCGAAAGGGAAAATATTTTTGCGCTTAACTGCCGATAAAATCTGCACACC
>BOBI01000118.1 GCA_026002305.1 Spirochaetia bacterium
CACGGCGCGTATTCCGTTTACATTCCATGAAATTATTTTCATTGCTGTAGTTCCTCTTGTTGTATTTCAGGAAATTGTATTATTGTCTGCTGTTGCTGCTGCGTAAAATCTTTTCGTCTTCGCCTGCGTGCGGCCGTAGCGCCTTCTTCCGTCTGGTTAATCACCAGAGTTGCGGATTTGCAGCGGCGCACCTTACGTAACACAACGCCGTGTTCACTTATAATAAGGCGGATAGCTTTTTCTAAATACAGCCGCTGCGGATTCATAGGCAGTACAAATTTACGCGCCGCGATAAAGGTTGCCTTGTATAATTCCACCGGCGGCTGCGTCCAGTCTACACAATCTTCAACATAATCGCGGAATAGCGCGGCAATAGAAAGAATATAGCGGCGTTCATCTTCACGGCTGCTATTTTTATCATCGTTTAATTTTTTTAATGTTGAAAAATAATGTTCTTTAAATAATTCACTTCTTTTTATTAAAGCGGAAGCTTCCGGCTGCAAATAAGAATACAGCCCAAGTTGTACAAGTTGTTCGACAATAAGCGCGGTGCAGGCGGAATAAATTATTTTGTTTATTTCTTCTGTCAGGCGCGACGGCGATACCGTACTTAGCAGACCGGCTTCCGATTTTATTTTTGTGCGCAAAAAAAATGGCAGCGAAAAATTACAGCTAACGGAATATTTCACCGCTCTAATCATACGCACCGGATCATCCTTAAAAATAATCTTAGGGTCTATTACCGGGCGAATTTTTTTTTGATTTATGTCTTTTAGCCCGCCGACAAAATCAATAACAAGTTGTCTTTCCGGATCATAAAAAAGCGCATTAAGCGAAAAATCGCGGCGCCGGACATCTTCGGCTATGGTGCCGAATGTATTACCGGTACCTCCATCTTTTGTGGAGCGGAATGTCGCAACCTCTATTATTTTTGGTCCAAAGAAAACATGAACCAGCCTAAACCGTCGTCCGATAATTCGGGAATTCCTGAAGATTTTTTTTATTTGCTGCGGGGTCGCCGCGCTTGCAATATCAAAATCCTTAGGCTTTTTACCAAGAATTAAATCGCGCACGGCGCCGCCAACAATATAGCTTTCAAAACCTTCAATATGCAAACGTGAGCAAATATACGTGGCGTCCGAATCAACATCCGAAATATTTATATTATGCTCATCCGCCGTCCAAACAGTGGCTATCTTAACTGTTTTTCCGTCCGCTCCTTTTGAGTATCTAAACCGCAAAAAATGTCTCCTGTACTTATAATTAAAACTGTTTTTTGATATGTTTTCAAGAATGAATATTCAGGCGGAAGGGGGTACCGGCATTTTGAAGACCGGCTTACGGGAAGCACTGGAAAACAACCCGCTTATAAAGTCGGCCCTGCAAGACCGCTCTGTCGAAGAAATGTGCGGTGTGTTAAACCGCTATATTGATGAAATTATTCTTTTTAATGACGCTTACGGTTTAATATCAGTCCAAAAAAATTCTTTAAATGATAAAGGCCGCGCCGAAATTATTGTGCGCCATATTTTGGATTCATTCTGCGCGTTAGGTGCAATTTTGCATTTGTTAGGTGAAGAAAGCGCGCCGCGCGGGGGAATAGTTATTGCCGATGCCGGAAGCGGCGCGGGGCTTCCCGGCATTCCGCTTGCGGTTGCGCTGCCGCAGCATCAATTTATACTGATTGAGCGAATGACACGCCGCGTGAATTTTTTACACAATGTTAAAGCCGTTCTTTCGCTTAACAATGTTGAGATACGCGGGTGCAGCATAGAAAATGTTCCGCCGTGTACTTTTGACATTGTTTGTTTCCGCGCGTTGACTCATCTTGAACAGCCTGTGTTAAAAAAACTTTTGGCGTTGTTAAAGCCAAACGGCGCACTTGCCGCATATAAAGGCCGTACGGAAACCATTAACGAAGAAATGCAGCGCATAAAAAATGTTTCATGGACACAAATTCCCTATAAAGTGCCGTTTTTAAACGAAGAACGCCATATTGTGGGTATTCGCGCGAACAATGCACGTTAGAAAAGCTAAAATTAGACTATTGACCCATTTTTAGATTTTTACTAGACTTTTAAGACAATGGCTGATTTAGCTACAATGAACGATGCAGAATTTGAGTTATACCGCACCCTAATTTACAATGAATGTGGTATTCACTTTACACCGACAAACCGCTCTATTCTGGAAGGTCGGCTTCGCGAGCGGTTACGCCAGAATAATGTGCCGGGCGCTAAAGCATATTACGACACCATTTCCAAAAACAAAGAAGAATTAAAGCTATTTCTTGATGCAATAACGACAAACCTTACGCGCTTTTAGAAACCAGCCGCATTTTGACGCATTAGAGCATTTTGTGCTGCCGGAAATCCTTAATTTAAAGAAAACCTCCGGCGATACAACGGTGCGTATTTGGAGCGCCGGTTGTTCCTCAGGCGAGGAGCCTTATACCATTGCAATGCTTTTGACGGAAAAACTGCCGCCTAATTACAAATTTGAAATTGTTGCCAGCGATTTAAGCCTTAAAATGCTTATGACCGCCAAAGAAGGCTTTTACGATGCTATGCATATTGTAGGAGTCCCCGATCCCTATTTAAAAAAATATTTTGATGCCGTGCCGAATGGCTATAAAGTTAAAGACACGCTTAAATCAAAAATCCGTTTTGACTACCATAACCTTAAAAATGCTTCCCCTTGGAAGAATTTCGACATTGTTTTTTGCCGGAATGTTTTAATTTATTTCGACGAGGCAACCCAAACAGGCGTGGTGAACCATTTTTGGGATTCAATGGCCGCAAAAGGCTTTTTATATATAGGTCATTCCGAGTCATTATTCGGAATGGACACAAAATTCGAATTTGTAAAAACACAGTGGACTACCTTATACAAAAAATGGACATAGTGTCCGCAATAGGGAGTATTGATTTGACAATTATACAAGCAATAGGAGTTATGTGTGGCTGACGAAATAAATGTACTTGTTGTTGACGATTCCGCGCTAATGCGCAAAATGATTTCCTCCATGATAGAAGGGAGTCGCGATCTAAAAGTTTGCGATACCGCAATGAACGGCAAAATTGCCCTCGAAAAAATACAAACGCGCAACCCCGACATAATAGTTCTTGACCTTGAAATGCCGGAAATGAACGGCATTGAATTCTTGCGCGAAAGGCGCAAACGGGGTATTACCATACCGGTTATAATTCTTTCGTCAATCGCGGAAAAGGGCGCAACGGTAACAATGGAAGCGCTTTCGCTTGGCGCCAGCGACTTTGTTCAAAAACCGTCCGGCTCAATTTCTGTTGATATTGCGACTGTAAAAGACCACGTTGTCGAGCTTCTACAGGCTTATGGCAGCAAATACCGCCGCTTCAATAAAAAACCGGCAACCGGCAGCGCTCCTGCAGCGGCCGGCACAACCGCATCCGCTAAACCGGCCTCGTTGACATCACAATTAAGCAGCTTGGGTTTTGGCGCTGTGAAAAAAGCGGCGCCAATTGTGCCGGTTCGCTCCCCCGGTAAAATAGAAGTTGTCGCACTCGGCATTTCCACCGGCGGCCCGGATGCCCTACGCGTGGTTTTCTCGCGCTTGGAGCCTACGGTAAAAGTTCCGATTCTTGTTGTTCAGCACATGCCCCCCGGTTTTACGCTTGAATTCGCCCGCTCCCTTGATAAAATATGCGCCCTTGATGTTTCGGAGGCCGTAGACGGCGAGGAAATTGTCGGCGGCCACATTTACATCGCCCAAGGCGCAAAACATCTTGAAGTTGAACGGCAAGGCACGAAAGTGGTTGCCCGCCTTACATCATCACCGCAGGTAAGCGGTCACCGCCCCTCCGCCGATGTGCTTTTTGGCTCGGTGGCGCTTGCATACACAAACCACGTACTCGGCGTCATCATGACCGGCATGGGCAAAGACGGCGCATCGCAGCTTGGCACCATTTACCGCGAAGGCGGCCTTACCATCGGTCAGGACGAAGCCACAGCCGTTGTTTACGGAATGCCCCGCGTCGCCTTTGAAATGGGACACGTAATGGAGCAGGTAGCCTTGGAAAATATGGGCAAACGAATAAGCCAGATTACAGCGCTTTCTCATTTGTAAGCCAATTTCATGTGTGGAATTACCGGTTATATCGGGAATGAGGGCGCGGCGCCTATACTGCTGCGGGCGTTGAAAAAACTTGAATACCGTGGCTACGATTCTTCAGGTATTGCGGTTTTAAATAACGGCAGCATTATTCTGCGGAAGATGAAGGGCAGGATAAGTGCGCTGGAAAATGCGATTGGGGACGAGAAAATCCCCGGCACGGCGGGTATCGCCCATACACGGTGGGCTACGCATGGCGAACCATCGGACATTAACGCGCATCCGCATACCAATGAAAGCGGCAGCATCGCGGTTGTTCATAACGGCATAATCGAAAATTACGCAAAATTAAGGCTTTGGTTAAAAGAACGTGGCGCGGCATTCCGCACAAATACAGATACGGAAGTTGCGGCACACCTTATAAATTATTTTTATGAAAAAACGCCGCATCCTTCACTGCTGGATGCTGTGGCAAAATCTGTTGAAAAACTGGAAGGGTCCTATGCGTTAGGCGTAGTTTGCGCCGCTCTGCCCGATAGAATTATTGCTGTCCGCAAAGATAATCCGCTGGTTGTCGGCCTTGGCAATGGTGAGAATTTTATTGCAAGTGATGTACCGGCGATTCTTGAATATACACGGGATGTTTATTTTTTAAACGACGGTGAAATTGCGGTGTTATACCGTGATCATGTTGACATTTTTAATGAACAAGGCGAGCCTGTAGAAATAAAACCAGCA
>BOBI01000119.1 GCA_026002305.1 Spirochaetia bacterium
CTTCTATCGAAAAAAATACCCTATATGTCTCGTTTGCCACAATCGCCTCCTATATTGAAGTAGTAAAAAGATTATACATTAGGTTTTTCAAAGTGAAAAGCAAAAAAGAATTAATGGGGGATAGCGCAAGACGCCCAAGGCGGCTGGCGCGCAAGGGGGGCGGGAATGAATGTGGCTGTATGCCGCAAAAGGTTTGGAAACAAGCCCCCCTTCTTAAATTTGTAACCGCATAGTGTTAAAATACATTTATGATTTGCGGAATTGATGAAGCAGGCCGGGGGCCGCTTGCGGGGCCTGTGTGCGCCGCCGCCGTTGTTTTAAGCGACGATTTTCCTGTTGAAATTTTGAATGATTCAAAAAAATTAAGCGGGGCAAAACGGGAGCGGGCCGCTCTTATAATTTATGAAAAGGCTGCAGCCTGGGGGATTGGCTGGTCAACCCATGAGGAAATAGACAAAATAAACATTTTGCAGGCAAGTCTTTTGGCAATGAAACGCGCTTTTCATGCAATGATGGAAGAAGCAGACGATTTGTTTTTGGATAGTTTATTAAAAGCGGGCGAATTTGAGGTAATAGCGGACGGGAACGCCAATCCTGATATTCCGTGCCCTAAACGCGATGCTTTTGCTTACGAGGGTAATTTTTCCTGTAAGACGCTTGTTAAGGCCGATGCGAAAATTCACGCGGTGATGGCTGCTTCCATTATCGCAAAAACCACGCGCGACGCGCTTATGACGGACTTTGCATTGATGTACCCCGAATACGGTTATGAAAAACACAAGGGTTATCCTACAAAGGCGCATATTGGTATAATAGAGAAGTTGGGGCCTTCACCTATCCAGAGGCTTTCGTTCAAGCCAAAGGCATTACAATGAACCACCACGGAGAATGAACTACCGCGCCGCAGAGCGGCGCGGTATTAAACCGCACGGAGAATAAATGGAAACCGGTAACGTAGAAAAAGAAATTTATAAACGGCCTTCATGGGACGAATATTTTATGGAAGTTTGCGAGGCTATATCGCGCCGTGCTACTTGCGACAGGGGAAGGTCGGGGGCGGTAATTGCCCGTGATAATCAACTTTTGGTTACAGGTTATGTCGGGGCGCCTTCGGGGTTGCCGCATTGCGACGAGGCGGGGCACAGGCTAAAAAAAATGATGCACGAGGACGGCACCGTTACAACACACTGTGTACGTACTGTTCACGCCGAGCAAAATGCGATATGTCAGGCGGCAAAACGCGGTATTTCTATAGATGGCGCAACACTTTACTGCCGCATGACTCCGTGCCGGACCTGCGCAATGCTTGTTATTAATTGCGGAATTATCCGTGTGGTTTGTCAACGTAAATACCACGATGCCTCCGATTCGGAGGAAATGTTTAAAAAAGCAGGGGTTAAACTGGAATATATTTTTAACGAAATTCAGGAATACGAAAAACATTAATTTACCCAGGAGGAAATTATGCAGGACGGGCAAGACGAAAATCCATACAGGAGTCCGGAAAATGAGGCGTTAGCGCAGGCAACTACAGGAGCGGGATTATCGGAAACCGCATTGTTTTATTTAAAAGGGACGCACGGGTGGCTGCGGTTCCTTGGCATTATGGGTTTTATCGGCTGCGGTTTTTTAGTTTTAACGGGCGTGTTTATGCTGATTTTTACCAATGAGGTAATAGGTGAAATAGCAAATGAAGTTTCGGAACTTGGCGGTGTGGCAGGTATATTTAAAAGTATTACCGGATCGGTAGGGCCGTTCGTTGGCGCTATCTACGCGGCTATGGCTGTTTTGTATTTTTTCCCATCGAAATTTTGCTGGGACTTTGGTTCAAAAATACGCAAGTTTCTTGTAAGCAATGCGGCAGGGGATTTGGAAGCAGCTTTAAAAAGTAACAAATCGCTTTTTAAGTTCTTTGGAATTTTAACAATTACCGGACTTGCCCTTATACCCGTTACAATAATAATTACCGTTATCGCAATTATAGTTTCCGGATTGTAAGTTTTGCCTCTTTACAATACTTCATCGTCCGCTGCCGCATCCGATACTTCTCTTAATGCAACCCTGCCTGAGGGTATTGAATATGTTCTTTATCCGGCGGGGATTTGCGCCCGTGCCTGTGCGTTTGCCCTTGATACGGTTATTCAGTGGTCGGTAATATTTGCGGGTATTATTGTAACTGAAATTTTTAACGGAAAACTGGGGACTTGGTTTTTGCTACTTACCATTTTTGTTGTTGACTGGTTTTATCATTTTTGTTGGGAAATTTTCGGATCGGGGGCAAGCCCGGGAAAAAGACTTTTGGGTCTGCGTGTTGTACAAAATAACGGGGAACCGGTTTCCGCCTCCGCTTCTTTTCTGCGAAATCTTTTGAGGTTTGCCGATACTTATCTTTTTTTGTATCTAATCGCATCGATGTGTATCGCGTTAAGTCCTGGTTTTAGGCGTATAGGCGACTGGGTAGCGGGCACTTTGGTTGTATGGACTTCCGCTTCTGTAAACCGCGCGAGGGCGGTAAATTTAAGCGCGTTATCCGGCGATCAAACAATACTTCCTGTTGTTCCGGATCGTCCTTTAACATACGAGGAGAAAAAAGCGGTGCTTCAATTTGCCGCGCGTTTCCCGCTATTGGGTAAAGATCGCGCCCGCGAAATTGCAGGGCTTTGGACAAAAGGTATTGATTGCAAAGGAATGAGCGCGGATATATATATACTTTCCGTTGCGCGTAACTATCACGGGGAATGAAATTTGAAGGAACAGTTTTTTTTGCGTATGCGGGAACCATCATGGCGGTCGTTTGAATCTTTGCTTTCAGGCGGGAGGCAAAAAAAATCTTCATACCATTGTTTTCCGGAAATTCTTAGGGAAATAAGCAGCGATCTTTGCACGGCGCAGGCTAACGGATTTGATCCTGCAATTACGGAACGTCTTAACCGTCTTTTAATGGACGGGAATCAAATTTTATATAAGCACAATTCTTTTCCGTTAAAAGAGGCTTCTGTTTTTGTGTTTAAAACATTTCCGCGCTCTATTCGTAGTTTATGGAAACCGGTAGCGGCGTGCCATCTTCTGTTTTACGGTATCGTGTTTTTCTTTACGTTAATTTGCGTGCGTTTTCCAGACCTTCAATCTTATATTGTACCGGAAAAACAAAAACATGATCTGCTTTCGATGTATGATCCAAGCAGTGAATATTTTCTGAAACCACGCGAGGTAGAAACCGATGCCGATATGTTCGGATTTTATATATACAATAATATTTCTATCGCGTTCAGGACTTTTGCCGGAGGTATTTTTTTTGGCCTTGGCAGTTTGTTTTTTCTTGTTTACAACGCTGTTTTTTTGGGCGCCTGCGCGGGCTTGGTAATTGACGCCGGCTTTTCGCAAACATTTTTTCAGTTTATATTTGCGCATAGCCCGTTTGAGTTAACAGGAATTATTTTAAGCGCGGCGGCCGGTCTTATTTTAGGATATAATATTTTCCGGACAAAAGGGTTAACGCGCGGCGATTCGCTGCGAAGGGCGGGCAAGACGGTATCCCCTATAATCGCCGGCAGCGCCTGCATGATTGCCGTTGCCGCCGTAATTGAGGCATTTTGGTCATCGCGCCATGAAATTGCCCCTGTTTGGCACTATGTAAGCGGTATTGCCGGCTGGTCGCTTTTAGCTGTTTATGTAACGCTTTCGGGCAGATGGAAGACGGCGCGGGGCGGCTTGTAAATTTCCGTAACACGATAATTATTCTAACAATAAATGTCGGCGACAATACAATTATGGAAATGTGTACCGACGAAAACAAACTGCCGGAAGCAGAAGTTTTGGAAGCGGCTATACGGGCGGACATGGCGCGGGTATTCCCTGCGGCGTTGTTGGGGCGCATACAAATTGTCCCGTATTACCCGCTTGGCAAAAAAGCGCTTTATAATATCATCGAGGCAAAAATCGGTAAGATAAAACGAAGGGTAACAGAAAATTACAGGGCGGAACTTTCCGTTACCGATGCGGTAAAAGACGAAATAATCAGGCGCTGCGATAATGCCGCCTCCGGCGCCCGTCTTATAGATGCGGTTATAAACAACAGCATACTGCCTGAAATAAGCGCGGAATTCCTTAAAAGAACAATGGAAGGCAGGGAACTAAAAAAAGCGGTTATTGATATTAAAGACGCACAGTTTGTGTATGATATAAGCTGAAGAATGAATATTGAAAAATTACATCAATCAATACTCGATACGGCCATTGTAACTTACTCGCGATCAGGCGGCCCCGGCGGGCAGAATGTCAACAAGGTAAATACAAAAGTTACCCTGCGCTTAAAAATCGGCAATCTTCTAGGGCTGTCGGAAAGGGAATTATCTCAATTACGCAGCAAACTCGGAAGCCGTCTTTGCAGCAATGGCGAGGAACTTATTATATTTTCCGACGAGGAACGAATGCAGCGGACCAACGAGGAACGCGCTTTTCTTCGCGCCAAAGCCCTGATCTCCGCGTCCGCCCGCCTGCCGAAAACACGCCGCCCTACCAAGCCGACAAGGGCGTCAAAAGAAAAACGTCTTACAAGCAAAAAGTTAAACGCCTTAAAAAAACAAACCGGGGGACACCCGCCGATTAACCTTTTGTATAAGGCAATTTGCCCTGTTTGAAAAACATTTCCCTTTGTATCAATGCCTACAACCAAGCGCATATTCCGAACTTCCAATTGTTTTATAGATTCGCTGCCCAAATCATCGTAGGCGATAACCGTACTTTTTTTAACGTTATTCGAAATAATAGCCGAGGCGCCGCCGTAGCTTAAAAAATAAACACCGCTGTATTTCTT
>BOBI01000120.1 GCA_026002305.1 Spirochaetia bacterium
AACCGGTTCCGCAAATTGCTGGTTCGCTTTGAGAAGTTGACTACTTCATATCAGGGACTGCTTATGTTTGCCTGTGCTTTTATCGCTTTCCGTAAAGCTCAGATTATTTAGGGATAAGCTCTTAATCAGTTTGACGTGGAAATGCGGGCGTTCGGCGATTTGCGGCAAAGCTGGATTGGGGAAGTCGACGACCCCGCCCTGATTGACGCGGGCAATTACAACGCGGCGTTTGGGAAAGAGGCGCGGGACTGATGTACCGTAGCTGGGTGGAGCGCATGGCGGCGGCGGATTCCGCGGCTGAACGCAAAAGCGTTGCTGACGATATGTGCCGGGTGTTTGGTTTTTCGCAAAAAAGGACTTACCGCGAATTAAAAGCGGCGGGGTGGGAATCCGGCCGCGCAAAACGGAAGGACGCGGGGATCACGGGCGTAGACGATACGCTTTTGCTATCCGTTGCCGAAATGATCAAGCTGGGCATACGAAAAAACGGCAAGGCGACACTGCCGGTAAATGTCGCGCGGTCTATTCTGGAATCGCGGGGCGCTCATATTCCGGTTTCCGACGGGCGTATCCGTACGCTTTTACGTGAACGCCACCTTTCGATTGCCGACAGCAGGATTGCGACGCCACACCAGCCGATGCGGACGGAATACCCGAACCAGGTACATTTTGCCGACCCTTCGGTTTCGCTGCTCTACTATGAGCCCGGCGGCAGACAAAAAATCATCGGCGATGACGAGCTTTACAAAAACAAAAACTTTTTGGAAAACAAAGATAAGTGCTGGCGGTATGTTTTAACCGACCACTATTCCGCGTCAATCTGTGTGCGCTACTACGCGGCGCCGGGAGAATCGGCGGCAAATATGTATGACTTTCTGCTTTACGCGTGGGGGCAAAAGCAAACCGGTACCTTTGTTTTTCACGGCTTGCCTGAACTTTTGATTTGGGATTGCGGCACGGCAAATATCGCGAAGGCAACAACGAACGCGCTAAAGGCGTTCAATGTAAAAACCCTGCCGCATCTGCCCGGAAACCCGAGGGCAAAGGGGCAGGTGGAAAACGCCAACAACCTTGTGGAAACGCAGTTTGAAAGCCGCTTGCGCTTCGAGCCGGTGCACAGCATAGGGGAGCTAAACGCGGCCGCCGAAAAATGGTGCGCGGCGTATAACGCCAACCTGATAGACGGGCTTGAAACAAGCCTCCGCCGGGCCGGAGCGAATCTCGGGAGCCGCGCTTTTTTGTGGCAGCGGATACGCAAAAACGAATTGCGCGAGCTTCCCGATGAACAGACGTGCCGGCAGGTTTTCGCAAACGGCATTCAAACGCGCAAGGTTGCCGGTGACTTATCGGTGGGCATCGCGCACCCTAAGGCGGGACGCTCTTTACGCTACAGTCTGCGGGATTTGCAGGGCATTCTGGTGGGGATGCGGGTGAGTCTGCAGCCGGTGCTGGTGTCCGACGAACCTACCTGTATCGTGTCGTACCGGCACGAAGGCGCGGAAGTGAGTTTTGAAATCGAGCCGATTCAATATGACGAGGCGGGTTTCGACCTTGACGCGCCGGTGTTCGGTGCAAACTACAAGCGCCCGAAGGACACCGCGCGGGAAAAACAGGCAAAGGTTTTAGACAATCCGGCTCTTGTCCATGTGATGGGGCCCGCGCACAGCTTCATCAATCCCGGGTCGCCGTTTGTAAAAACGCAAAGCGGCGAAGTTATCGAGGTGGCGGAGACTGTCCACACCCACGAAATTTTAATAAGCGCGACCGAAATGGCAAAGCGCATAAAGCCCATTTTGGGTTTTGTACCTGACGGTTTCATTAACAGACTGAAAAAGGAGTATCCGCAAGGGGTACCCGCCCGTCTGCTTGATGATTTTGTAAAACAGCCTGATGAACAATTGCGTAAAGCAATGTAAGGAGTGACGTATGTTGGCATTAAAAACTTTTAGGAAATTCGGATTTACCCGGGACCCGTTTTCGGGTGATGTGGTAAAAGCGGAGGATGTATATTTGACCGATGACACAAGGTTTATCGCGGAATACATTTTTCAAACGGCAAAAACGGGTGGCATGGTTGCCCTGCTGGGCGAGTCGGGGAGCGGCAAAACGACAATCCGCCGTTACGCAATCGACCGCATGGCGGGCGAGGGGCAAAAGGTGCGCGTGATAAGCCCCCGGAGCATCGACAGGACACGGCTCACCGCATCAAGCATTTGCGATGCGATTGTGCGCGACTGTTCAAACGAAGCGCCCTGTCGGACGCTTGAGGGGAAGGCGCGGCAGGTGGAGCGCATCCTTACCAACTCAAGCCGCGCGGGATACAGCCACGTTTTGATGATTGAGGAAGCCCACGACATGAGCGTTCAAACACTTAAATACCTGAAGCGTTTCTGGGAGCTTGAGGACGGTTTCAGGAAGCTGCTTGCCATCGTGTTAATCGGGCAAGTCGAAATGAAACTCAAACTTGACGAGAGCAAAAACTGGGAAGCGCGGGAAGTTATACGGCGCATGGAAGTTTTGGAACTTACCCCGCTGGGAACAGGCGCTGATGTTGCCGCCTACCTCGACATAAAATTTTCGCGGCTCGGCAAGGAGCGCGCAAAAATTATTGACGACTCGGGCTGTGACGCGCTTGCCCGGAAACTCTACCGGCAGACGCGAACCGGGGTCGCCTACTCGGTAGCGTTCCCGCTTTCGGTAAACAACTGGTGCCGCCGCGCGATGAATATGGCGGAGGAGCTCGGCGCGGACTGTGTCGATGCCGAAGTGGTCAATTCACTGTAGGAAAAAGGGCGGGAGGAAAAATGAAAGAATTAAGGGTGCAGATAACGGTAAACGATGACGTTTTTTGCGCGATACAAAAACAGGCGGAGGCTGACGGATTTATCAAAATAGCACCGGAGGTGCGCCGCCTTGTGATGCGCGGCTTGCAAATCGAATCCGCCTTACAGGACGGCGACCGCAAGACCATCGAGGTTCCGGTGGACAACTTCCATGAGCTTTCCGGGTATGTCCAAGAAAAAAAGCTCTGGTCTGTCCCCGCTTTTGCGGTTTCGGCGATGGCGGCGGAAATGAGGAAACACCCGCTTACACCGGCACAAAAAGCGCGAGCCGAGAAAAGTATCGGGTAATGAAAAAGACCCGAATTAGCAGTGGTGCAAATCGCTCTAGCAGGTATTTTAACGGCAGGGGCGGGGGCGCAATTTTCCCCGCTCCTGCCGGTTTTAAGGAAAAAGAAAATGGCGGATGAAAAACGAAAAAAACTAATACAACTCATCCATGTCGGCAAGGGTAAGCTGGGCTGGGATGACGCGGCGTACCGCGCTTTTTTGAACGGCGGGTGGGGTAAGGAATCGGCGGCGGACATGACGGGGAACGAACTGGAAAGCGCATTGAAGGCGATGCGGAAAGCGGGTTTCGCGTCAAAGCCCCGCCGTGTGCGCCCCGAAGAGAAAGGCCGGGCGAGCGCGGCGCAGCTTGAGTATATAAAAGGGATGTGGGCGGTATGCGCCAGGAATAAAAGCGGTGCGGCGTTGCTTGCGTTTGTAAAGCGCATCGCGCACGTTGACGCGCTCCGGTTTCTTGATGCGGCAACGGCGCGGCAAGTGATACTCGCGTTGCGGGATATGATGGCAAAGGCGGGGTTTAACCCCGACACTTCGGAAGCGGTAACGGAGGTGGGCAAATGAAAAACAGGAATGAATTAAACTTCGCGGAGGATTTGGTATTGCTCTGCACAAACGCCGGTGTAGGAAACGAAGACGCGCAAAAAGCCGTCCGCGCCCTGTGCCGCTATTTCGGCGGACAGATGATTTATGTTTCCAGCCGCAAAGATAACGGCGTATCCGCCAACGCGATACGCGGGGTGCTCCTGGATGCGGTCAATGAAACAATTGCTGATTTGATACTCAAAAAATTAATGACGGTTTCAGGCGGCCTGCAAATTTATATCCCGCTGGAGCGGCGCGCGTTCCGTAAAATTATCGCCCTTGAAATTTTTGAACGCTACGGCAAGGGTGTTTCGATGAATGATTTAGCGCGTGGGTATAACATCAGTTTTACCCTTGCCTACCGGCTTTGGCGTGAAGGGCAACACGAAAAAAACGCCAAAACCATTCCGTATTTGCCGTTTTTGGAACTCCCGCAATAATTATTGTTATAGGAAAACCGCCTTTTTTGTCGTGTAGACTGCCTGTATGAATACTACGGGCAGTCTTTTTTTATCGCTTAATTTTGAATCGGGCGAGCTTCCCGCACGGATTAAACTGGTGCCTTCCGGCGCTCTTGTTGTAGGGCGTGACGGCAGGACGTGGAAAAACCCCGATGCGAAAAAAGTGGCGCTCAATTCAAATACACGCCTTCCGATGTTACCGATTGACGAAAACCACTCGACCGATTTAGCCGCGCCCAAAGGCGGCGCGTCCCCCGCTTTCGGCTGGATGCGCAACCTGTGTGCCGATGGGGAAGGGGCTATTTGGGCGGACGTGGAATGGACGGAAAAAGGGCGGGAAGGAGTAACAAAAAAGGAATACCGTTTTTTGTCTCCGGTTTTTATGTCAAACGAAAAGGGCGAAATAAACTGTATACTTCGCGCCGCTTTGACGAACACCCCAAATCTGCAATTACCGGCGCTGAATTCCGAACAGCCGGAAAAAATAAATCTTACGGAGGATTGTATGACAAAAGAATTGTGCGCGGCCTTGGGCATTCCCGAAACCGCGACCGTAAATGACGCGCTTGCCGCCATTGAGAAATTGAAAACGGCGCGGAACGCCGCGCAGACGGTAGACCTTGCCGCCTACGCGCC
>BOBI01000121.1 GCA_026002305.1 Spirochaetia bacterium
CCTGTCCCTTTTGGCAACGCTAGGTTGTTTTGCCGCCGGTGACGGCGGTTACATCGAAGGCGGCTCGCTTGTTTTGGCAAGCAATATGGCGAAGCGCTTTAAGGGTCTGGGCGGCGTTGTCCGCTACGGCAAAAAAGTGGAGCGGGTACGGATTTCCGATGGTATGGTCTGCGGTGTGGTAGTTGAAGGCGAGCCTGTTTCCGCTCGTGCCGTTATCGTAGCTTCCGACACCCTGCAGGCGGTGGACAGTCTTTTTGATCCGCCGCTGCAAGAAAAGTGGACGCTTGCCCTGCGCGAAAAAACAAAAAGGAGCGGGGCGCTCCTCATGTGTACGTTTATCGGTATCGGTGTGGAAGCTGATTTGTCGGGCAGTCCGAAAGGAGTTATGTTCCCGCTAAAAACACCTTTTGAGTATGCGGGACGGCTTATTACCAGTTTGGGTTATAATCAATATTCAGGCCATGCCGCTTACGCGCCGCCGGACTGCACCGCCATTACCATAATTCTTGCCGGGGATACCTACGATTACTGGAAACAAGCACATGAACAGGGCTGCTACGTTGCACGCAAGGAGGAATTGTTTGCACAGGTTCTGCCCGCGCTGGAAGAGCAATTACCGGCCATTCGTGGCAAACTTGCCGTATGGGACATGGCGACCCCGCTAACCTACGAGCGCTATTGCGGCACCTATCACGGTTCATGGATGACCATCACCTTGCCCCGTACAAAGCGTGTCAGCTACCCATGCAAATCCAAATACGCAAGCCGTTTATATTTTGCCGGTCAGCGAATCATGCCTCCCGGAGGAATACCGGTGGCAGTTTCCACAGGGCGCACCGCCGCCCAGCACCTATGCCGCGACTTTGGCACGGTGTTCAGATCGTGAATGTGTGGTGCAAAAAATGTTTGCTCAAAATAATATTTATAACGGCGATTCAATCGGGTTGCTTAGGCTAGTTCTTGTAATGACTACCTGCTTGCGTTATATTCTTAAAACATAGTGGCTCGAATACTAAATACGCAAATTTTAATTCCCGTTATTGCGGGGTTATGCAAAAAGTCTTGCTATGAACTTGATAACAATTTTCTTCAGGCTGTGCGGGATGCTTTGCAAAAAGAGGAATCGGCATACGCGCGGTACACACTGCAATTAATTTTAGATAATGCGGAATATGCCAAAAAAGAACAGATTGCTTGCTGTCAGGATACGGGAACCTGTATTGTCTTTATGGAGGTTGGGCAGGATGTTGCGTGGGAGGGGCTGCCTCTGCGCGATGCTGTGGACGAAGGCGTCCGACAAGGTTACACTACAGGTTTCTTGCGAAAGTCGATGGTGCGCGATCCTCTGGACAGGGTTAATACAGGCGATAACACACCTGCAATGCTGCATACGGAAATTGTCTGCGGCGACAAAATAAAAATTACCGTTATGCCGAAAGGCGGCGGCAGCGAAAACATGGGTGCGCTTACGACGCTGGTGCCTTCCGCCGGTGAACAGGGTATAAAGGAATTTGTTGTTAAAACTGTGGAAGCCGCCGGCGGAAAAACGTGTCCTCCGGTGATTGTTGGGGTGGGCGTGGGCGGCACTGTAGATGTTTGCGCATACTTGGCTAAAAAAGCTCTATTGCGTCCCTGCGGAAGCCGCAATGCCAATCCGCGTTATGCGAATTTGGAAACTGAATTGTTGGAAGCTATAAACAATCTAGGTATAGGCGCGCTGGGAATGGGCGGCAGGGTAACGGCGCTGGACGTGCATATCGAATACTACCCGTGTCACATAACGGCACTGCCGGTGGCAATTTCTTTTTTATGCCATTCCGCGCGACAAGCCAACGCGTGTATTTAAGAAACAGGTTTAGGTTTGGTTTTTGATACGGTTAAACTTTTTGGGGTCTTTTAATAAATTTGGTAATATTTTTTCAAATTCTTTTTCGCCTTTTATCAGGGTTTCTAAAAATCTTTGTTCTTCCTTTTCAAGTTCGTCTAAAACAAATGCTTTGTTTTCTAATAATTCGGGATACGGACCGGAAAATTTTTCTATAACAACGGCTGCTATTTTCGTTAAAAAGGTGGTCCCTATGCCCAACTTTCGTCCGTGCCGCACCGCGCGGCGTATCAACCTTCTTAAAACATAACCGGCGCCAACATTTGAAGGACTTACCCCTTTGGGGTCGCCTAAAATAAATGTGGAAGATCGAATGTGATCGCAAATAATTCTCACAGAGCGGTCTTTTTCTTCATCGCTGCCATATTTGTAATTTGACTCTTTTTCGATAGAGGCAATGATGGGCGCAAAAATTTCTGTGTCGTAAACGGATTTTTTACCGGTTAGGATTGTTACTGTACGCTCTATACCCATCCCCGTATCGACACATTTACGCGCAAGCGGAATGTAGTTGCCATCGGCGTCTTTGTTATATTGCATGAAAACATCGTTCCATATTTCCAGCCATTTTCCGCAACTGCAGCCCGGCTCGCAATCTGGACCGCAGGGTTCTTTGCCCATGTCTATAAACATTTCACTATCCGGGCCGCATGGGCCCGTAGTTCCGGCCGGTCCCCACCAGTTGTCCTCGCGCGGTCTATAACTGATACGGTCTTCGCTGAAACCCAAGCTACGCCAAACTTCGGCTGATTCATCGTCGCGCGGAATGCCCTCTTCGCCGGCAAAAACTGTTACACCGAGTTTTTCGTGTGGAATACCAAGCCATTCTTTTGAAGTTAAGAATTCATAACTCATTTTAATGGCGCCTTCTTTAAAATAATCCCCCAGCGACCAATTCCCAAGCATCTCAAAAAAAGTGAGGTGGCTAAAATCCCCTACGGAATCTATATCGCCGGTTCTTATACATTTTTGGAAATCCACCAGCAGTTTTCCCGCAGGATGATCGGCGCCCAGCAAATACGGCACAAGCGGGTGCATTCCGGCCGTTGTAAATAAAACCGTGGGATCGTTTTCAGGTATCAGCGATTTCCCCTGTATCTGAGCATGACCGTGCGCCTTAAAAAAGTCGATATACTTTTGCCTTAATTCATTAGCATTCATAAGACTATTCTATAGTGCCGGTTTTAAAATATCAATTAGAAAGTTGTATTTAAAGCAGTGGAAAGGATTCAAAACCGGCGTCTTTTAGTTTAATAATGGTTTGATTGGTATTGGCGCCCGCAGGGACGGTAACCACCCAATAGGTGGAGCCGGAAGTTGTGCGTTTAATTATGTTTGCGGTAAAACCGGCGGCTTTTAGTCTTTTTGATTGCGCTTCGGCGTTTTTCTGATCATTATAGCGGCCTGTTTGCAGTGCGGGAATCGAAGCATCATCCGGCGGGGCTTCCGGAGCGGATGCGGTGGAGATAGCTGTTTTTTCCAAATGAACATTTTCACGGCCCGGAAATAACATCCAGTAAGCTGATGAGGATGCCCTCACCACGTTTGCGTCTGAAGCCGCAAAAATAGAGTGTGCTTCGGGGCTTTCGGGATACTCTGTTATTAGTTTTACCTTGTATTCGTTGTCGCCTGAAAGTTTCCAGAGGGTGTAATAAAGTTGTGGTCTAACCGATGCGTATTCGAGATCATCGGTATATGAATTCAAAATGACATAATTGCCGGTTTTAAAAGCATCGATTTGCGCATTAAGGTATTTTGCTTTGTCAAAACTCCGTTTGTCCCCGCGCACGGTAAGCAGAACGAATTTTACGCTTTTCTCGGCCTTGTCCCAATCGCCCATCGCCATTGAGCAAGCCGCACTTTCCAGAAGTGCCGCGTAATCGCGTTTTTCAGGAAGCGCGAAAGCCGCGTTCTCCCAAGCCTCGCCCGCTTTTTCAATGTTACCCGCAAGGCGAAAAAGCCGCCCTAACTTTGTATACGCATCATGTTTATCCTGCGCCGTAAGATCCGAAGATACAAGTTTTTCCTGCGCACTCTGAATCTCTTTCTGCAGTAATGCCGGCCCGCTTGCCTTACCGGTCTCGGCCGCGCTCACACCCGGCGTGTAAAAAGCGCATAACACAAGGATCGACACGATACACAATTTAGTTTTCATCTGAATACCCCTATTTCTGAATATCGGTTTTTTTTAAAGGTTGGCATAAGGTATGGATCATAGTACCATGGGGTAACTTGTTCCGTGCGCTTTGATTTTAAAACATTTTTCACGGTCGCTTGATTTTTGGTTTTAAGGAGTCGTGAAAATGAATAAAATAGTTATTGTAGGCGCGGGAATCGCGGGGCTTACCGCAGGCATTTACGCACAGAAAAGCGGGTTTGACGTAACGATTTACGAGGGCGGTAATGTTCCCGGCGGTAACTGCACAAGTTGGCGGCGGAAGGGCTATCTGTTTGAGGGCGGAATGCACTGGCTTACAGGCTCCGGGGCGGAACAGCCGCTGTGCCGTGTGTTACACGAAGTTGGAGCGCTTACCGGCGGGACGAAGGTTGTCAACGTTGACCCGTTTATGATTTGCGACTGGCATGGGCAGCAGGTTTGTCTGTACCGCGATGTTGAGAAACTTGAAGCTCATTTAAACGCGGTTTCCCCTGAAGACAGAATGCAGATCAGGCAACTGTGCCGCGATATTGCCCGTTTTTCAGGCTTCAGTATGCCGGTTATGGATATTCCGGGTTTAAAAGTTACGGAAAAATCACCCTCGATTATAAAGGCAGTTTTCAAAATGATGCCCGCCCTTTCGCGTGTTGTAGCTTTGTGCAAGCTTTCGGCTGCCGAATATGCGGCGCTTTTTAAACATCCTGCGATTAGGCTGCTGCTATCTTCGGTAATAGAGCC
>BOBI01000122.1 GCA_026002305.1 Spirochaetia bacterium
TGATACCTTTTTTCCGATCCATATTCTTCCGAATCTTCAAACGTTAAATAAACTTCCGCCTTCTCGCCATCAAGATTTGTAATACCAGAAGGAAATAAAATAGAATTTTCCCCGTCATATATTTGTACGCTGTCGGGAATAAAAATTGAAACCCCTTCCAAAAGATCAATAAACTTTCCCAGATTAGGCATATCAAAAACTATAGTGTACCCTATCCTGACATCCAGCAGCCGTTCTACTTCGTTCACGTACGGCGTAATTCTATGCCTGTCATAAACCGTATCAATTCTATCCACACGGTTAACCTGCGAAAGAATTAAACCGACTTCACCCGGAACTTCTACCAATGCCACTTTATTATTTTCAGAATAATAAAAAACCACAAATGAACCGATTGGTTTATTGTCATGTTCAAACACAAAAAGCGAATTAAGCACGCGATCTTCACTTAAATCCGTCTCGATAGAATCCCTGCGCATTGCGTATAACACAAAAATAACACCAATAGCCAGTATTACGGCAATACCGGCAAGTAAGAAAGCGCTCATATCTAATTTTTTTTTAATCACCTGCAATTCTCCATTTCGTCCAGCATCGCCAATGTTTCGTCTGATATGCTTAACTTACGCTCCAGCAGCCATTCGACAGTCGCTTTAAAAACACAATTAAATAACCCGTCTGCTGAACAACCGCTGTTTGTAAAAGCCAAAATGCGTAAATTTCGATCTACCGTTGTACGTCCGGCTTCTATTTTATCGCAAAGGTAAACCAGTTTGCTTAAAGCGCACATTCCGCGTTTACCCGTTGTATGATACCGCACCGCTTCGATAATTTCTTCGTCTTCAATGCCGAATACTTCACCTAACATTATCGCTGCGGCGCGTCCGTGCAAAAGTTTCGGCTGATCAATTTCTTCCTTTGTAAAGCCAAGTCCGTCTTTTTTTGCACATTCAATCATTTGTTCACCGGTTAACCCTTTACAAAAGTCATGCGTAATCCCCGCTATATAACCCTTGTCCGCATCAAAATTAAAACGTCTGCATAAATCGTAACAATGCAGCGCCACATTACGGCTGTGTATAAACCGGTACGAATTGAGCGTCATGCGAACCTTTGTTTCAATTTCATATATTATGGGAGGGGAAGCACCACCGCTCCAAGTAGTTTTGTTTCCGCCTTGGTCAAAAACAAAGCTGCTTGACGCCAACACAGTGGCATCGTCCTTATCTACGCCGCCGCCCGCATACAAACCGTTTTGCTCAATAATGCGCTTGGCGGTTTCCGGCACCAGATCTTTCCAAGCCTTACCGTCTTTTATTAAGCGGCGCACGGCGCCCGATGATAATTCCATAATATCGTTGTCTAAATGTGTAAACGGATATTTGAAATTCCTTAATAATGGTTTTGTACGTCCGGCAATTATTATATCCGCCATAGACGCGATTTTGCCTGCATCCTTCCATTTGTCAAAATTTCCGGCAAGATCATCGCCTAGAATTAAAGCCGGCTTGCCCTCCGGTACATAGCGCAGGATAATGTCATTCAGCGTATCCACCGTATAGGAAAGACCTTCCCGTTTTATTTCGCAGGGGTCAACGGTAAATTCCCGCTGTGCGCAAATTACGCTTAATAACATTTGCAAACGAACATCGGCACTGCCGCCTTGTTCTGCCGGTTTAAAAGGAGAATGGAATGCCGGGACAAAAATAACCCTGTCATAGCCAAGGGTTAAAGCCGACCTTGCCAGATGTATATGCCCGTTATGAACAGGATCGAAACTCCCGCCTAATATCGCAAATCTCATCATTTAAAGAATGAACTACCTCGCCCTAAAGGGCAAGGTATCGCCCTTGCCGAACCGGCTAAATTGGTTTAACATAAATCTCATAATTGGAGGATGGGCTGTATTAAAAATGCTGACGGTTTTAATTGTTGATGATTCAAAAATAATGCGCGCGATAGTAAAAAACCATTTTGATGAATTAGGCCATGATTGCACATATATAGAGGCTGATAATGGCTTTAATGCGCTGCAGCAATTAGGCACTCATTCTGTTCATCTTGTGCTTTTAGATTGGAATATGCCGCAGCTTTCAGGCATCGACTTTTTAAAGAAAGTACGCGCTATGGAACAATATAAAAATCTTCCGATAGTCATGGTTACAAGCGAATCGGCACGGTATAATGTTGTAGAGGCATTAAAAAGCGGCGCAACCGATTATATTATAAAACCGATAAACGCAAGAAACTTTCGTGAAAAAATCTCAAAGATTGATTTTACCAAAGTCCGTCCGGATAATAAGTAAGGTAATACTGGAAAAAATGGAAGAGTATATTAGACCAATTATTGTTGTCTGTAAAAATGTTTTCAAAGAAACTTTGGATTTGGATTTAGAAGAGGAGCGGCCGTTTTTTACGAAAAAAGAATCGTGGGAAGATTGCGATCTCTCCGCCGTAATTGGCATAACAGGCGGTGCGCACGGCGCTGTTATTATTTCCATGAAAAAAAAGATTGGTTTGCAGATAACTGAAAAACTTACCGGCCTTAAATATACCGATATAGACGACGATGTTCAGGATGCCGTAGGCGAAATTATAAATATTATTGCCGGAAACATAAAACAAAGCTTGAACGATTTATCGCATTTAGACGATTCGTCTCATTTATTTATTTCTTTGCCGACTGTAATACGGAATTCGGAAAAACGCATCAAATGGCCGGTAAAAGAATCCGCGCGGATACTTTGTATACCTTTCAAAATTTTTAAAGACGAATCTTTTTTTCTTTCGGTAACACTAGAGAAAAATAACGAGGCATAAATGGCGGATTACAGCCATCTTAGAAATATTCTTGCAGATCTGTTTACAAGCGGTAAATTTAAGAAAAAAGCCGCTAAATCCAAAAACGGCTCAAAAACAAAATTTTATTATGATGTTGCCGAAACAGATGAAAAATTCCGCTATGTGATATTTAACTCCATATTCTTTATAGGCGGTATATTTTTTTTATTTTACGGATTAACCGTGTTTTTAGGCGGCAGGGAAATCCGTTCCATTCTTGATTTAACCTTTTTCATTATCTGTATTCTAGGCATTATTATGCTGCGTACAAAAATTAAATTCTTTTATATTGGTTTATTTTCTATTTCAGCATTTACCGCGTTATGCGCTTATTTTGTATTTTCAGGCGACGCCTCGGGATTTTCCAGTTTGTGGATTTATATCGTACCGCCCCTTTCAATATTTATCCTTGGTTTAAAAACAGGCATCATTATTTCTTCAAGTTTATTGATAATTACTGCCGTTGTTATTTTTATTCCTGCAATTCCATCTTATAGCTGGCCCTTTTATATAGCGTTCCGTATTATTTATGTTTATATTCTTGAACTATTTCTAAATATTGCCTACGAAATAATACGAATTTCCAAGGTCGGCAAAGAAAAAGAACTTCAAAACGCGCTCAAACGTGAACGCGATGAAATTTCCGCAATGAAAGATAATTTAAGAAATGGTATTTTTTTAATGGATAAGAATTATATAATTCAGGATAATTATTCACCCAGACTGGAAGCAATACTGGGATACAATAATTTAACCGGTGAAATGTTTACAAACTTTTTAACATCGTCTATTACGTCAAAGGAATCGGAAATATTAATAGACTATTTTGATATGGTACGCGAAAAGAAATTCGACAGCGATATGCTGGAAGATATTAACCCGATACGAAAATTCCAATATATCAACCCGAATAATAACGAATCATGCACATTGCAAACATCGTTTATATCAATAGAGCAGGAAGACTTTATTATGGGGAATATTTTAGACATAACAGAGGAAACCGCGCTGCAAAACAATTTAAAAAAGGAAGAAGAAAAGAGCCACGGCGAGATGCGTTCTTTGTTTGAGGTAATTCAAATTGAAAGCACTGTTTTTAATGACTTTATCGAAGATACCGAGTATGAATTTGAAAAAATAAATTCGCAGTTGAAAGACAAAAGCGTTTCCGCCATAGAAACTTTAAACGGGATATTCCAGTCGGTTCATGCTATTAAAGCAAACGCCATAATTTTAGATCTTAAAACATTCAGTACAAAAGCACACGAAATTGAAACAACAATAAAAGAATTACGCGGAAAAGGCGAGGTTACATTCAACGATATGCTTAGTTTAACGATTAATATCGAATCTCTAATGAAGGATAAAGACAAATTTGTAGAAACAGTTGCAAAAATAAAATCATTTAATAACACGCAGAGTAAAAAAAATAACACCGATGTTCTTATCGATTCGTTAAACAGGGCGTGCGAAAGGACTTCGTCTGATATGGGAAAAACCGTTACACTTGTTATTAAAGAAATTGAACAAACCGCTCTTGACCGGTGCCCCCGCCGTGCCGTAAAAGAAGCATTACTGCAGTTGCTGCGGAATTCGGTGGTTCACGGCATTGAAACACCGGAAAAACGTGCTGAAACCGGAAAAAACCCAAAGGGAACCATAACGCTGTCTATAAAAAAAGAAAATAATTTAATACATATAAGGCTTCAAGACGACGGCACAGGATTTAATTTTGAAAAGATAAAAAAACGTGCAATAGAAATGCATATCATCCAAAAAGAAGAAGCGTCCAAGATAGAACATTCAAAACTTTTACAGGCAATATTCGCGCCCGGCTTTAGTACGGCGGAAAAAGAAAGTATGCACGCGGGGCGCGGAATAGGATTAAACCTTGTCCGGGATCGAATAAAAGAAATTG
>BOBI01000123.1 GCA_026002305.1 Spirochaetia bacterium
TATGTCGGTTAAACCGCTACTGGCGATTAAGGAAAAGATAACGTCCGAATAGCACCAACGCGGAGCTATAGGTTCTTTGACCTTTTACCGTTTTTGTTTGTAATACAGAAATAAAAATGTTTTTGTAGATCATGCCGCACGCCGCTTTTGTGTTAAAGGCAGAAAAAATGTATTTGGAGCGGGGGCGCACGCCGCTTTTGTGTTAAAGGCAGAAAAAATGTATTTGGAGCGGGGGATTTATTAAAATTCAGAATTGTTGATGCTCCCCCATTCATTCTTATAATTTATTTCAAACTGCGCTATAATGCATCATGGATCTGCTGGATTATTACCGTGATAATTTAAATTATATAAGGACGCTGGCGGCGGAGTTTGCGACCGAGTATCCGAAAATAGCCGGCAGGCTTAATTTGTCCGAGTTTGAGTGTTTAGACCCGTATATTGAGCGCCTGTTAGAGGGAACGGCGTTTTTGTCCGCTAAAGTTGAGAAGAAACTTGATGAAGGGTATCACGGATTTTTGGAGTCTGTGCTGAATTCGGTTTCGCCCTCCACCTTGTATCCTGTTCCTTCGGGGGCGATTTGCGATTTAGCCCTTGCGGCCGGTAACGATAAGCTCAAGCGCGGCATAACACTGGAGGCCGGCGCCGCTTTCGAGGCGGGGGTGCCGGGCATTAGTACGCCGTGTACCTTTACAACTGTCTGTGATATACCTCTTTTACCCTTTACTGTCTCCGATGCCGCTTATTTGTCAGGCGATCTATCTTTGTTTGATATAAAAAATACCGCCTGTAATGCCGCGTTACACCTAACGCTTGATCCTTTATCGCATGATGCGGAGCTTGGCAATGGTATTGTTTCGTGCTTTTTAAATATGGCCGATAACAATGCCTCTATTCTTCAACGTCAGTTGTTACATGACGTATGCGCAGTTTACATAAAGAAACCGGAAGACTCCTCATTTGATGAAATTTTTGATATTGAATTTGAGCTTCCAGTTTATTTTTTAGACAGTTCCAACAAGGTGCTTGCAAAAAATAACACGCGCGGTTTGGAAATTTTTAAACAATTTCTATTATACCCGTTCTTTTTTAAATTCTTTTCCATAAAAAATTTAAATAAATATGGCAGAACCGCAGGCGGCGCTATCGAGCTTGTTATTGCGTTTAAACGCCGCGAGCAGGGGTTGCTTTCATCTGTAAAAAATACTTCCATTAAATTAAATTGCGCGCCGGTTTTAAATATATTCGAAAAAAGATCGGAGCGAATCTATATCGAAAACGAAAAATATGAATTCCATATCATTCCGGATCGCGCGGCAATGCATGATTATGAAGTTGTCGATATAAAAAAAATTGACTTCTATAACGAGCGAAACGAGAATATTTTTGCGGCGGTTGGTTTTTACGCGCGTAATACCCATAACAAAGATGAGAAAAATTTATTCTTTGGTGTTAAACGCCGCAGGCTTCTGGTAGAAAGAAAATCACAGGCGCGCAGCAGTTACAACGGCAGCGAGGTTTTTGTTTCATTCGCGGCGGACGGCATTAAAATAAGCGACGCCTCTCAGGCGGCGGCGGACATTGTCGCAACAAACCGCGATTTACCGCTTTTGTTAAACAAGAATGCGGAAATTATTTCAAAGTCGCCGCTTATAGAAAAGTGTACATTTGTAACGGTGCCTACGCGTCCCGCCTATCCTATTATAGACAAGGGAGGCGAAGACGACTTTTCGCGTCTTAGCCATATCATATTTAACATATCTGCTATGTTTTGGGAGGAAGGTTCGCGTCCGCTGGAACTTTTCAGGGTGTTGTTAAGAACCTATCCCATACGCTCCGCAGAAGAACGGGAACGCATATCGGACGGTGTTGTAGAGTTAAGCTGTAAACCGCATTCGTTCCGCTATGTACAAAACGGAATGGTTTTTTTTGAGATGGGCTGGAAAATTGTTTTGGTCCTTGATGAGACACCTTTCACCGGCATGGGCTCTTATACATTTGCATACATTTTAGCCGAAATGATAAAGTCTTTTTCGTATATCAATACAATATTAGACATTGATTATTCCACAGTTCAATCGGGGCACATTGCAACATGGGCGAATTTCAAAAATTAATTAAAACCGCGCAGGCGAATTTAAAAAAAGGGAGCGCCTCGCCTGATTTTTTCGGCCTCCTCCGCGCGGCGGAAAATAACTATAAAAATTTACCGCGTATTGGTTACGCGGCCTCTGTTGCGGACGAAAGACTCCGTTTCGCCCAAGTACCCTATCTGCACTTTCCCGCGTCGGATATTGCCGCCGGTTTCTTTCGTTTCTGTTAGGTCCTGTTTTATTTTGACAATTTCGGCAACAAGGGCTTTTTCCTTTTCAAGTTTTTCGTTTAACGCTTTTAGTTTTTCTTCTTCGGTTTGCAAGTCCCTTTGTAATTCTTTTAGTATTTCACTGTGATCAAAACCCGTTGCTTGTTCACGGTTTAAAATTTCAGTTTCAAGATTTATTGCTTCTATGCGGCGGCGGCAGTATTCAATTTCAGCCGGTTCGGCGTTTTGGCTTAACGCCACTTTAGCGCAGGCGGTGTCTAAAATACTTACAGATTTGTCAGGTAACTGCCTGGCCGGAATGTAGCGGCGCGAAAGTTTTACCGAGCTTACAAGCGCTTCGTCTAAAACTTCAACCTTATGATGCGCTTCCAGCATACCTGAAATTCCGCGCATCATCTGCGAGGCCTTGTTATCATCAGGCTCGTCAACAAGTATGTTTTGAAAGCGTCTGCTTAACGCCGGATCCTTTTCAAAGTATTTAATATATTCCTGCCATGTCGTAGCTGCGATACAGCGGAGTTTTCCGCGCGCAAGCGCCGGTTTTAATAAATTCGCCGCGTCATTTTGTCCGGCGGCTCCTCCCGCGCCTACCATCGTGTGCGCTTCGTCAATAAATAAAATTACCGGCGTCTCACTTCCCTGTACTTCTTCAATAACCTGTTTTAGACGGTTTTCAAATTCGCCTTTCATACTGGCGCCCGCCTGTAAAAGCCCCATGTCAAGCGAATGAAGTTTGCAACCCTTTAACGCAGGCGGTACATCGCCTTTAGCAAGACGCTGTGCAAAACCTTCCACAACGGCGGTTTTACCTACACCGGCTTCGCCGGTTAAAATGGGGTTGTTCTGCCTCCTTCGCAGCAGTATGTCAATGATTTTGCGTATTTCAACATCGCGCCCCACAATTGGGTCGCCTTTATCCGCCGCGGCCGTCATATCAACGGTGTAGAGTTTTAGCGCCTCGCCCCGTCCCATAGCGGCATTACCCATAAGAGCGCCCGCCTGGCCTGTAGCGGCGCCTTCACCCTGTGAAACAGGCGTGGAAGTTTCAGGTGATTCCGCTGTTATATCTTTGAATTTTTCCGCCAGTAAATCGCCATTAACCTTTATAAATTCACCGCTTGCCTCGTGAAGTTTCGCTGCAAGTTCCGGGGAGCCTTTTATTGCGCATAACAGGTGGCCTGTGCGTATAGCGCCCTCGTTAAACACCAGCGATGTTGTCATCCACGCTTCTTTTATTGCCGCCTCTATTAAACCTGAAAAATCCGCAATGGAAGAAGCGCCGCGGGGAAGTTTATCCATTGCACTAATCATATCCTTTGCGACTTTAGCTTCGTCTAACGCAAAAAAGCGCATAACGGAGTGCCAGTCATTCTGGTCCGCAAGAAGTATCTGGTTTATCCAGTGAATAAGTTCGATATACGGATTGCCCCGGGTCTTACAGAGAATTGTCGCGCTTTCGATAGCCTTATAACACTGCGCGTCCAATTTTGAGAACATTTGAATTCGTTTTAGCTTTGCCATGATTCTCTCCTTTTTTGTTTTCGTTCAATTCGTTTTTCGGAAATTTTCAGTTCAAGAATTTTTTCTTCCGGGTTGCCAATCCAGCATGTATAACCTAATTGCGCCGCCGCTATATCGTTTCCTTTTTTATCACAAATTACCTGCGCAAGCGGAATTGAATTGCGGCGCACTTTCCACACAACGGTAAAATCAATAGGTCTGTCTAAATACCGCCTGACAACCTTTATTAAGAATTCAAAACCTTTTTCCGTTGACATAAAATAATTGTAAAAATCAAAATCAACGGGTCCTATTTCAATTTCAAAATTTGAGCTTGCGCTTAATATTTTTCTTCCTATCTGGACATTTTTGCCCAGCACGGAAAATTTTTTATTCCCCAGCACGGAATAACTATCAGGCGGAATATCATATTCGGTAATTATAAATTCGCAGACATTTATTTTAACGCCGAATATACGGTTTAGAATATTTTCCAATGAATGTTTATTTCTGTTTGCAAAAGCAAAATCATGCGCGCTATGGAGTACAAAATCCAACTCTTTTTTTATTGGAAAAATATGAGGGGGAACACCTGTTAGACTTGTTATTATCATTGTGTGATGATCATCTTCGCGTCTGTCGAAATTGATAGCCTGTTGATTTAACGAATAGGCGCGGTAATACAATGTTAGAAAACGGTGATGAATAATATCAAGAAAACTTCGCCATGTATTGTCAAAATGATTGCGGGAACGCTGCAAAACATAATTTGTGAATTCAAGCGGCATAGGCCCGTTCACGCCTAACAGCCCGAAGAAATAAACAATAATAGAAGCATCCACACCGTACTTGGATCCTTCAATTATTTCAGCAATATCCGACGCGGGAAAGTGCAGATAGGGTACTTGGGCGAAACGGAGTCTTTCGTC
>BOBI01000124.1 GCA_026002305.1 Spirochaetia bacterium
TAGCCGCATTAGAAAATCAGGCAAAGGCTTATGCGGAAATTGCAAGACTGCAAAAAGAACAAAACGAAACCAGGAAAAGCAATATCAGGAATTTGATAATCACAGGTTTGTCATGTTTTGTTGCCGGCGCGTTGGTAGGCGGCGGTGTAATTTATTCTATAGGGAGATAAAAAAATGAGAGAGAAAATTAAGGTAGGTGGTATGGTAACGGTTCGGGTCTTGGACAAAGACGGCAATGTTAAGCGCAATAAGCCGACATTTTTTAGAAGAATGTTACATATCGGCGGTAAACCGCTAGTATCGAAACATCACAACATTGTAACACGAACAGGGGACGCATTGATCGCTGATGCACTCTTGCTTAATCCGAACAAAACAAAGGTATCAAGTGCATCGGGATTTATTCAAGTTGGTACAGGCTGGACAGGAAACAGTACAAAACTAAATACAAACTGTAACACTCCAACCGGCGCCGCAGAGGAATTAGACGATAACTACCCCGCATTAAAAGCGGAATGGGGAAGTACGGGTGATACTACTGTTTGCTACCGCGCAACATTCGAGGCGGGCGACTTGAACGCAAACGGTATCAACGAGGCGGCTTTACTCAACGGAAGCGGCGCGAGTGCGGCTTGTCTTGCTTACGCACAAATTACGCCATCGGTAAATGTAACTCAGGCGGACACTTTGCAGGTGGTTTGGGAAATTACGATACTCGGACAGTAGCGAACATTGAAAGATAAAGAACACTATAAGTTTTTGCAGTCTGCTAATGATTTCCCTTGCTCCGTAACTCTTGGCGGGGAGCTTCCGGCATGGGAACTTTCCCGCTGGGAGGGTGCGCATAACGGATGTGAACAAATTGCACCTTCGGCAAAACTGCGTTTTGTTCCCGATGTGGAAGATGATTTTAGCGTTACAAGTAACGATAGGACGTTGTTGTATAAAGGAAAACATCAAAGTCATAGGTGGACTATACTCGGTAGAGACAGTTTTGAGTATGACGTAATTCTAAAACGTGAGCCGTCAAGTAATATCATTTCGCTTACGCTTGACAATGGCGAACAATTTAATTTTTACCGTCAACCATTCATCGGAGACAATCCACTACTACACGGAAGTTATGCCGTGTATAGCAAGGATAGAATTGTAGGGCAAGGCACGGGCAAGCTCTGTCATATTCACCGCCCGAAAATTATTGACGCTGCGGGTCGGTGGTGCTGGGGTGAATTGTTTATTACCGGTAACAAAATGTACATCAAGATACCGGAACAATGGCTTGCCGATGCCCGCTATCCGGTTATTGTTGATCCGGTTGTCGGAACACAAACAGTAGGCGCTTACAAAAGATTTTTTGAAATTGAAGTTGTTACAAACAGTTATCACATAGCGGATAGAATTGACGGATTATGTACCGCCCATGTTTACATTGCAGAAAATGACGAGGGTTGTCGTCCGGTTATTTATTCAGATAGTGCGGACGGTCCTAAAAACCGTCGGACGATGCGGGAACAATTTATAAGCGGCGCAGTAAACACCAATAAACCTAAAGGGTGGCGAGCAGGAACTTTTCAAACACAATCGGCATTACAGGCTAATTCGTGGGTATGGTTTGGTATGTATGCCGATTTATGTTTTAGACCCGCTTTTGATTATGGCGGCAGTTGCTATCATTATAGCTTTGAAGATTTTATGGACGATGGAATTCCGAATGTAATGGATCCGGATTATTTATATGAAGATGATTACGGCAGATTGTTGAGTATGTATTTTGAATACAATCTTAATCAAAATCATGTAAGAACAATTACACAGGGTGTGAGAATTTCCGATCTGGTAATAAAACAACCGTACTATAAACGGATATTAAATACCATAGCACATAACAGCACACTAATAAATAAAACAGGTGCATATATACGAAGCCTTTTAATGAACGGTAACAATCAAGCACCGCTGCTTAATCACATAGAGTATAAACGAGAGGCAATTTCCAATTGCTCCGCAAATGATACAACAAGCCGCTTGAGGCAGGTATTGAGTCTTATTTGTGATACGCTGCACGTCAATCATATTTTAAAAGTAGGAAGATCATTCATCGGATATATAGCTGATACCGTTCAATCGGTTGCAAGTAACTATAGAAAACATAATGTGCATTCAAAAATACAGAACGACATAAAAGTAAGTACCGAACACAATACTCTTATTTGCAGGATTAGAAAAATTGTTACTACCGTACGCGCTTCTGATTATTCGCGTATGCCTTTTGTTTTTGTCCGCAATCTTCTTGACGGCGTAACAACGCTCGATGAAGCCGGACACATCGGGGATTATGCGAGGGGGCTTGCGGAGCAAGCTCAAAACATAGCGGAAACAAAACGCTGCCTAACAATCATTGTTACACAGACAGATGACATAAGTGTACACTGTTCGCTACTACGGCGTTTGAATATCTTTATAAAAATTGTAACAAGTAGTTTTATACGCGATTATGTGATCCGCCGTTTTCTTATCGCACGAGATGAAATAATTATAAAGTCCGCAATTAAGCGCGAATTGGAATTGGACAGTAAAATTCGCTAAGGGGGGAAGTATGTCAAAAATATTTAAAGGTCAGACATCATTACGCATAACGGTAAAAACTTTTACCGCCTTAACCGATGTCCTTACAACAATCATCAAGTACGTAAAGCCGGACGGTACGGCGGGATTCTTTCCCGCCGCTATTGCCGATGTGCTAGACGGCGTTATTTTCCGTGAATGTATCGAGGGCGACATAGACCAGGCGGGCTGGTGGAGTTTCTGGGCGTTCATCGAGTTTGACGACGGGCGTACCGCTGCGGGTGAAGTATCGAAAGTTTTTGTATGGGACGAAGGAAAAGGTTCTAAATGAAACGATTAACATCGGAGGAAAAGTACAACTATCTGATTAGGCAGCAGAGAAAGCAAGCTGAAGAATTTATTGAGAATGAGGAATTTGAAACTGATTACATATTTAGCAAATACAGACATAGCGGTATTGAAATGCCGCTTGATATTTACCGCGCTTGTGCTTTCTTTCTTAACAAAGAGTACAAAATGAAACTGGGTAGTATCGCCTTACTCATACAGACAAAAGAACACTTAATCAAGGAACTACCGGAAGTCACAAAAGAAAATTGTTTTGATCAAATATGCTACAAGTATCAAGTGTATTCTAAAGTTTTGGAGCAGGGAGGGTTCTAATGGAACAAGTGAGGGATAACGATCAGTATGGGCTTATGCGCGTTAACCAGTTACGAAACGGATTGATACAGCGCACGGACAGTACCAATGCCGACAGACTTATAAACAAATACGGTGAAGTTATACGCTATAATGCGGAGTGGAAAAAGTGGATTGTGTGGAATGGGAAGTATTGGAAAACCGATGAGGCGGCACGGCGCATAAATGATTACGCCCTGTTGATGGTACGTGATATTTTTGATGACGCGCTTAACACGGCAGATTACAAAGAGCGACTGGAAATAGAAAAATTCGCAACACAAAGTGAAAGCTCGCGGCGCATAAATGCTTTTATTGACTTAGCTTCAAAGCGGGATAAAGTAAAAATCGAAAGTGATGATCTTGATAAAAATCCGTGGCTGCTTAATGTTGAAAACGGTACTTTTGATTTTGAAAATAATGTTTTCCGTGAACATCGAAAAGAAGATTATATCACAAAAATTGCACAGGTTGAATTTAAACAGGATGCAACCTGTCCTATCTGGAAACAATTTTTATTAACGATTATGAATTACAATGCGGAACTTGTAAACTTTTTACAAAGTGCTGCGGGTTACGCATTGACAGGAAATATGAGCGAACAGGCAATGTTTATGTTTTACGGTTCCGGTGCGAACGGCAAAAGCACTTTTTTAAATGTGCTTTTGAATATCCTGGGTGATTACGCGACATCAACGCCGACAGAAACTTTTATGAAGCAGCAGGGCGACCGCATCAGCAACGACATAGCAAGATTGCGCGGTACTCGTTTTGTAACAACATCGGAAGCGGAACAGGGGCGGCGGCTTTCGGAAGGTCTTATCAAAGATATTACAGGTAACGATAAAATGACGGCACGTTTCCTCTATGGTGAATTCTTTAATTTCTATCCCACATTCAAAATATTTATGGCGACTAACCACAAACCGAATATCAAAGGCACCGATGACGGAATATGGCGGCGTATACGGCTTGTGCCTTTCACAACAAAAATACCTGTTGAGCAACAGGATAAAAAACTAACCGGAAAATTATTAGCGGAAGCAAGCGGCATTTTGAATTGGCTTGTGGAAGGCACAATGCGCTGGCGCAATGAAGGGCTTAAAATTCCTAATGATGTTGCCAATGCTACCGCGGAATACCGCGCCGAGATGGACATCATCGGAAAGTTTTTAAAAGAATGTTGCGTAACTCGTGAAGGTGCAAGTATAAAAGCGCGTGAACTTTTTAAGGTCTATCAAGACTGGTGCGAAGAAAATAACGAGAGGGCTTGCAATGAAAGATTTTTTGGTTCAAGCCTAAAAGATTTGAAGATACAGCAAAAGCGGTGCAATGACGGGCGGTATTGGGTTGACATGGCGCTTCTCGTTCAAGGGTGATTTCCCCCGCGCCCCCTTGAATGTGATCCGAAGTGTATA
>BOBI01000125.1 GCA_026002305.1 Spirochaetia bacterium
TGGAAGTGATTTTCAAGCGTATTTTTGATTCCTACAAGCTCTTTGTAGACCTCGGGGTTGTTTTTTTCAAGCTGGGAGAGCTTTTGGGGTGTGCGGATACCCGCCACAACGTCTTCGCCCTGCGCGTTCATCAAATATTCACCGTAAAATTTGTTTTCACCGGTGGACGGGTCGCGGCTAAAGCAAACGCCCGTGCCTGAATCGTCGCCAAAATTACCAAAAACCATCGACTGAACGTTTACAGCCGTGCCTTTAAGCCCGTGAATTTCGTTTAACTGGCGGTATTTAATTGCACGCTCGTTCATCCATGAGCCGAAAACCGCATTTATTGCGCCCCAAAGCTGATCCAGCGGCGCCTGCGGAAAGTCAACTTTTTTGTGCTGTTTAACAAGTTTTTTATACTCGCCAACAAGTTTTTCAAGGTCCGCCGCCGTAAGCGCCGTGTCCAACTCAATTTTCCGCTCCGCCTTAATCGCTTTAATCGCCCCTTCAAAAGCATCGTGAGGCACGCCCATAACCACATCGCCGTACATTTGAATAAAGCGGCGGTAGGCGTCCCACGCAAACCGGGGATTGCCCGTTTTGTGAGCAAGCCCCTGTACCGAGCGGTCGTTCATACCAGGTTAAGAATTGTGTCCATCATGCCCGGCATAGACTGCGCCGCGCCTGATCGAACCGACACAAGCAGCGTATCATTCGGGTCGCCCAATTTCTTACCCAAAAGATTTTCCAGCTTGGAAAGATTTTCCGCCACGGCATCTTTTAATTCCTGAGAATAAGTTTCGCCGTTTTCATAATATGATGCGCATACTTCGGTAGAAATTGTAAAACCCGGGGGAACCGGGATTCCAAGATTCGTCATTTCCGCAAGATTTGCGCCTTTACCGCCAAGCAAAGCCTTCATCGAAGCCTCGCCCTCAGCGTGTCCTTCACCAAAAAAATAAACATCCTTAGACATTCATAGCCTCCATAAAAAGTATAAGACAGTTTAACACAGATTTATTAACCGCCGCCAGACATAATTCGCATTGTTTTGTAGTCTTTTCGTTGGACTTCCAACGGCGGTGTTTGACAGGTGCATTAGGCGTTTGAAAGCAAGGTCGGATAGGTCGTGAGGTTAGTGATTTTCGGGCATGGGATGGTGTAGCACATTTTGGATAAAAGATAAGTCGTAAACTATTACAAACTAGATGGTAGGACTATCGAATTTCCGCAGGCTCGGATAATCTATTTTGAAGGCTCAAAAAAGACCCCGAAGCAGCAAATATTAAGATTGAATTTTCCCGATGAATCGTGTTATGATTACAAAGTAGATACTTTTAACCTACTGGATCACAGTGTTGACGAGCTTGAAAAGCAGGGTTTAGCCCTTTTGCTACCATTCTATGTGTTAAAAATGCGGCGGCAGGTGCAAAAAGCCAAGGGTGAAGACGAGCTTAAAAAGCTATCCGATCAGTTAAAGGCATTGCTTGACGAGTTGTTGGGTGCTGTTGGCAACCTTAACAAGAAAGGGCAAATAGACGGGAAAGATGTTGAAGGCCTTGTTCGAGGAATGGAACGTCTTTATAAAGAGTTGTTTAGCCAATATAAAGAATTGGCGGAAGGGGATATTATGCTAGAGGAAAAATTGGATTATTACACGGACAAATTTGTTGAGCAGGGTGAAATCAAAAAAGCAAAAGAAATGGCCAAAAACCTTCTTAATCTAGGTGTTGGTATAGATATAATTGCTAAAGCGTCTGGCTTACCCCTGAAAACAATCAAAGCTTTGCAAGCCAAAGTGAAAGTCGCGTAACGGCAAAAACATTCTTACTATGGACAATATTTGTAATATCATTACCGCAGAGAAGATCGCCTATCTGTAAACTGATGGTGAAATCAATAAGTGCGTATCCTAATAAAAAAGGGGACTGGCACCGGGTCAAGCTACTGGATATAATTCATTTTATTAATATTTTTTTATAAAAACTATTCCATTAGCATCCCATTTTTCCTTAATAACTTTATATCTGTTTAAATATAAGTCTTCATCCAAACAATGTATTTCATTAACATGTTCAGAAAGACGTAAATATTTATATGCTTTTTTGCCGCCGTCATCAATACCTATTATATTTGGGTTATTGTTGCAAGAATTTACGAATTGCAATATCCTACATTCATTCTCCTTTCCCCGGTTTGAATATTTTTTAACCAAAAATCTTAGTTGATTCAATAAAATACCTATTAGAATTTTGTCTAGTTTTGAATCTTTTATGAGTTTTTTTAAATGATGCATTTCTATATTTACCATTTCCGCGATACGATTAATATCTGCCTCGTAATCAATATATTTTTTCGATGATTTATTGAAATATCTACGTCTATTAATAAATGATACAAGTTGAACATCATAATCATTGTTAAGGTAGATGCAACGAAATAATGGTAATGTATTATTCTTATTTTTTGAATTATGTTTATTTGTCTGGAAAAACTGTTTCTTGATAAGCAGACAGATACCAAAACTTTTCTCAATTTCATTTGCCTTTTCTTTGCTGTAGATATTGCCCATTTCAAGATTATCTTTATCAAAAGTAAAACAGCCAATATAAGGGCAGTAATTGTTAGATAAAATAACTTTTTTAATTTGCCTATCAGTATATCCTAAATTCATAAGTAAAATTTGTCCTTCTTGAGTGTCATTTTGAATGAGCGCTGATGACAAACGAAAATATCCTTCGTCTTTTAGTATTAAATCTTCTGCTGTCGAATATGAAGTATAATGACATAATGCATTCAACTCACGAGCATCAGTTATTTGTAGCAAGCTGACTATTTCTTGTGCTTTATTATATATCTCTTTATATTTTCGAATTGAATCATTATCTTTATCCTTAATGATTTCGTTAAAATATTTGTCGTCAGTAGAAGCAACATCGTTACCCGTTTTAATATTGTTTAATTTTTCTTTATTAACAGTGCTATTTTTATAATTTGGTTTCTTGAAATTTGAAAGAAAATTTTCAAATTCTTTTTTTTGTCGAATATCCATTTTTCTGTATATATTATCATATGATTTGCATAAGTTGATGTAATTCAATGG
Organism: Spirochaetia bacterium; assembly: GCA_026002305.1. Lineage (GTDB taxonomy): Bacteria > Spirochaetota > Spirochaetia > Treponematales > Breznakiellaceae > BNVA01. The sequence continues at coordinate 3,086 of BOBI01000125.1, forward strand.
TAGATCAAATCTATTCCGATATTGATTTGGAAGTTTGCTTTGTTCTAAATGGTGAATATATTTTATAAATTGTAGAAATGTTGCACTCGTTTTAAGGCACAAAATCGAATAATTTTTAATATTTCTTTTAAAAGAATATATTTTTATATATTCTTTATTATTATTAACTAATGAATTTGGCAATGGCGTTGTAAATGCATAATGATATAATATGTCACTATTTGATAGAATAAAATTCAAAAATACCTTACCTTTTGATGTTAAAACTAAGTTTGGATTATTCTCTTTCTTATTATTATTTACATCATCAATTTCTATGCGGCGAATTAAAGCTTCTGCACTTAAACTTGATAGACAAGCGTTAATTATATTTTTTTCGTAACCAAATAATCTGGTTAAGTTTTCAACTAATTCATTTGTACAGATAGATATATTGCTATTCAGTTCTTGAATAATTCTGATGTTACATAGACCATGCCATTTTTCACGTAATTTGTTATCACTTATCAAATTTTGATTATAATAAAATATATTAATTAAACACAACCCTTTTTCAACTGCAAATGTTTTTTCACTATCAAGATTGTTAATGAAATATCCATTTAACAGCAAATTAAGCGGACGGTATGTTTTTATAAAATTATAAACGGCTTCATTATCATGAAATTGATATTTTTCTTTATAAAATATCAATGCTGGAATTATAGAATAGGTATTCATTAGATATGCACATGTCTGTTTATCAATATCAACAAATTTTCCAAAGAATGAAGTATCATTTTCCTTTAAAATGCTTACTACTAGCTTAAACATTTCCACAATATTTGAATTCGGCTTTTTTATATATGAAAATCTTTTGTTTATCATCATTTGTTTATCGGATAGTGTATTCTTTCCAAGTTGAACTGGCTCAAATAAACCTTTTGTTTTGGTGTTTTTGTATTTACAACGAAAATATGAAAAAGTATTTTGTCTCATAAAAACAATTACGTATGAATGTTTATCATAATTATGAAGATAATAGTTTGTCTGGTATAAATCTATCAATTTTAAAATATGTTTGTATAGGGAATTTTCTTTGCCATCAATATTGTATTTTCTGTAATTATCAACACCATCTATTATTTTCAAAAAACGATACGGGCATTCCTCATCATTTTTTAGCATATTTTGAATCTGTGTAGAAATATTTACCCATCGATTATATGCACGCAAATTTGTTTGATTTGGATCAAAAGTATCAGGTAAAATACTGTTTATAACCCAGACCCACCGCTCACCTTTCTCAGCGATGAAATTCCATATCATGCTATTTAGGTCGCGAATAACATCTTCAACTGTACGTGTCGAAAAGCCCCTTTTTGTACCATCAGGGTTTTCTCCAGTGTTTTTTATGTCTTTCGCTTCTAAATAATCAACAGTTTTATTTTTAATTTTTTCAAAAATATTCTTCAAAAAGCGTCTTTTGGGATAATATTCTTTATTTACAGAATAATATTTTGCTAATAGATGAATGAATTGTAAATC
>BOBI01000126.1 GCA_026002305.1 Spirochaetia bacterium
TCCCCCCTTCCCTAAAAATGTACCGCATTTGTGCTTAGGGGGGAAACAAGGGGGGACACCTCCGCCGCGCTGCGCTGCGCCCCTCCTTACGCTCCCTATTGGTAATACATAGATCGCCATACCTTAATTACACCAAAAAAACGTCCGTGTTTTTTTGGAGGGGCGGCGTCCTTGCCGCCCCCACTGATCCAAAAGCCTTTATCCCCCTTGCGACTGCGGCGGCTTTTTCGTGATAATACGCCGCCTTTATCGGCTGAACAATCCCGCCGTGTTCTATGATGAAGCCGATGAGCCTTAAGCGGGATTGCCTGATCATTCCCGATAAAAGATTTCATAGAAAGTGAAACCGTCATCGGCTAAAACTTTTATCGGGCGAAAAAGCTCGTCATAGAAAATGACAAAAGTCAATGACAATATCAAATTCCGATAAGTCTTATACACTATAAAAAATATATATTACTATATATTTTTTATGTCATATTTGTCATAAAAAAATAAATATAATAAGTATAATAGGAAGATAATTTTTTTGCCCGATGACAAGTATAATTTTTGAATTGTCATTTATGACTTTTCTAACTTGTCATATCAAATTGGCGGTTGATTTTTTTTACGTCGGGGGGAGTGCGCAACCGATAAAATTGTTATGTTTTGTAGATAAGAATAAAAAACAATGTCAGCACTACTTTTGTCTGCTTGATTTTATATCACTATATAGCAAACAATAGCAATGTGTAACAAAGTTTCGCACAAGAAAACAAGAGTAGAATGTATTTACGGTTAAAAACAAAAAAAGGGGGCGCGGGGGATTACGGCGGTGTTGCGTGAAGCATAATACCTTGCCAGTGTCGCGCCTCCGCTGTCCTCACCTGTTTATATCCCATTTCCTTTAGCCGCAAACCAAAAAACCTTTCACTGCAAGCGTGTTCGTTATTATCATTACACCAACTTTGGTACGTCTTAAATAACTCGCGTATGCGTATGTGTCCACTCACTTCTTGCACACAACACTCTTTTAAAAAGTTCCCGATGATGTCCATTTCCCCACGATACTCGTCTGTAGCATTGGTAATTATTTGCGGCGTTGACAAGCCCTCTTTAATCCATCGCAGTGTTCCGGCAAGAAGCCAGTTTAGAATTCCGCTCTGCTCTGCAATTAGTTTTTGTTCAAGGTCTTTGTCCTGTTTGTCTGTCTGTATCGTTGTGGTAAAAGGTATCAGTCTGATACGTCGCCATATTCCGTTGTCAGTTCCTTTGATATGCGGTTTGTGATTAGTCGCCATAAATATTTTAAACGTAGGTAAGAATATAAAATATTCACTGAACAAAAAACGTGCGGTAAGTTTGTCATTACCTGTTATCTGTTTGATAAGCGGCTCTGAAAGTTTTCTGCCCTGCTCTGTTTCTGTTGTTGTAACAAATCTTGCACCTCGCAACCTTGCAATATCATTACTTATTTTTTCCACATTTTGTTTTATAAATGTTTCGGTGTTTGTCGATGTTGCGTAATCACCCAGCATATTTGCGATGGTGTTAAGAAAAGTGCTTTTTCCGTTTGCTCCTGAGCCGAACAAAATAAACATAGCTTGTTCTTTTACACTTCCTGTAATACCGTAGCCTGCCGCTGTTTGCAAGAATTGTATTAAGTCGCTGTCGTAATTCATAATTTCCCGTATAAAGTTTTCCCAGATAGGACAGGCAGCGTCAATATTAAAATCGATGTGGGCAATCTTTGTGATATAATCCTCTTTGCGGTGTTCCCGGAATGTGTCATGGGCAAAGTCAAATGTGCCGTTCTCAACATTAAAGAGCCACATATTTTTATCAAGGTCATCACTTGTGATTTTAACTTCATCACGTTTCGCGGCTAACTCCAAACACGCATTTATGCGCCGGACACTTTCACTTTGCGAAGCAAACTTTTCTATTTCCAGTCGCTCTTTATAATCGGAAGTATTAAGCGCATCGTCATAAATACCACGTACCATTTTTTGCACACACCGGTTAATGTTACGCTCCCCATCGTCAACTTCCCAATACTTTTCATTCCACACAAGCCATTTCTTCCATGTGGAATTATAGCGTATAATATCGCCAAACTCTTTAACAAGCCTTTCCGAATTTGTCATATCGGTGCGCTGTATCAATCCGTTTCGCAACTGATTAACGCGCATTAAACCATACTGATCATTATCCCTCACTTCTTCCATTAAAACCCTCCCTGTTCTAATACACGAGCATACACTTGGTATTTATAACAAATTTGATCAAAGCAATTTTCTTTTGTAATTTCCGGTAGTTCTTTGATCAAGTTTTCTTTTGTCTGTATGAGTAAGACGATACTGCCCAGTTTCATTTTGTATTCTTTGTTAAGAAAGAAAGCGCAAGCGCGGTAAATATCAAGCGGCATTTCAATACCGCTATGTTTGTATTTTTGAAACAGATATTTTGTTTCAAATTCCTCGTTCTCAATAAATTCTTCAGCTTGCTTTCTCTGCTGCCTAATCAGATAGCTGTACTTTTCTTCCGGTGTCAGTCGTTTCATTTAGAACCTCTTCCTTCGTCCCAGACAAAAACTTTCGATACTTCACCCGCAGCGGTACGCCCGTCGTCAAACTCGATGAACGCCCAGAAACTCCACCAGCCCGCCTGGTCTATGTCGCCCTCGATGCATTCATGAAAAATAATACCGCCCAGCACGTCAGCAATAGCTGCGGGAAAGAAACCCGCCGATCCGTCCGGTTTAATAAACTTGATAACGGTGTTCACCGCTCCAGTCAAAGCGGTAAAAGTTTTTACCTTTATGCGTAACGATGTTTGCCCTTTAAATATTCTTGACATACTTCCCCCCTTAGCGAATTTTACTGTCCAATTCCAATTCGCGTTTAATTGCGGATTTTATAATTATTTCATCTCGCGCGATAAGAAAACGGCCGATAACATAATCGCGTATAAAACTACTGGTAACAATTTTTATAAAGATACTCAAACGCCTCAAAAGCGAACAATGCACGCTTATATCATCAGTTTGTGTAACAATTATTGTTAAGCGGCGTTTTGTTTCCGATATGTCTTGAGCTTGCTCGGCAAGCCCTCTCACATAATCCCCGATGTGTCCGGCTTCATCGAGCGTTGTAATATTTTCTAAAATATTTCTAATAAAAACAAAAGGCATACGCGAATAATCAAAAGCGCGTACGGTAGTAACAATTTTTCTAATCCTGCAAATAAGAGTATTGTTTACGGTGCTTATTTTTATAGTATTTTGTATTTTTGAAAATATATTATGTTTCCGATAGTTGCTTGCAACCGATTGAACGGTATCATTTATATACCCGATAAAAGAACGTCCTGCTGTCAAAATATGATTGACGTGTCCGGTATCAAAGATAAAACTAAACACTTGCCGCAAGCGGCTTGTAGTATCATTTGCGGAGCAAGTGGAAATTGCCTCACGCTTATAGTCTATTTTGTTTATCAGCGGTGCCTGATTATTACTACTCATTAAAAGGTTTCGTATATACACGCCTGTTTTGTTTAGTATTGTTACGTTATGTGCAATGGTGTTTAATATCCGTTTATAGTACGGTTGTTTTATTACCAGATCGGAAATTCTCACACCCTGTGTAATGGTTCTAACATGGTTTTGATTAAGATTGTATTCAAAATACATACTCAACAATCTGCCGTAATCATCTTCATATAAATAATCCGTATCCATTACATTCGGAATTCCATCGTCCATAAAATCTTCAAAGCTATAATGATAGCAACTGCCGCCATAATCAAAAGCGGGTCTAAAACATAAATCGGCATACATACCAAACCATACCCACGAATTCGCTTGTAATGCCGCCTGTGTTTGAAATGTTCCTGTGCGCCAACCTTTAGGTTTATTGGTGTTTACTGCGCCGCTTATAAATTGTTCCCGCATCGTCCGACGGTTTTTAGGACCGTCTGCACTATCTGAATAAATAACCGGACGACAACCCTCGTCATTTTCTGCAATATAAACATGGGCGGTACATAGTCCGTCAATTCTATCCGCTATGTGATAACTATTTGTAACAACTTCAATTTCAAAAAATCTTTTATACGCGCCTACTGTTTGTGTGCCGACAACCGGATCAACAATGATCGGATAGATGGCACCTCCTAGCCATTGCTGCGGTATCTTGATGTACATTTTGTTACCGGTAATAAACAATTCACCCCAGCACCAACGACCCGCAGCGTCAATAATTTTCGGGCGGTGAATATGGCAGAGCTTGCCCGTGCCCCGCCCTATAATTCTATCCTTGCTATACACGGCATAACTTCCGTGTAGTAACGGATTATCACCGATGAATGGTTGACGGTAAAAATTAAATTGTTCGCCATTGTCAAGCGTAAGCGAAATGATATTACTTGACGGCTCACGTTTTAGAATTACGTCATACTCAAAACTGTCTCTACCGAGTATAGTCC
>BOBI01000127.1 GCA_026002305.1 Spirochaetia bacterium
AAAGTACTATTCAAAATCCACAGTAACAAAAGATGTCTTATTACCAAACGCAAAAAACGACTATGCGATAAAAGCCGCTTCAATAAATGAAAATAAAGTTTTGCTTCTTGATGTGGGAGGCTCAATATCATGTTTAGATACTATAACAGGCAAAAAGATATTTTCGTATAAGGCAAGTTTTCCTTATGACGCGGCTTTTAATCCTCTTTCTTCCGATGAAATACTTATTGCGCATAACGGAGGCGGCAGCGGGCAGCCTCTTTTGCAGGTGAATACAAAAACAGGCGAGACACTCCCTATAACACACGATGGAACAATGGTGCTGGCAATTTATAACAGCCCCCATGGATCTAGCTCATACTGTACAACATTAACGATAGACGGCAGTAAAAAAAAGACGGAAATAATAGCTGTCAATTTTAAAGAGCCGCAGGATTCGGCTGTTATTGTTTCCTTTGAAGGTGAAGAATCAAACTTAATTATTGCCGACGACGGCAATAAAAATATTGCCTTTGTAAAAGACGGCGAGGGGACAATTTTTTCAAATGACGGCAGAAAACAAGATATTGAACGAACACCGGCTTTTCCAAAACGGCTTTCTTTTGTGAAAAACACACTGATTATTTTGGACAATGACGGCTCAATCTGTTGGATTGATAAAAATAACGGCAGACTTTTGGCTATTTTGCGCTTTTTTCATGAACAATGGCTTCTTTCCGCATATAACGGCAGCACAAAGAGCGGCGCGTAAAAACCTCGTTCTTTTCTTACAATTTTGTTATCCTTATGGTATATTGGAGGGGGAGTTTAATAAATGCGAATATCAACAAAGGGGCGTTATTCATTGGAGGCTATGCTTTTTCTAGCGTTACTGCCTGAAAACGAATACGCAAGCACACGGGAGATAGCCGAAAAAACAGGGCTTTCGGACGGTTATCTGGAACAACTTTTTATCGGACTTAGAAAAACAGAGCTTATAAAGGGCTTTCGCGGGCCGCAGGGTGGATATGTAATCGGTAAACCGGCAAACAAAATAACTGTTTGGGAAATCCTCAATTCGGTTGAAAACAACCTTAAACCTACCCCGTGTGTTCAGGATCATATTTGCGACCAGGAAAGCACATGCTGCGGCCGCAGTGTTTGGCAGCGTATCAATAAAGGTATTTCGGATTGTGTAAATGCAATTACACTGGAAGATTTAGTTACAGGCTATAAATCCCAATCAGAATACTATATATGAAAATTTCAACACGCGGCAGGTATGGGATCAGATTGCTTATCGATCTTGCCGAACAAACAGAAGCGAGCACCACCCTTTCGAGCATTGCCGCCAGACAAAAAATATCTGTGCGTTATTTGGAGCAGGTTGCGATAATACTACGCCGTTCAGGCTTTATACATTCAATTAAAGGTTCAAAAGGCGGATACAAACTTGCCCGTCCGCCTGCGGAAATTAACATAGGCGCCGTGTTAAGGGCGCTTGAAGGCGATATGTTGATAGTCGACCCGCCGGTCCTCGGTGTAGCCGAAGGCCCTATACAGAGCTGTATACGCGCCGTGGTTTTTGAACCCGTTAACCGGCGTATAGCGGAAATTATAGACAGCATTACATTAGAATCGCTGCTGGGCGCATCCGTGTCAGACGATGAAGCTTATATGTATTTTATATAATATGTTTTTTATGTTACGCGGCGTCTCCTCTGCAAAGATCGGGTGTCCAGCCGGCTTTTTTTATCCGGTTCTGCATACACATAAAACACTCGGCGGCTTCGTCGCCGGTGCAAATTTTGTTGTCGTATAACGCATAAAGTTTGCGGTATTCAACCGGCGAAAGATTAGGCATTACCACATTCGCTCCGGCGTTAAGCGCCTTTTCCCTTCCGAATGGGTTTATTGTCCCAAGCGCCGTTGTTGCGGGTATTAGGGCTTGTGGTACTATAAGACGGGCAAGCGCAACCATACGCAGCGTTTGCTCAAGGCTGCCTTGTGCAAAATCTTTTAAAGGCGTGTCCGCCTGCGGTATAAACGGGCCAATGCCGATCATTTGAGGGTTTAACTCGCGCAGAAAATGTAAATCCTCAAGCAGGTTTTGCGGTGTTTGGTAAGGAGAGCCTACCATAAAACCGGCCCCAACTTGAAAACCGATTTTCTTTAGCTCAAATAAACACTTCTTTCTGTTCGAAAGGCTCATGCTTGAAGGGTGTAATTTACCGTAATGTTCATTATTGGCTGTTTCATGACGCAGCAAATATCGTGCGGCGCCCGCTTTTAAAATCTTTTCATAGCTTTCCGTACTGCGTTCCCCTACGGAAACCGTAATTGCGCTATCAGGAAATTCGGCGTGTATTGCGGCTATTATTTCCGTTAGGCGATCATCATCATAGTAGGGGTCTTCGCCGCCCTGCAACACAAATGTTTTGTAACCAAGCAAATTGCCTTTCCGGCAGCAATTTAATATTTGTTCTTTTGTAAGCCGGTAACGTTCCGCGTTTTTATTACTTCGCCTAATGCCGCAGTATAAACAATCATTTTTACAGTAGTTTGTAAATTCTATAAGGCCGCGAAAGTATACTTTGGTTCCGTAATACTCTTTTCGGTTTTCTCTGGCCTCCGCAAATAATTCTTCGGTAACGTTTTGATCATCTGTTGTTATCAGATTGAGCAGTACATCATCTTTTGTTACATCAAACATTTTTATCTCCTTGTTTTATCGACATTCGCCCAAATCCTGCGAGCGGTTTAATTCTCCTGAAATTGCCGTTTTTACTTTCAGGTTTGGTATATTTCCAAGTTTTCCTGTAAGCGCGTTAATAACATCAATTTCACCCAGCACAACTACCGATATAACGGAAACCCCCTCGTTTTCAAAAGGAAGCCCCATGCGTCCTCTTATTATATCATTATACATAGAAAGGGTATCGTTAAACGCCCGCTGACTTATTTGCGGATTTTCCAAAACCGCCGATATTACCGCTATTCTTCTCATTACACCTCCAAAAAAATACCCCCAAAGACAACCTTGGGGGCAAATTTACAACAAAAACGATAATTACGTTTTTATCAAAAACGCCCTTATGGAAAAGAAATAATCTTAAATCCGCAAGGTTTATTCTAATTCCACAATGCCAAGATAACTCTCGCTCATAATGGTTCTTAACTCTTCTTGTAAGAAAATAATAAATATTCTAATATTAGTCAAGAGAAGAATTAGGGTAATTACAATGGTAAAAGTAAAATCAAAAATTAAACACATACTTAACGGTATGAATTACGGTATCTGGGAAAAAGAAAACGCTATGTCGCTTGTGCTGCTTGCGGCTATTGCGGGTGAAAGTGTATTTATGCTGGGGCCGCCCGGTGTCGCCAAGAGCCTTATAGCGCGTCGCCTTAAATATGCTTTTAACAATGCAGCGGTATTTGAATACCTTATGAGCCGTTTTAGTACAACCGATGAGGTTTTTGGGCCGGTGTCCATATCAAAACTTAAAAATGATGATAAATACCAGCGGGTAACGGAGAGGTATCTTCCGTCGGCGGACATTGTTTTCCTTGATGAAATATGGAAGGCTGGATCGGGTATTCAAAACGCGCTGTTAACCGTTATTAACGAAAAGACTTATCATAATGGTGATACCGATTTAAAGATTCCGCTAAAGGCTCTGCTGTCAGCTTCAAACGGCCTGCCATTACGCGGCGAGGGGCAAGATGCGTTATGGGATCGTTTCCTTGTCCGGCTGACGGTTGCAGGAATTACAGATGACGATAAATTCAAAGAAATGATCTGCGCTGTCAGTCAGAAAGAAATAGATACTGTTGATAAAAAATATAAAATTACGGATATAGAATATAATACCTGGCAGGATGCCATTGATAAAATAGATATAAACAAGAATGTTTTGGATTTGATACTTTTGATAAGAAATATTTACATTCCATCGTATAACGAAAAAGAAGAAAACGAGAAAACACCAATTTATATTTCCGACAGGCGCTGGAGAAAGATTATCCGGCTGCTTAGAACATCGGCATTTTTGAATGAGCGTAACAGCGTTCATGTATCGGACTTTTTTTTACTAAAGCGCTGCCTGTGGAGTGAAAAGAACGAAATAGAAGAAATTGACGGAATGATTGATGACGCGGTTTTGAATAATGCTTATATAACGGCGGATGATTTTCACGATTTACGCAAAGAGCTTTCGCTGTTTTATAATGAAATAATGAATCAAACATCAGTGATTACGGATGCGCGTCAAAAAGTTTTTGTTGACCTTTACGGATACTATTGTTTTAAACAAAATGACAAAAGTTATTATATCAGTAAAAAAGATTTTGAAGAATTAAGCGATATAAAAAGAGAAGTAAAATTGTTCAATCGCAGCTCACTTACAAAGGCGTACTTAAAAAATAACCGCAGAGGTGAATATAGAGAAGGCAAGGGTGGATTTATA
>BOBI01000128.1 GCA_026002305.1 Spirochaetia bacterium
TCAAGTTTTTCTTCTAACATAATATCCCCCTCTGCCAACTCTTTGTATTGGCAAAATAATTCCTTATAAAGACGTTCCATTCCTCTAACAATGCCTTCAACATCTTTCCTGTCTATTTGCCCTTTCTTGTTAAGGTTGCCAACAGCACCTAACAACTCGTCAAGCAATGCCTTTAACTGATCGGATAGCTTTTTTAGCTCACCGTCAGTTTTAGCTTTTTGCACCTGCCGCCGCATTTTTAACACATAGAATGGTAGCAAGAGGGCCAGACCCTGCTTTTCAAGCTCGTTAACACTGTGATCCAGCAGGTTGAAGGTATCTACTCTGTAATCATACCATGTTTTATCGGGAAATTTCAAGCGTAAAGTTTGCTGTTTAGGTGTTTTTCCCGAACTTTCAAAGTAAATTATCCGCGCCCCCGGAAATTCAATAGTCCGAATATCTCCATCGTGGGTCTTTTTTAATACCCCGGCTTTCACTGCACCCGCAGCATTTCTTTAAAAACAATCATTTCCGACGGGTATCTAAAAAGTATAAAATCTTTGTCGCTGTAACCGGCTTTCTTTTGTGAAAGCCAGTCTTCGTTTTTATAGGTTTCATACTCATTTCCGGTTAGCAATAAAAATGTCTCTCCTTTATAATAATTGGGGTCGTCATATAAAACCGGCAGCAGCCAATTATTAATGGCATGAATATTCTCCGGGTTAAGCCCAACCATTTCAACTGTGCCATTCGTTATTTCGGTGGTAACATTTGCGTTCCAATACGAAGCAAATCCAAAACGCAGTTTATTTTTTTCTAAATAAGTTATATACCCTTGCCGGACATCGTTATGATTAACAGCAACAATATTTTGAAAGTTTAATGCGCCGGTACCAAATATCGTTATTACCATCAAGCAAATAATAAACCGTGATTCCGCCGCATGAAATTTCCTGACAATCTGTTCAAACAAAATTGCCAAGACAGGAACGTACAGAAACATAAACGGAATATTATAACGGCTGTTTACGGCATCGTTTTCGAGAAATAAAAATAGAACAGAATGAAAAACCGATGTTACAATAAAAAACAACAAGAAAAAAGTTTTGCTGTTCCAAGTACCATTCGTTATACTATAATTTTCTTTCACAAGTTTGATAGAGGCAATAATAATAAACATCAGTAAGAAAACTGACAAAATGCTGAATACCCCGGCCGGTGAAAACATTTTTGAATCTGGCCGGTAACCAAAATATTCCAAAAATTCGACAATGGTATTTCCCAGTTTTTGGAAAAGCTGATTATGAAAATTAGTTAGTCCTGTACCTGCAAATGAATGAAATTTAAAAAAAGCATGAAGCAAAAAATTAAAACCTGAACCAACTATACATAATAACAGACTTATCAAACCAAGACGGAAATAATTTTTATTACTATGCGGCTTATTAAAATAATAGGCAATAAAACAAGTAATAAAAAGCGGTGTTTGAATATCCAGCAATGCCCGTATACCGCCCATGCCAAGCATAACGGAAAGTATACAGAATATACAAAAAGACAATTTATTCGTTTTCCGATCTTTGTAATTAGTTAATATTGCAAACAAGCCGAGCAGAAAAAGAAACATGGCAAGAAAAAATACATAATACCCGCCAAATGTTACCGTATCCCAGTAATATGTGTTAATGGGAACAAGCAAGAAAATCGAAGTCAGCATAATATATTTTAGCTCAACCTTTAAATGTCCCATCATAAAAAAGAAAGAGCAGAGTAAAAGAATATTGTTAAATAAAACGGTCAAAGCTCGCACCAAACGCCAATTATTAAACAATTTGAACAACGGCATCATGAATATTTGCTGATAGAACAACCGGAGTTCGGTTGAATATTTCCAGTTGGACGATACTAATTTGTTTTCGTTAGCTAGGAGTTTTCCCAGGACCATCTCGCTTGAATGGTCACTCTTAATCCAGTTGACACTATAATTGTAAACTATGATGCCGATAAATATTAGTAATGCGGATATAAATACGCCGCACAAAACCATCTGTGTATGTAAATTTATTTTGTTAATAAAAATACTGCACAAAATTACTATTGAAACTAAAATACCTGATATGCCGAAAGATGCTATAAATGGCTGCCAATACACATTCTGAAACCCTTTAGCGGAACCAACAACGGATGCCGCCATTTCTGCCAGGCTATGGTTAATGGCCGGCATAACAAGCAAAGAGCTTATAAGCAGGATAAGTACGGCAACACCGGCAACAATTTTTTTTATCATTTTGCCGCCGCCCGCGGCGAAACGCTCCGTAGGTCCTTAAATAACCATTTTGAAACCAATATAAGCGCTATGCACATTGGGAATACAAGATGGTGCAAAGGAACGATTCCCTTGCCAAATAAAAATTCACTATAAGTGCTACAAGATGGAAAAATTATTAAGAAGGGCAAATACCACCGCGAGGGAACCGCAAAGGCATAGATAACGGCGGCAAGCTCCGCAATATAAAAATACCGCTCGTGCATATGCGGCAGAAAAAACGGGAGGGCAAGCGAACAAAATAAAAATAACAGCAAAATTGTCTGCGCCGGCAGATTTTGTTTCCCCTTGTTTTTTCCGACCATAAAGAAAAAGAGTGTGCCAAGCATGGCAATGACAAAAACAACCAGCATCATACTTATCATAAAGTTTAATTCTTTACCGTTGTGTATCCACGCACAGAGATTTGGCGCATTACTCGTTAAATCGGTGGGTCTGCTGATTTCTTTTGCCAGCGTTATAATCCAATCATAGAGCGGGCGTCCGGCAATCCACCCCGGCACAAACGCGGCAAAAAAAGAAATAATGGATATTGGCAGTAAGCGTCCATTCCAGAGCCTGTATACAAGTAAAAAAATTATAAAAGGCAAAAGAAATATTGCCTGTAATTTAAACGCAACCGCAATACCAAACAATGCAAGCGCGCGCTTTGGTTTGTTATCCAGAAATGATAATAACATCCACAGACAAAATGCCGTATATATGCTGTCGCATTGCCCCCAAAGGCCGCCGTTCATGATCACCGTAGGCAGAAAAAGCACTGTACAGTATGCGTATAAACCGTGTATTCTTGTGGATGCATGTGTTACACGGCAGACTATTTTCCATGCTGCCACAGCACATAAAAAATCAAACGCACACGAAAGCAATTTAATAGCGGCGGGAATTACGGCCCATGGTAAATACGATATTAGGCTGATTAGAAAAAGATAAGGCGACTGATAATCAGCATCCAGTGCAGCTAATCCCGCCAGATTACCGTTTGCTTTGAGGTATGTTATCCAACTTTCTATATAGGCGGTGTAGTCCATTGATGCAAAATTGAATGCGGGGATTCTAATTGCAATAGCGCATACACTTACAACCGCGATTAACAAGGCCTGCCAATGTTCAAAACAAAACGCCTGTATAGCGCGTTTAAAAATGACAAATATAACCAGTGCGGCGAATATAAAAATTCCTATAGCTGCGGTAATTGAAAGTAGCCTGTTTAATAGCAGCGCTTGAGCTTTAGGGTGGTGGTGTACAATAGCCATGCCATATTCGACTAAATATTTATGTACGGCAGGTATAAAACTTATAGCGCACAACAAAACACCTACCACGCCGAATAACACGGTAAAAACAATAAATTTTTTTCTTTTAAATACAAAGCAAACGGCAGTATTCATTTACTATTCCAATCAAGCACACCATCCCAGTCTTGGGACGGCGGGATTAGCGCGTACAATGAGCAGCGCTGCATATAAAAATGTGCCGGATGGTCATCAGAGAAATTTTTTATTACTTCCCCAAAAAGTTTCTCCGCCCCCGTCCAATCCCGCTTTTCAAACAGGGCAAGCGCCCGGTTAAATTGTTCAATATTTGTTTGTTGTTCGCTCCGCGCATTTTCCGCAAAATCAAGTAATTCGTACACAACTACCGCTGATGATATACCCGAAACTTTTACCCGTCCAAGACGGCGGCACAGGAATTTATCACCGGTTGCGTTATAAGTGTTTTCAGAAATCAATATCCATGAACCAAACATTTTATTAACCGCTTCAAGACGGGAAGCGATATTCACCTCATTCCCCATAACGGTATAATTCATTTTGCGCTCGCTTCCCATGTTTCCTACAACCATATCCCCGGAGTTAATTCCTATCCGCGTTAAAATCGGCGAAGGACTTAAACCGACAAATGATTCATTTAACTCTTTTTCTTTTTTTTTCATTAATATGTCGGATCCTTCACGCCTTGAACTTGGCGGTACAAAACGAAATATGACGGCTCTATTTACCGATATACAGGGTTTTTCTTCGATTTCGGAAAAACTCGATCCTGAAAATCTTG
>BOBI01000129.1 GCA_026002305.1 Spirochaetia bacterium
TTTGCTCCTTAATAAATCTTTCTGCCCCATAGCTAATCTGCCAGCCATCTTTGCCTCCGGTATTATCTTACCGGAAGGGGACATTTCTATTGGTTTATTAAGAGGACATTATCACTGATTTTTAACAGCCCCTAACAGAAGAAATTTTTCACACCAGGCCGCAAAGCCCCGGAGGATGGAACATTTGCACCCTCCGCGCCTTCTTTATCTTCCGCCCTACACCATATTTGGAAAATAGCCGCTATTCCCGACCTTTTGGGGATGGCGGCTTTTTTATATCCCAATTTCCATAAAACATAGGAGTTTTTATGAAAAAAGTGAGTCTTTTAAGTATTTTGTCGGTGTCGCTGACATTTCTGCAGGTGTTTTTGTGGACAGCCTGTCCAATTCCGACGGCTACATCTACCCCAACAGCAACCCCTACTCCGACGGTAACGGCAACTCCGACAGCAACCCCAACGCCGATACCGTCCGCCACACCAACTCCAACGGCGCCCGCCACACCAACTCCAACGGCGCCCGCCACACCAACTCCAACGGCGCCCGCAACGGTAATGGTAACCATACCAGCCGGAACCGTAAACACAACAACAGGCAGCGGAGTATTCATAGCGGGCCGTACCAGCGTGCAAAACATAGCCGCATTTAAAATTGCCGCCTACGAAACCACATGGAGCCTGTGGAAAGAGGTATACGACTGGGCAACGGCAAACGGTTACGCATTTGCAAACGCGGGTATAGAAGGACAAGGAGCGTTAGATGGAACCGGCGCGCCGGGGGCCATAGACAAGACGCTCCGTCCTGTAACCACAATAAGTTGGCGGGACGCTATTGTATGGTGCAACGCCTATAGCGAAATGAGCGGCAAAACACCTGTGTATTATAAAGGTGCCTACACAACAATCCTAAAAGATTCTAGAAACACAAACGCAGCCGGTGTGGATGCCGCGGAAGTTAATACATCAGCAAACGGTTACCGTCTGCCAACCGAAGCGGAGTGGGAATATGCGGCTCGCGGCGGCGATCAAAACGATGCACAGTGGAATTATACGTATTCGGGCAGTGAAACCATAGGCGATGTAGCATGGTATAGAGTTAATTCTTATGACCTTACATCAAGCGATCCCGCCTATGGCGCGCATCCTGTAGGAACAAAAGCGGCAAACAGAAAAGGGATATTCGATATGTCGGGCAATGTATGGGAATGGTGCTGGGACTGGTATGGCACTATCAGTAGTTCAACTCCTGCTAGGGGAGCCGCTTCAGGCACGTACCGCGTTAGGCGCGGCGGCGGCTGGGGCAGCGATGCTTCCCACTGCGGGGTTGCCTACCGTAACGGCAACCTTCCCGACTACCCGGACGGCGATCTTGGGTTCCGTGTTGTGTGCCCCTAGTTCCGCGAAAAATTTCGGGGACTGTTCGCAGCGCAGGCGTCAAGCCGTAGCGGAGATACAGTCCCCGTTCAGTACAGAATAAATATGCCTCTGTTAACCCAGTATCGCACGTTTTTTGTTTCGCCTTTCGGCGAGACAAGCGTGTGCGACGAATTAAACAAATTTTTAAAATCCAACCGTATCGTTAATGTGGAAAAACGTTTGATTGAAGGTGAACGGGGTACGGGCTGGTTGTTTTTAGTGGAATATGGAAGCGACAATTCGGGCCGGAACGCGGTATCAAATACAACACCGCGAACAGATTACCGCGAAATTTTAAACGAACAGGAATACGCATTATTTGACAGGCTGCGCACCCTCCGTAAGGAATTGGCGGAAAAACAGGGCATACCGGTATACGCCATTTTTACAAACGACCACCTCGCGGGCATGGTTAAAAAGCATCCTGTTTCTTTAAAAGATATTGCCGCACTTCCGGGTGTGGGGGAATCCCGTGTTAAGCAATACGGGGCGCAATTTTTGGGATTGTTTTCAAAATTAAACACTACATCTGTTGAAAACACACCCGCCGTCAATGAAGCTGCAAATGAAACGCAAGAATTACCTCTTTGAAAAAATAGCGGATTATCAGAATATTCGCACGGCGTTTCTTAAGGCTATACGCGGCAAACGATCTTCCGGCGAAGTTCTGATATTCTGCCGGAATGTTGAGGCAGGTTTGGAAAATTTAAGAAACCGCCTATTTTCCCAAAATATCCGCTGGGGCGCCTACCGTAGTTTCACAATCACCGATCCTAAACTGCGCACAATAAGCGCCGCGCCAATCGAAGACCGTATTATGCATCACGCTATTATGAATATACTGGAACCCTTATTTGAAAGGCAGATGATCTACCATACTTACGCCTGCCGCAAAAACAAGGGCGCTCATGCGGCTGTGCTATATGCTTTTAAAAATGGAAAATCAAACAACCTGTTCTTAAAACTTGATGTGCGGAAATATTTTGATTCAATTGATCATGCTGTTTTAAAACAAAAACTAAACCGAATCATTAAAGATGTTTGCGTATTGAACCTGCTGTTTGGAATTATAGACAGCTATCATAACGATACAGGACGCGGTCTGCCCATAGGTAATCTTACCAGCCAGTTTTTTGCCAATTTATACCTATCCGGCATGGATCATTATATCAACGAACAACAAAAACCGGCGGCCTACGTCCGCTACATGGACGATTTTATTTTATGGGCCGGTGTTAAAAAAGAATTGAAAGGTATGTATAAAAAAATTGAAAATTATACGGAAAATGAGTTGAACCTTAAACTAAAACAGCCTGTTATTGGTAAAACAGAACACGGCCTACCGTTTTTAGGCTTTATGATAAAAAAAGCAGGTATTTATTGTCCGTGTTTTGGTTTAATACCGCGCAGCTCTGCTGCGATCTTCGGTGTTAAACAAAAACACACGTACAATTATTTCCTATACAACGACAGCTTTTTGAAAAAAAGCTGATACCGCGTGGCTTGCCCTAAACTTGACCCACAAAATTCTATGTTTCCCCAATGTGCTAAAAAATGTTAAAAAATTGTCAGGTGATTCAGAATTTTTGACCTTGTACAGGTGGATAAACAGATATTTTCATCGTTTCAGGAAGAATTTGATGCTTTTTGGTTTCCAGATTGGTTGAACTTACATGAATTTCGCCAAAAAAAATCGAGCGCGTTTACAGAACTAAAATTGTGGGTCAAGTTTAGGGCTTGCCGCGCGGTAGTTCATTTGCTTGGCAAATCGAAACGAAGAACGGCAAACCGGTTAAAAACAATAGAGAACGAATTATATAAAAATTATATTTCGGAAGAAAAGGCGGCATCCAGAATAACAAGCGTTTATGCCGCCATATCACTTGCAAGAACACACCCGTTTCGTGTAAAGTTATTGCAGGGGAGCCGCTTCAGGCACGAACCGCGTTAAACGCGGCGGCAGCTGGAACAACAATGCTTCCAACTGCGAGGTTGCAAACCGTAACAACAACAATCCCGACAACACGAACAACAATCTTGGGTTCCGTGTTGTGTGCCCCTAGCCCCGCAAAATTATAAGCCTTGTGTTTTATACAAGCCGCATTGCGGAACAAAGCGGTTTCCGGCAGTTTGGGGTACCTAAACTGTAAAAATGAGCAATGCCTTTATGTTAGTACCAAACGGGAAAATTTAAAGGCATTTTTTTTGGCACATCCCCCGCGCTTAGCGCTTAGCGCATGGCGCCAGGCGCCTGATATTGGGTTATCCTTTACTTTCTCTCTTGAAAAGTAAAGGATATTGGGTTATCCTTTACTTTCTCTCTTGAAAAGTAAAGGATATGGTATCATGAAGCGTAAAATGCAGGGGTATTTGATTATGGGGACCCTTTCGTCGGAACCTTACAAAAATTTTATTCCCCTTCCGTTGCCTCCGGTGCCGGCTATAAATCTGGCCGAGGTATCGGAAAATATGGATATGGCAAGCCGCGCTATTGGTGAGCTAAACGGCGCTATTACCGAGGATATAAACCCCGCGCTCATAAACTATATGTTTGTTCGCAAAGAAGCCGTGCTTTCCTCGCAGATTGAGGGAACCCAAGGCACCTTGGACGACCTGCTAAAATTCGAATCGGCGGAAAGCCCCGGTCTCCTCATTGATGATGCCATCGAAGCCTCCTCTTATTCGGCGGCAATGAACCACGCTGTGGAGCGCGTTTCCGAAGGGTTTCCGCTTTGTATGCGGCTGATACGGGAAATACATCAGATTTTACTGTCCAATACGCGGGGGCATGGGAAAATGCCCGGGGAATTACGAACAACCCAAAATTGGATAGGAGGCAGCCGCCCGGGAAACGCGAAATTTGTTCCGCCGCCGCCGGATATGGTGCCGTCCTTACTCGGTGATTTGGAAAATTTTATCCATG
>BOBI01000130.1 GCA_026002305.1 Spirochaetia bacterium
GTAACTCTTTCGTGCGCAACGGAAGGGGCTGAGATTTGGTATACCACAAATAACGCTACGCCGGGCAAGGGTGGGGCGGGTAGTACCCAGTTTACCACACCTATTACCATAACGGACACAACGAACATTAAGGCTGTTGCCGTAAAAGCAGGTATGCTCGACAGTGGGGTGCTGACGGCGGCCTACACTATAGCCAGTGGCAGCTTCACGCCGCTTGATATTTTTACCATAAGCCCCGCACAGGCAAGTGTAGCAAGGGGCGGGACTAAAACATTTACGCTGACGGTAAGCGACAGTATTTCCAGCACCGTATATACTTCCGTTATCGGAAGAAACTCAACAGGAACCCAGTCTTATCCCCAGAGCGGCACACATAGCGGAAACACTTGGACTTATCCCATAACGATTACGGTTGATCCTACTGAAACCGCAACAAGCTTGACAGTAAGGGCGGCTTACGGCGCCCAGACAGCGGATGCAACCCTTACACTTACAGGCGGCCTCAAGGCCGCCACACCCACGGCAAACCCGGCGGCGGGGCCGGTTACGATTGGAACAGAGGTAACTCTGTCGTGCACAACTGAAGGGGCTGAGATTTGGTATACCACCGACAACAGCCCGCCAAGCAAGGATGGAATATACAGCACTCAGTATACTACCACACCCATTCCCATAACGGCGGCAACGACTATTAAAGCCATTGCCATAAAGACGGGTATTGACTCCAGTGCGGTACTGACGGCGGCGTACACCATCGCTAAAGTTGCCACACCCACGGCAAACCCGGCGGCGGGAGGTTATACCAGCAGCCAAAATGTAGCGCTATCGTGCGCCACGTCCGGGGCGGCTATTTACTATACCACAGATGGCAGTACCCCCGACACAAGCAGTACACAGTATAACGGCAACCCCATTAGCATAACGGCGACAACGACTATTAAGGCGATAGCGGTAAAAACCGGCATGGCGGACAGCGCTGTTATGACGGCAAAGTATGTCATCCATCCTAATACTTGGAAATTTGTAAATAACTCCAGTTACAAAGTCAATATTATTTCTTCAAGTTTTAATTTTGGAGACACCTTCTCTGTTAATAGTGGCGATACCAAAACTGTTTCTGCTGGTACTGGTACTTTATTAATTTATACCGCCTGACTCCTGCCATTAACAAATAAACGAGCTGTTTGCATAAATTTACCACCTGATTTTAGTATATACCATGATATATATTTTCTCAAGTGTTTTTATGATTTTTTAGAATAAATTTGCGCAATTGCACATAACGTGCGTTGAATCTGTCTAAAAACCCTATTTTGCAAGATTAAAGTTTTCATAACTTGTTACATTACAACGATTTATAAAAACTATTTTCTGCAAATCCGATACCTCGCCCTAAAGGGCGAGGTAGTTCATCACATCACCTGATCATGTATTTTTTGCCATGGACGGCAAAAAATACATGATCAGGCTAAGTTTGTTTTTACCGTCACTTGTTTGTAAAGGTAGATGTACCTGCACCGTCATTTACCTTAACAAGACCAGGTGAGGAGGTTGAGTAGGCATAGATCCAGAAACCGGGAGCAGCAGAAACAGTTTTGGTAGCGCCACTATTAACAGAGAATCTCACTCCCTGATTAATGTCTGAACCCAAAATACTGACGGTGTAACTGGAGTTATTAACAAATGACCAAGTCAAAGTCTGAATGCTGTACCGCGCCGTCATAACACCGCTGTCGATCATGCCGGTTTTTACCGCAATCGCCTTAATAGTCTCTGTCGCCGTTATGAGAATGGGGTTGCCGTCATACAGTGTACTGCTTGTGCTGGGGGTACTGCCATTGGTGGTATAGTAAATATCCGCCCCGGACGTGGCGCAGGATAGCGTTACATTTTGGCTGCTGGTATAACCTCCCGCCGCCGGGTTTGCCGTGGGTGTGGCAACTTGAGCGATGGTGTACGCCGCCGTCAGTACCGCGCTGGAGTCAATACCCGTCTTTATGGCAATGGCTTTAATAGTCGTTGCCGCCGTTATGGGAATGGGTGTGGTGGTATACCGGGTGCTGTTTGTCCCGCCTTCGCTTGGCAGAGTGTTGTCGGTGGTATACCAAATCTCAGCTCCTTCCGTTGTGCACGACAGAGTTACCGCTGTTCCAATCGTAACCGGCCCCGCCGCCGGGTTTGCCGTGGGTGTGGCGGCCTTGAGGCCGCCTGTAAGCGTAAGGGTTGCATCCGTTGTCTGGGCGCCGTAAGCCGCCCTTACTGTCAAGTTTGCCGCGGTTTCAGAAGGATCAACCGTAATCGTTATGGGATAAGTCCATGTGCTTCCGATCTGTGTGCCGCTGCTGGATGTAATCTTGGTTCCGGTTGAGTTTCTTCCGATAACGTAAATATGTATATTACTGCCGGAAAAACTGCCGCTTACCGTCAGCGCAAAACTTTTAATCCCGCCCCTTGCTACACTTGCCTGTGCGGGGCTTAGGGTAAAAGTATCAAGCGGCGTGAAGTTGCCACTGGCTATCGTGTAGGCCGCCGTCAGGACCCCACTGTCGAGCATATCTGTTTTTACGGCAATAGCCTTAATGTTCGTTGTGTCCGTTATGTTAATAGGTGTGGTAAACCGGGTACTACCCGCCCCATCCTTGCCCGGCGTAGCGTTATTTGTGGTATACCAAATCTCAGCCCCTTCCGTTGCGCACGAAAGAGTTACAACTGTTCCGGTCGTAACAGCGCCCGCCGCAGGACTTGCCGTGGGTTTTGCGACCTGATTGGCTATGGTGTAATCCGCCGTCATAACATCGCTATTGGTCATGCCGGTTTTTACGGCGATAGCCTTAATGGTCATTGTTTCCGTTATGGAAATAGGCTCGCTGTACAGCAAGCTCCCGTATGCGATTGGCGCGGCGCCGTCAGTAGTGTAGTAAATCATTGCCCACTCCGTGGCGCACGACAGACTTACCGTTGTGTTGATGGCAACTTCTCCCGCCGCAGGGCTTGCCGCGGGCGGTGTAATGATGTTTGAAGTTACAGAAGTTTTTGGGGGAATAGTGCCGTTATCGCAACCAACCAGAACCATTCCGAATATGACAGCCAGTGCCGGTATCCACATTAAAACTTTTTTTGCCATTGTGTTTCTCCTACAAGAATTTATTAAAGGTAGTTCATTCGTGCGCTATTGTCAAAAAGCCCGTACAGCACGAACTTGATAGTAATAGGTCTTTGCTCCCATGTACTGGTGGTCGCCGACGATCTGGCTGCTTTCGTCAAAATCCTGGTACCACGCGTGGGTACCTCCTACATTGACCTGCGATGATGACCAGTACCTACCGGAAGCTCCTATGGCCGTTTTGTTCGCGTACATTAGGTTCAGTTCATACTGACTGGGGAGAAACCAGTCGGTTTTGCCGCCGCCGGTGTAGTCCTTGCAGGCTTTGGCAGCAGGTGCGTCACTATCTGCAGTCAGTATTGCGTCAGTATTTACCGCACCCGTCACGGTTCGTGCGCCGGTTATGTCTGTATAGAAATGAGCCGAAGAAGCCCACGTCTTTGTTCCGCTTATATCAGCCTGAGCCGCTTCCAGATAGTGGTACGTTCCGCTATAAGTTCCGCTGTTAATGGCAAAACCCGTTGCGCTGTAAAAGAAAACTATCCCTCCGCCAGGTCCGGTACCGCCATAGGCATACCCTGTCGGCCATACCGGCGTATTGGCGGTACTGGATTTAAAGCCGCTGTACCCGGCACGGGTAACCGTTACCGAAATATATTTGTCCACATCGGCGGCAACCAATAGGTAGGTTTCGGATACCGCACCGGCTATGATGTTGGCTCCGGCAGTATTCGCCGAATTTCCCCATCTCCATACATAGGAAATGGCTCCGGTTCCCTGCAGACTGCCGGTATTTGCGGTTAAAGTACTGCCAACATTTACGTCTCCGGTAATACTTACTGTGCCTTCAAGTGCCGGATTGGGAGTCTGGCTGGTGGATCCGCCATCATCACACCCAATCCAAATGCCAGCGGCCATGCCGAGCATTACCATGAGAAAAACATTTTTCTTCATTTTTACCCTCCTGTTATTGGTAAAAACTTATATATTAAACGAACCTGATTTTAAAAATCCGAAATCTTTTGATTTGTGACGCCAAGGATGGCGGCACTTCCTCTATAATCTCAGGTTTTTATTTCGTTTAACGGCGAAAGGTTTGTACGGACAACGTCCGCATATATACACAAAAAGCTCCGGCGTCAAAAACGCGGGAGCCGTTAAGCCTTGAGAAAAAACCGCCAAAAAGGCAACAAAAATAAGGTATTGAAAATAGCTTTTTAGG
>BOBI01000131.1 GCA_026002305.1 Spirochaetia bacterium
GACGGTGTAGGTGTCGGCGACGGTGCGCTGATTGTATAAGCCGCGGTCAATACCTCGCTGTTTTTCATACCATCCTTTACCGCTATGGCTTTAATAGTTACAGCGGCGGTTATATAAACTACCGCTATGGCTTTAATAGTTACAGTGGCGGTTATATAAAAGGGAGTCTCCATGGTTCCATTTGTTTTGGAAGGGGTTGTGCCGTCCGTGGTATAATAGATGGACGCCCCGCTTGTGACGGTGGCAAGGATTATGGCTGTGCCGCTCGCCACAGCCCCGCCCGCAATGCTGGCTGTGGGTGCGGCTACGGTGGGAATATCGTTATTGCCGGCCCAGCTAGGGTTATCGCAACCAGCCAGAACCATTCCAAATGCCAGCACTATGCTGAACATTGCCCAAAATAAAACAACCTTCATCTTTCTTTCCTCAAAGAACTTTTTGCTTGCCATAATTTTCTACTTTAACTTTGGCAAAAAATTTTGTGGTACGCATAAGCGCACCTAATAATTCGTATATTATCAATAATCTGCATGGTTTACAAGGTGAATGAAAACTGGCTGCAGGAAGGGGAAGGGGCAATGTTTGATACGGGGTGCGATTTTAGGCAGGATAAGGTTGTGCGGGAATTCAAAAAACTAGATGTGGAACTGCAAGATTTTATTGTCCGTGTTTCGGTTTAACGCCGAAAAGCACAGCAAGCTGCGCGGTATTAAACCAAAACACGGACAATAACGGCGGCTAAAAACCCCCTACCTTAAAAAATCCAGCAGCGTTACAGGCAGTATCTTGGCGGCGGTTTGGAGGGCGGCTTTGTGGGCCATATCCATCATGCCGAGTGTCATGGCGGCGCTTGCTAGGTCCAGGCCGGTTTCGCGGCTTATGGTTTCCTGCACGTTGGGTATTTCTTCGTTTAGGCGTTTCCATGTGGATTCGACGCGCTCGGCGCGGCTGCCCATGTCGGCGATGCGGGCTTGTAGGTTATTCATTGCCTGATCCACGCCGCCAAGGCCTTGTCCTCCGGCGTACAGTGTGTCGCCGCCCAGCAGGGCGTCGCGCAGGCCTATCACCACCTCGAAAAGGCTGCCGCCTGAGACTGTGGCGCTGTTTGAATAGTTGGGGGCGCCCTGCCCGGTGTTGCCGCGGGTTAGGCCTAAATCCTGCAGCACGGTGGAGCCTTGGGCGTCCTCCATGCGGATAAAGTGAGAATCTGTTCCGGTTATCACGATGCCGCGGGTTTGCGGATCGATGGAGGCTTTTACCGGTGCGCTGGAATCGTTGATTTTGGCGGCGATTGTGCGTACATTGTCGCCCTGTGTTACCGGGATTTCGGCGCCGTCTATAAATATTGATGTTGAATTCTGCACCTGATACGCTTCGGCATCTGTATTACTTGCGATGCGCATTTTTTCCGCCCAGAATGCTTCGCCGCCCGAAATATCCAAATTGGCGTATGTTCTGTCGGTTATTTCCAAACGGCGGTTGGCTCCGGCTCCCCGGTATTCAACGCGGACGGCGGCGGTTTCGGCAAGGCCGGGAACGGCGCCTTCGGCAATACGGAAGGGCTGGGTAAAGGCCTTGTCGCCTGCAAAAATCTGCTTGCCGTCGGGGCCGGTGGCATTGGCTGTAGAAATAAGCTCCTTTAAAAGCTCGTTTACCTCCACGCCCATTTTTTGCGTGTCCTCCTGCGCCCACACGCCGTTTGCACCCTGCACGGCAATTTCGCGCACCCTCTGCATAATGTCGTTTGCGTGGCGCAGGTAAGCATCGGTAAATTCATAATGCTCGCGGGCGTCGAGGGTGTTTTTTTCAAAGCGTTCAAGGCGTGTCATATACGACGCATAACGCACAGCGTGAGAAGCCGCCAAAGGGTCGTCTCGCATCTCCCGTATTCGGTTTTGGCTTGCTATCTTAGCCTGAATACCCGTAAGCTCCTCTTCCTTGCGCCGCAGCCTGTACTGCATATCATCATTTGGCAAGTTCGTCGAAATTCTAAACACTGTTTTCTCCTTGTAAATTAGGGATTATGAGCGCACACTGCGCAAGCGATAGAAGCGGAATTCCCAAAAGGCGCCTGGCACCTTTTGGGAGGCACCTTTTGGGACTAGCTCTTCCGAACAAAAATGCGCCCAAAAATTCATTCCCAGGTTCCCGCTTTCATTTTCCCGGTCCCCGCACTAACTAAGCCCCAGCCGCATCAAAATCTCTAACATCGAGTTGACGGTCGAAACAAAACGGGCGGCGGCTTGGTAGCCGTGCTGATACTTGATCATGTTTGAAAGCTCCTCGTCCATGTTTACGCCGGAAACCGACTGACGCATATCCAGCAGGTTCTTCATGTTTTGGTTTTCGGTTTCAAGGGCAAGGCCGGAAACCTCGCCTTCCATGCCTATGCGTCCAATACTGTCCTCAAAGTAATCGTCAAATGTGCCGAGCCTGCCAACCATAACGGCGGTATTTCGGATGGCGGCAATGGCTATCGCCGCCTCGCCGTTACCGGGGTTTGCGGTATGGCCGTTTACCCCGTAGCCTGAGGCAATGGACGCCGTATCGCCAATCAAGGCGCTGTTCACTTCGATCCAGCCGGAGGGGTGCGCCACCGGCGATGTTGACCAGGTTGTTGCTGCGGCAAGCGCGTTAACGGCATCGGGAGCCGCCCAATCGTAGGCTTGTCCGCGGTTTAAAACACCGGCGTAATCGGACAAAAATAGGCCTGAATCCTCAATATGGCGGATAACAAAGTCGGGGTTTTCCCTGTCGCCTGTAACGGCGCCTTTTAACGAAAGCACGCCGTCGCGGTTAAGCCGCGCCACCACATCGGCGCCGGAATTGTTGATCCGCCGGACTAGGTCGCTGACGGTATCTTCGGCAAAGTAAGGTACCGCAACGGTAGCCGGTGCGACGCCTGCCGCCTGCGGATTGTGGGACGGCAAGGTAATAACCCCTTCGAGGCCAATTTGAGCGCGCTCTTCCAAGGCATTCGAGCCGTTAATACGAAATACATAGCTTGAATCATATTCTCCATCTCCATTCCTATCGTAATTTCCATTCACATTTGTAACAAAATGATGTTCGTTAAAGAAATCAAGGCCTGTTTTCCCGTTAATTCCATAGCCCGGACGGTGCGCCTCGTTCACAAGATCGATAAAATTCATCGTTAAATTGTCTAAATCCTTAATTTCGGACTGAATTGTCTCGTCGCGCAGCTCCAAAAGGGCGGCAAGGCTCCCTTTTTTGCGTTCAGGCGTAAAAATATCGCCGGTATCTGTCCAACTAATCCGCCCGTAGCCTTCGGTATCTATGCCGCGGGTAATCTCAAACTGGCGTCCAATCTTCCCTTGAACCAAAATCATACCATCGGTGTGTAACATGAATTCGTCAGGATCACGCTGATCTACGGTAACGCTGATTATTGAAGAAAGCTTGTCCACCAACAGGTCGCGCCGGTCCTTCAGGTCGTTTGGCATATCCCCCTGGGCAATAACCTTTTGAATATCGCCGTTTAATGCGGCAATTTGCCGCGAAAGCTCGTTTACGCGCCGCACAGTCAAAGTAATATCGCCATCCGCCATGTCCTGCAGACCCTTTAGCCCCTTAAACCTATCCTGAATACCATCGATAAGGCTGCGCCCCCGTTCCATAAGCGCCGTCCTCGGCGCCATGTCCGCCGGATGCCGCGAAAGTTCCTGCCACCCGTCCCAGAATTTATCCATCTTCGCGCGTACACCGTTATCGCCCACCTCAAGGTACATCTGTTCCATCATGCGGATGTAGGGATCGCGCGATTTCCAGTAACCCTCCCCACCGGCGGCGGCAACAATCTGTTTATCCAACAGCTCGTCGCGCACCCGCTCAATACGGTTTACCACCACACCCTGCCCTATTTGACCGGGCGTTTCCTCGCGGTTAAGCCCCGGGACAAAAAGCGGCTCAAACTCGTTAAATTCGATACGCTGACGGGAATAGCCCTCGGTGGACGCATTCGATAAGTTGTGGCCGGTAACCTGCAAAGCCTGTTGATGCGCGCTAACCGCACGTTTTCCTAATTCCAGAGGTGAAAAGGTCGATGTCATTTTTTAATTCCTTTTAATATGTGCCGCATATTTTGCGCTTGCTTACGCTTTCATTTCCAAAACCAAACTACGCATATCGGCATCTTTAAGTTTGCCGCCGCGTCCGTAAAGTTTGCCTTTTTTCTGCGGATAAGCCGCCTCCACAAGACCGGAAACCAGCACACGCGCGTCCGTCAGATAACGGTTAAGCGCATCATTTGTCATGCGAATCTTCGCCGCCTCCAGTTTTAGCTTGCGGT
>BOBI01000132.1 GCA_026002305.1 Spirochaetia bacterium
TAATAACATTTGCCGTGTTGATTCATACGAACTGTACTGCGCGCGTTGTAACTGCTTCCATGTGTAAACGGCAAAACCGTTGCCTAACTCCCACGAGATTGAGTAAGCGGCCTCAGACGCTCCTTTATAGGGGTCCTCCACCTTTACAACAAGGTAGCGGTATGCGCCTGAGCCTAAAATACGCCTGCCTGAGTCAAATGTTGTAATGCACCACATTGAGTCCAATTCGTGGTAACCGGAGGAAACTATCCCCTTAACTGTAAAGACGGTTGTACGCGGAATACTTTTACCTCCTTCGCCTGTGCGGACGGTCATTATGCGTAAGGTTTTACCTACTTCGGCGCCCACGGTTTTTGCCAATTCCTCGCCTAATAAAACTTCGTTATCCTTTTCGATGATACCTGCGCCTGATTTAACCGTTAAATATTTTTTGCTGTTTTCCTCCTGCCAAAATGATGGATCTACGGCGCGAATGGTTGTGCCGGTTTTGCCGTTTACACATGGAAGCAGTTACAACGCGCGCAGTACAGTTCGTATGAATCAACACGGCAAATGTTATTATTTATCATGGCGTTGATCGTTCTTGTCGCCGCCGTAAACGTATCGTCGGCAACATCAATGCTGGTGCTGGAACGTCAGCGCGATATAGCCGTGCTAAAATCGTTCGGCACAAGCCCCGGCGAAACAAAATTTATTTTTATCGCCGCCGGCCTCCTTACAGGCCTTACAGGAACCATAATCGGTATCTTTGCGGGATTGGTAATAGGCTGCAACATAAATCAAATCATAAGCGCGCTTGAAAATTTTATCAATTTATTTGCGCAGGTTTCCCATGGCGACAAAATTAAAATCCTAAATCCGGATTTCTACCTCGAAAAAATCCCGATAATGGTCGATTACAGAACCGTCATTTTTATAGGCTTATTTGCCGTACTTTGCTCCATCGTTTCCTCCGCCTTCCCCGCAGCCCGCGCCGGTAAAACCAAACCTGTGGAATTATTGCAAAAATTCTGATACACTAACGGCATGAAAATGCGTTTAATAACTTCCGCCTTACCCTACGTAAATAATGTACCGACGAGATAAACAAAGACAGTTTAATTTGGCCTAACGGCAACAATTTATACGCTATTATCATCCGCAACAAACAAAACTATATAGGACGCTTTAACACCGATTTAGTGCTACAGGCCGCATCAACGGAGCCGGTTCACCCGTTTGCGTCGGTTGTTTTTCAAGGCGATAGGATTATTATACAGGATACCGGCGGCTCAATAATTTCACTCAATGCGCAGGATTTAATCCGGTAAGCACAGGAGAATGTAATGGCAAAAGTTGAGCTAATAGGAATTGGCAAGGTATATGACGGCGCGGTACGCGCCGTTGATAACGCGAATATAGTTGTAGAGGATAAAGAATTTGTTGTCTTTGTGGGCCCTTCCGGCTGCGGCAAATCTACAACGCTGCGTATGATTGCCGGTCTGGAAGAAATAACCGAGGGCGAGCTGCGTATTGACGGCGAATTGATGAACGAAGTAGCGCCGAAAGACCGTAATATAGCTATGGTTTTCCAAAATTACGCGCTTTATCCTCACATGACAGTTTACGAGAACATGGCCTTTGGTCTGCGGATCAACAAGGTGCCTAAAAAAGAAATTGATGAGCGAGTGCAAAATGCCGCCAAAATTCTTGATATAGATAAATTGCTTGAACGTAAACCCAAACATCTTTCAGGCGGGCAGCGGCAGCGTGTGGCGGTAGGCCGCGCTATCGTCCGAAATCCTAAAGTATTCCTGTTTGACGAGCCTCTTTCAAATCTTGACGCTAAACTTCGTGTGCAAATGCGCGCCGAAATTTCCAGCCTTCACCACAGGCTCAACGCCACAATGATCTATGTTACCCATGATCAGGTGGAAGCTATGACAATGGCCGATAAAATTGTTGTATACAAGGACGGCAAAATTCAACAAACCGGCACCCCGCTTGATCTGTATAATAATCCCTGTAACAAATTTGTAGCCGGTTTTATAGGCTCCCCGCCTATGAACTTTCTTCTGGTTAGGGTTATAGAAGATGGCGGCTCCCTTATTTTGGACGAGGGTACATTCAAAATAAAACCCTCCCAATGGCACATTGAGGCGCTAAAAAATTACACGGGGCATGAGCTGTATTTCGGTATCAGACCGGAAGACCTCCGTTATGCTGAAAATCCGGCTGGCGAAAATATTATGCCCCTTACCGTTACGGTTGTAGAACCTCTTGGCGCGGATACCACACTGTGGCTCTCAACAAACACCCAGAAGTTGGTAGCAAGAACTGAACCCACCCATAATTTTTACGTTGATCAGAACGTGCACTTTGTACCGGATATGGAAAAGGCGCGTTATTTTGATAAGGATAATGAATTTGCTATTTTGCAGAACGCGGAGAAATAGGGGGGGTAAACCATTAGGCGCAAACAACCTTATGGTACCGCTACTTTTTGTTCTTATAAATTTTTCTCTGTTTGCAGGCGGCGCTAAAGAAGAAAAAGCGCCGGAAAATGGAACATGGGCGCTTTGCATAACAAAATTTGATGTATCGGCATTACCGCAAACACGCAATGTCGTAGGCCAGCTTGTCGCGCAAAATCTTGTTTTAGCTTTAAACACTGTAAGTACGCGCCTTCGCATAGAAGAGGAAGATGAATATTACAGAACAAGCGCCTCGTTTAAAGCGCAAAAAGACGCTGCAAAAAAACTTGCCGATAAACAGGCCGAACGCGATAAATTATTGTTTTCCGGTAACCCTGATTGGATGTATAAAGCAGATTTAAAAAAAATCGACAAGGAAATTGAAAAATTAAGAAACGGGTTTAACACGGCAAGGACCGCCTCGGTTAATATAGAAGTTGAACCAAAAATTCAGTTAACCGAAAACACAACAAAAGGTGATTTTCCGGAACCGCCTGCAATAGGCGGCGAATATTATTTTGCGCAGACACAAAAAGTTGACGGGTTTATTACGGGAAAAGTTTCGGATTTTCACGGACGTATTTATGTTCAGTTAGCGCTTTGGAGTATTCACTCACGCAAGGTAACTTATACGGACAGTATCATTTTTTCCACGGAAGATATTGATACTGCTTCGTCGGAAATTGCACAGCGGCTGGTGCTTGATATTTCGGGTATGGATTCCGCCGGTATTCAAATCACCGCAAAACCTGACAATGCCCTTATAGTTATCAAGGGGCATATTGAAGGACGCGGGGAAACAGATTCCCTTACATACGCGCCGCAGGATGTTGATGTTACGATTTCCGCACCGGATCACGAAACGGTTGAAACAACGGTTACCCTTAAAGAAGGTGAAAAGGTTGATCTTTCCGTTGAACTCACCTCCATCCAGCAATCAAAATACAGGATTGAAACAAAAGACGGCAGCGAAGCATCAGTTTATACCGGTTCCATGTTTGCAGGCACAACACCGCTTGAATTGGAAGGTGATAAAAATAAACTGCAGGACATAAACATAGAAACCCCGTTGGGTCATGTCGCGCAAACTGTTTTTAAAATTGAGGATAAACCGGTTATTCTTTCACCGCTTCCCCCGCCGCTGGAAGGCAGGACGGAAAAAGCACGCCATGAATTTTACAATGCCTACGGCCGTTTTTGGATAACGCTGCCCGCAATGATTTTTTCGATGGGTTTATACAATGTAACTGTTTTGGGGTATAACTCCGCCTATAACACTAAAAGATACGACAATGGGGTGTTAAGGGACTGGTCGGGCGAATCGCAGTCAATGTTCTACGCTACAATGGCGTTATCGGTTGGTATGGGGCTTTTCCTCGCGGAATCCCTTACGCGGCTTGTTATCTATATTTGGGAAGCAAACAGGGCCACAAACCCTCTTACACCAAAGAAAAAAACACAGGACGTGGAAAGGGGCAGCGAGCCGCCCCCTACCCTTTTAACTGAACCGGCGGCGCCGGGGGGGCCAGCCAATTCTGTACCGGGTATACCCGGCGTAGAACAAAACGGATCTATTCCAGGTGAAATAACAGGTCCAGGTGAAATAACAGGGCCCAGAGGTCATTAAAAAATACAGGAAATACATGAGTACATTTGCGGACAAAATAAAATCATTTTTCGGATTAACAAAAACAGACACGGACGGTTTTTTTGACGATCTTTGCGATCTTTTAATTGAGGGGGATTTCGGCGCCGCGCTTGCGTATAACACTGTTGAAAACCTGCGTGCCATGTGCAAAAAAGAAAAAATTACCGATGCTGAAAAAATAAAAGAGAAGCTAAAAA
>BOBI01000133.1 GCA_026002305.1 Spirochaetia bacterium
AACGGTGTAAAAACAACCGATTTAAAAACACGGTTTAACCAGCTTTACGGAATCCCGCCTGAAAAAAATAATTAACATTTTTCAAGCCTGTGGGTAAACCCTGCCGATGTAAAACGCCCCTCCTACGAAAGCAGCACGGTCAAACAGGTTGCCGAATTAAAACTTCCTAAAGATGTGGATGCGGATTTTAAAAAATGGTTCGACGGGAATATTGTCTTTTCTTATTTCGATTCGGCCTATCCGTGGACACGGCTTGGGTATACCTACGATTGGGCGCCGGGCAGCAATGAGTACGGGCTTTCCGAATTCATTGTCCTGAAAGGCGTAACGGTAAATGTTGAATTCACCAAAACCTTTGACGAATTTATTGAATGGCTTAAAAACGGCGGTATAATTGACCGCTAATCCAGCCACCGTGCGATAGCCGCCGCCGCCTTTGCGCGGTGGCTTATTTTGTTTTTTTCCACCTCCGTAAGCTGCGACACAGTACAGCCTTTTTCGCGTATGTAAAGCAGGGGATCGTAGCCAAAGCCTCCGTCCCCGCAAGGATCGGTAACAATTTCGCCTTCGAGCGTTTCCTGTGCGATAAAAAAGCGCTCGTTATCTAACAAAAGCACAAAAGCACATACAAAACGGGCGCTGCGAAGCTGATTATTGCCTATTTCCCGCAATAATAGCGCGTTACGTTCAGAATCGGAGATTTTTTTACCGCCTCCGTAACGCGCCGAAAAAATACCGGGCCTGCCGCCTAGGGCATCGACACAAAGACCGGAATCATCGGCAATAACAGGCTCTCCTGTTAGCTCAAACAGGGCGCGGGCTTTTAACAGGGCGTTATCTACAAAAGTTTTGCCCGATTCCGCAGGGTCAAAGGCAATTCCTTCGTCCAAGGGTATTTTTATAGTATGTTTTGACAAAATACCTGCAACCTCTTTTCGTTTATGCTCGTTGCCGGAAGCAAACCAAACAGTCATAAATCCTCCATTTTTGTAAATTACAGCCTTTGACGCTACAATAGTGTAAAATACTAAAATATTACCAACAAATATGTAACAATTCTTTTTGAAAAAACATAAGAAAATAGCATTTTTAGACTTAACAAAAAACGCATTTAATACTATACTGGATCAGAGGGTTTTTACCAATGATTAAGATTGATAATGTACACAAAAAGTTCGGGCATCTCCACGTACTAAAAGGCATAAACTTATCTGTTGGTGAGGGGGAAAAACTTGTAATTATCGGGCCTTCCGGCTCCGGTAAAAGTACGCTTATTCGATGCATCAATTTTTTAGAGGAACCCACATCAGGAGAAATTTTTATTGACGGCGAACAGATTCTACGTCATAACCATACACGTATGGTTCGTGAAAACTGCGCAATGGTGTTTCAGCAGTTCAACCTGTACCCGCACAAAACTGTTTTTCAAAATATAACGCTTGCGCCGGTTAAGCTGCAGGGCAAGACAAAGAAACAAGCCGAGGAACTCGCGTGGCACTATTTGGATATGGTAGGGCTCCGCGACAAGGCCCTTGCCTACCCTGCCATGTTATCCGGCGGTCAGCAGCAGCGCATCGCCATAGCGCGGGCGCTCGCCACCAAACAGCGCATATTACTTTTTGATGAACCTACATCTGCGTTGGATCCGGAGATGGTACAGGAAGTGTTAGACGTAATCATCAAACTTTCACAGGATCATGTTATCACGATGATAATCGTTACACACGAAATGGGCTTTGCCCGCCAAGTTGCCGACAGGGTTATTTTTATGGATAACGGTCTTTTGGTAGAAGAAGGCAAACCTGATGAGCTTTTTGATCATCCAAAAAACGAGCGCACGGCGGCTTTTTTAAGCAAGATTTTGCGGTAACAAAAAATTTTACCACTGGCCGCATAAAGTATGTTTGAGTCGGGTTATCTCTGGGTATCAGGGATATTTATTATAGTTAATGTGAAGGAGGAATTTATGTTAACAAAAAAAATCTTTCGGTCTGGGCTTGCGGCGCTTCTTATTATGTTTGCGCTGACCGGTGTATCTTGCAGCGGAAAAAAAACAAATGACGATCCGTTAGGCGCAATTAAAAAACGCGGCGTTCTTAAAATCGGTGTAAAAGCCGATGTGCCCGGTTTTGGTATGCAAAACACAGGCACCGGTAAATACGAAGGCTTTGAAATCGAGATTGCGAAATTATTTGCCGCCGATATTTTTGGTGATGCGTCAAAAGTGGAATTTACGCCGGTTACAGCAAAAACACGCGGCCCGCTTGTTGATACCGGCGAGGTAGACATGATAATAGCAACGTTTACGATTACCGAAGAACGCAAACTCAGCTACAACTTTACAACACCCTACTACACAGACGCGGTTGGTATGCTCGTTTTAAGATCGGCGGGGCTTGCAAGCCTGAAAGACTGCAACGGCAAAACAATCGGCGTTGCGCAGTCGGCTACAAGCAAAGATGCTATCGACAAAGCCGCCAAAGAACAGGGTATTACACTCAAATTTGCCGAGTTCGCAACCTATCCTGAACTAAAAGCCGCGCTGGATTCAAAACGTATCGACGTGTTTTCCGTGGATAAGTCCATACTGGGCGGTTATCTTGACGCGGCAAGCGTTATACTACCCGATCAGTTTGCGCCCCAGCCCTATGGTGTTGTAAGCAAACTGAGCAACACAGCCTTTGCCGCCTACACAGAAGAAAAAATATCCGCATGGCTTGCCGACGGCACCATCGGAAACCTAATCGCACAATTTAACTTGTAATTTATCAAGGTTTGTTCGGGGTTTAATACCGCCCTTTGGCGGTATTAAACCCCTTCTACCCCTTAACAGCCCCTACGGTAAGTCCTTTTACGACATACTTTTGGAATATCATTGTAAGTATGATAGCAGGTGTAACGATGGCTACGGCTGCCGCCATAACGCCGCCCCAGTCTACTTCGGCATAGGACATAAAGTTGTAAACGGCAATGGGCAGGGTGCGGGTTTTATTCATGCTGAGAACTTGGGAAAACATAAAGTTATTCCATGAAAAAATAAAACTTAATGTGGTAGCCGTTACAACACCAGGCATTGAAAGCGGCAGTATTATTGCCATAAAGGCGTGTTGTTGTGACGCGCCGTCTACACGGGCGGATTCTTCCAATTCTTTGGGAACGGTTTCAAAATACGCCGACATGATCCACACAACCACAGGCAGTGAAATAAGCATGTGCGAAAGGACTAACGCGATGTACGAATCCATTAAATGCAAGCGTGAAAATACAATATACCAAGGCATTAAAAAAGAAATACCGGGCATCAAACGGGCAACAAGAATTATCATTAGTAAGCGGCGCTGTTTAAAACGCGCTATGGAATAAGCTGCGGGAAGGCCAATGATAATTGATGCAAGAACCGCAGAAACACCAACAATACCTGAATTTTTTAAATATAGTAAAAAGTTTTGCTCGTAAAAAACTTTTTCAAAGTTACGCAGGGTTGGTATAAAACTAAATCTTGGCGGCCATGCTATAATATCAAGTTGTGTTTTAAACGATGATAGAAACATCCACAAGAAAGGAAAAACCATAGGCACAACAATTACGATTATTAACAATACAAATAATATTCTATGTATAATGGGCTTTTTCATTTTTTCTTTCCTGAATTAAATTTCAAACTTTTTACGGAGCCGCATAACACCCGTGCTGAACAGAAGCACGACAATAAATAACATAACAAGTGTTACGGACGCCCGCCCCATTTCAAAATATTCAAAACTAAGTTTGTAAGCGTAAATATTTAATGTTTCCGAGGAATAACCCGGCCCCCCGCCTGTCATAGCATAAATTATGTCATAAGTTTTCAAGGCGTCTACCGCACGCAGCACAAGGGCGGTAAGAATTGTCGGCATTATCATGGGCAGCGTTACACGAAAGAATGTCTGCACGGCGTTAGCGCCGTCTACTTTTGCCGATTCAAAAACTTCCGAAGGAAGGCTTGAAAGCCCTGCAAGGACTATAAGTGTTATCATCGGCGTCCATTCCCAGACATCGACAATAATTAACGACTGAATAACTGTTTTTGCTTCCGTAACAAAACCGTTTTGCGGCAAGTGAAGCATATTTAAAATAAAATTTAATAAACCAATTGTAGGATCGTAAAAAAGATTAAAAACTATTCCTATTG
>BOBI01000134.1 GCA_026002305.1 Spirochaetia bacterium
TCCTGCGGCAAGTATATTCTCCATTATTTTTTTGTCCCGGTCCTTTAGCTGGGGTAATACTTCTTTCTTCATATCTTTTATTATATCAAATCTGTTTTACTGTGTCTGTATTGGACAGAACACTAGCTGATTATATTAAACACAGAAGAACGATATTGTCATTGTTCCAAATGAGTTTGAATAAAAAAGATGATAAAAAATATTCTCTGGAAAGTGCAATACATAGCCTCATTGTCCCTCTTGGAATAACATCTGATGATGTTGAGTATTCAAAACAGAATTTATGGTTGATTGATGAACGATTAACCTATCATTATTATTTGGCATCTGACAAACATATAAAGAAAGGAGGAAAGGAAGAAGAAAACAAACGCGCTGATCTGGCCGTCTTTAATAAACCGTTGGCTTTTGCTGAAAATGACAATCCATTTCAATCCATTGTAATTATGGAGTTTAAACGACCTCAAAGAAATGATTATACAGACAAAGAAAATCCAATAGTACAAGTGATAAATTATCTTAAGCTTATATATGACGGCAAAGGGACAGATAGAAATGGGAGACCAATTATTGTTAATGCTACCACTCGATATTATGTCTATATAATTTGTGATATTACTGAGAAAATACACACAACTGCAAAGGGATATTCAGCGTTACAATCACCTGATAAGTTAGGTTATTTTTGGTATAACTCAAATTACAATGCTTATATAGAGATTATGTCTTTTGATAAGGTTTTGAATGATTCAAAAAAGAGAAATAGGATATTATTTGAGAAGTTGGGATTATCCGACTCAATCATATGAACAAGGGATTTTTATGAGTATTCTAAAAGTTGTGAATAATTTTTTATCAATGGAGCATAATTGAATGTCCCTAAGCGTCAACATCAACGAAAAAGCCAACTTTATCTGGTCCATAGCCGACAAGCTCACCGGCCCCTACAAACCCCACGAATACGGCGAAGTGATATTGCCCCTTACGGTCATCCGCCGCTTCGACTGCATACTTGAACCCACCAAGGATGCGGTCTTAAAGAAAGACAAAACAATAAAAAATCTCCATGTCAAAGAAATCCAGCTCTGCAAAATTTCGAGTTACCCTTTTTACAATACCAGCAAGTATACCTTTGAACGGCTTGTTGACGACCCGGATCACCTGCAAGCAAATTTCCGCAATTATCTCAACGGCTTTTCCGCCAACGTTCGGGACATAATCGAGAAATTCCGTTTTGACGAACACATCACCCGAATGGCGGAAAAGGACAAACTCTACATCGTCCTTAAGGAATTCACCACTCCCGCTGCCGACTTTCACCCGTCACACATATCCAACCTTGAAATGGGCTATGTCTTTGAAGAAATAATACGGCGTTTTTCAGAAGCCCACAACGAGGAGGCCGGGCAGCACTACACCCCCCGTGAAGTAATAGAACTGATGGTCAATATCCTTTTCATCAATGATAATGAATTATTGGCGGGGAACAATGTTGCCAAGACCATTTACGACCCCGCCTGTGGCACCGGCGGTATGCTCTCGGTGGCGGACACCTACCTCCACAAACTCAACGAAAAAGCGGAACTGTTGGCCTTTGGTCAGGAAATTAACGATCAGACCTTTGCCATCTGCAAAGCCGATATGCTCATCAAAGGGAACAACGCCGACTACATCCGGGACGGCAACACCCTTTCCGATGACCAGTTCAAAGACCAGACCTTTGACTATATCCTCTCCAATCCGCCCTTTGGCCGGGAATGGAAGGGCGAAAAAACCGCCATCGAAAAAGAAGCGCAGCTTGGCTTTGCCGGACGTTTCGGCATGGGGCTCCCGTCCATAGGGGATGGGCAGATGCTGTTCCTCCAAACGGCGATAAAAAAGATGAAAGATTCCGGTTCAAGGGTTGCCATCATTCACAACGGTTCGCCCCTCTTTTCTGGCGATGCCGGCAGCGGCCCCTCGGAAATTCGAAAGTACATCCTTGAAAACGATCTGCTTGAAGCAATCATCGCCCTGCCCAATGACCTTTTTTACAATACCGGCATAGCAACCTATATATGGGTGCTGTCCAACAAAAAGGAGAAGCGCCGGAAAGGCAAGGTCCAGCTTATCAACGGCAATGAGCTCTATGAAAAACGCCGCAAATCATTGGGGAATAAACGGAACGACATACCCCAGCGGTACATTGAAAAAATCACCAAGGTATACGGCGGTTTCAAAAACACGGAGATTTGCAAAATATTCAAGACCGAAGAATTTGGCTATTCCAAGATTACCGTGGAACGGCCATTAAAGGACGCGAAAGGAAAGCCGGTTCTGAAAAAAAGGCAGCCCCAAAGCGACCCGGACTTGCGGGATACAGAAAATGTGCCGCTGACCGAAAACATAGACGATTATTTCAAACGGGAAGTCCTGCCCTTCGCCCCCGATGCCTGGATAGACACCGGCAAAACCAAAGTGGGCTACGAGATACCCTTTACCCGGTATTTTTACAAGTATGAGCCGCCTCGGCCCTCTGCGGAGATTAAGGAGGAGATTTTGGCGATAGAAAAGGAGCTTGAAGGGGCATTGGCGGAGGTTTTTGATGGATAAAATGACAATTTTCCTCTTTTTCTATTGCGTTTTTTACCGAGCCGTGTTATATTTAAGGGGACAGAACTCCCCGCACCTTCTAACAGTGTGTCCCAGAGGAGACGTTTTTTCCGCTTGCAATTATTATCAAGTGGGGTTATCTTTAAAGGGACAGGGCTCCCCGCACCTCTCCATGGTGGTTTTATGCCGTTATGTGACGTGGCC
Source organism: Spirochaetia bacterium (assembly GCA_026002305.1). Taxonomy (GTDB): domain Bacteria; phylum Spirochaetota; class Spirochaetia; order Treponematales; family Breznakiellaceae; genus BNVA01. Next base: position 2,797 of record BOBI01000134.1, read on the forward strand.
CAGGGGAGACATTTTTTTATATGCCTAGCCCAGTCAAACAACCCACCACCTATGATGAACAAATCCTAAAATTACGCAACCGGGGCTGCCGGATAAACGACGAAACTTTCTGCCGAAAGGTTTTGGCCCAAGTCAATTATTACCGCCTTTCCGCCTATTTCCTTCCCTATCGACTGCCCGATGGCACATACAAGCCGGAGACAGATTTTTATGCCGTCTATCGTACTCACGAATTTGACCGGAAAATGCATAGCCTTCTTTTTACAGCTATTGAGGATGTCGAAATATTCCTACGTTCAAGATTCGCCTATTATCACGCGCATACTTATGGCTCCATGGGATATATGGCTCCCGGTAATTACAACCCCCGCCATGATCACGCAAAATTTATTACACGCATCGAGAGGGAAAAAGAAAACAATAAAAAATTATCATTTGTTCAACATCATATAACTAAATATGGCGGTGATTTTCCTATCTGGGTAATTATGGAGCTATTTTCCTTTGGTATGGTATCGTATTTTTACTCGGATTTAACCGTACCGGATCAAAAATTCCTGGCCAAAGACCTATATGATTCAATTCCTAAAAAGATACAGAGTTGGCTCCGTTGTTGTACCGATTTACGCAATATGTGCGCCCACTCTGACAGGTTATATTACCGCCAATTCACTTCAATTCCGATAACAAGTCCACTCATTGAAGAAAAATTTGTCCGTCGTTTATATGGCGCTATAATGGCATTAAAGTGGCTCTACCCGGATCGGGACAAATGGAATCGGGAGATATATCCTGCGTTATATAATTTGATTTATAATAATGCCGGATATATCCGGATGGATCATATAGGCTTTCCCCCTGATTGGGAAACAGGGTTACAAAAATGAGAAAGATGAAGGACAGCGGGGTTGAGTGGATTGGGGAGATACCGGAGGGGTGGGAGATTAGAAAGATTTTCTGGCTTTTTGGTTTAATAGGGAGTGGTACAACACCAATAGCTGATAATGAAGAATATTTTGATGGTGATATACCTTGGCTAAATACTGGTGATCTTACAGATGGACTGATTAATTCCTGTAATAAATATATTTCTTCAAGTGCATTAAAAAAATATTCCGCATTGAAAATATACCCATCTAGTGTTCTGTCCAATACAGACACAGTAAAACAGATTTGATATAATAAAAGATATGAAGAAAGAAGTATTACCCCAGCTAAAGGACTGGGACAAAAAAATAATGGAGAATATACTTGCCGCAGGAAAGATAGAACATAAATTTGCAGTACGTATTCAAACTGTTTTGCATAGAGCAGATGGAAAACCGACAAATAGTATTGCCGAATTTTTCGG
>BOBI01000135.1 GCA_026002305.1 Spirochaetia bacterium
ATCCGCGTTTTTAAATCCATGCCCTCAAGCCAGTCCATTAAAGTCTTGTTTAGAAAACGGCTCTTTTTTGTTATCTGCGGCATAGAAACAACATTGTCTCTTGTAACTTCCCATGAAAACGGAATATGTTGAAGCAGATCGGTTTCAGTACTTTGAACAACTATGTGCTCGCCCTTATTTTCAAAAAGCAATCCTACAATAGAATCCTGCGGAACTATTCTTATATTGCGATCAACAACAGATTTATAATTTTTACTTTCACAAATTCTTTTATTAAAACCGGGGGAATCATTACTGTAAATTTGCGTTATGCGCTTTTTTATTTTTTCATCCGAAAATGCGGCGCCATACATTGCCAGATTGCCGCCTTTGGAGTGTCCGCCTAAAATAAAATCGCCTTTAATGCGGGATGCTGTTTTTTCAATATATTTTACCGCTTCCAGCTGCGCCGGAATCGCATCGTTAAATACCATGTTAAAATCTTCTTTCCACCCGACAAGCGTAACATCCGTGCCACGAAACGAAATATAGGAAGGAATACCGCCGCCTTTAATTGTTACGGCAGAGAATTGCAATTCCTTTTCGGTATCAAGAATATTCGCATAACAACAAAGCCATAAATTTTTATACCTGTCCGCCGCAGCCAACGCGGGAATAAAATCTTTTTGTAATTGTCCAAAAACCAGTGCGCTTGAAATATCAGGTTTGTCAATATTTTTTGAAAGATCGTATAGAGCATCACCAAAGGATATGCCGCGATCATCAAAAGTGTCAGGTACAATATTATCAAACGGATAATATGAAATTATAGAAAAAATTATATTATCAACAATATTAAACGGAACAGCTTTAAAACTTAAATCCCCGCGCCATGTTAAATAATCAAAAACATTAGACATGATATGATTTTAAATACGCTGCGTTTTAGAGAGCAGCGCATCCTCTGCAATAGCGGCCAGCAATTCTGCGGCACGGGCAAGTTCGCTTGTTTGCGCGGCAAAAGCCGGATGATGCAGGGCGTGCGGGCTTTCAACGCCGAAGCCTATAAACACACCGCGTATTTTTTCCTGATAAACGGCAAAATCCTCGCCTGCCATCGTGGGAACAAAAGGCTCTGTTCTAAAGCCCAACGCGCGCGCGGTGGCCGCCGCCTGCTCGCATAACGCCGGATCGTTATCTGTGGAAGGGGCATCGCGGCGCTCTTCCAAATTTATGGTACAGCCGCTTGCAATCCCGATACCTTTACAAATGTCATTTAAGCGCGCCGCAGTTTGCTTTGCTTTTTCCGTGCCAAGCGTTCTGATTGTGCCTTCGATAAACGCCGACGGCGGAATGGTATTCCATGTTTTACCTGCTTCTATGTGTGTAAAACTTACAACCACACGGTCGGCGGGATTTGTAGAACGGCTTACAATGGTTTGCGCCGCCTGAATAAGCTGCGCCGCCGCAACTATAGGATCTATACAGAGGTGCGGCATTGCCGCGTGGCCGCCCTTGCCGGCAATGGTAATCTTTAACAAAGTTGTGGAGGCAAACGTAGCGCCCGGGCTTATGGCAATAATGCCGTTTTCACTTTCAGGCCCTACGTGCATACCGTAAATTTCAGAGACGTCGTCTAACGCGCCGGTTTCCATAACCTGCACCGCACCGCCCGAAGCTTCTTCCGCAGGTTGAAAGACAAGTTTAACATCGCCGCCAAGTGTGCCGCGTTTATCGTGTAAAATCTTTGCGGCTCCAAGCAGAGCCGTTATGTGAAAGTCGTGTCCGCAGGCGTGCATACAGCCCGGAGTCTGTGAAGCGTAACTAACACCGGACTCTTCCTGTACAGGGAGCGCGTCTATATCCGCGCGTAGCGCGACTGTTTTTTTAGCGGCGGCAGAATTATTTTCCGCACGGACAATCGCAACAAGTCCTGTTTTTAAATTCGTATTTATTATTTCTATACCTAATGACGTTAGTATCTCTTTTATTTTTTTTGTTGTGTTAAATTCGGCATAACTTAATTCAGGGTGTTTGTGAAACCACAAGAAATATTCCAGCAGTTCCGCCTGCAAATTTCCGGTAATATTAGATAGCGTAGTACTCATTATCCCCTCTGTTAATTTACGAAAATTTACGGGTCGGTATAGCCGTCAATCTTTAACGCCTTGCGCACCTTGGATTCAAGGATTTCCTTATCAAAAGGTTTACTGATAAAATCCTGAGCCCCGGCGTGAATAACCTGCGTAATCAGCTCCGGTGTCGAATCCAAGCCCGTTATGCAGATAACCGGAATATCCATTTTGGCAGGAATTTTGTGCAGCTCCGCTAAAAAAGCAAACCCGCTCATTGTCGGCATATTAAGGTCCAGCAAAATTAGTCCAATTTCTTGTTTTTTTACCAGCTCCAGCCCGTAAGGCCCGTTTTTCGCCGTTAAAATATCGTATTTTTTATCTAAAAACACCTGTACAATGCGAAGATCCATCGGCGTATCGTCAATCGCCAGTATCACCGGCAATTTCTGTCCGTTTGAAGTTTTCATTGCAACACCTTTTAACCTGATTATAACAAACTTTGCCCCGTTCTTGCAATAAGATTTCCCCGCAAGAAATTTAACCACGGAAGGCGCGGCCATCTCAACACGGGAAGGCAGCATTTCGCAATTCAAAGTTTCAAAATCCATGATAAGATAGAAAGATGGAAGGGGAGATATTTAACAGGCTTACGAGCCAAATTGATAAATACGGGGCAAAAGTGCCCGATAGTCGGGACGGACACGATCAAAAATACGAAATCAGCGATGCGATAAAAGCGGCTTTTGGAGTATTTTTCTTTCAGTTTCCATCATTGTTACAATTCATGCGTGCAATGCAGGAAGAACAAAAGTGGAATAACATCAGCAGTCTATTAAAAATTGAAAGATTGCCGGGCGACACGCAAATCAAAACGCTGTTAGACGGGATTGATCCAAAGTACATAAGCCCAATATTCAACGAAACACTTAAAATAGCAGACGAGGCAGGAATTATTGATGATTACCGTGTGTTGGGGCATCATGTTTTACTAGCAATAGACGGGCTTTGGTATCATTCATCGGAAAAAATACATTGCGGGCATTGCCTGCATAAGGCAAAAGATGGAATTACAACGTAAAAGCAGCAGTGCAATGGCGGGAGCGATAGTAAAACCGCACTGTAGCAATGTTTTACCGGGTGCACCAAAAAATCGAGTGCAAATATGAAAAGAGTGATAAACTGAAATTATCCTATTTGGAGGGGATAATTATGGATAAAAGAACAGTGGACGAGCGGATAGAGGAAGCAGGGCAGGTTTACAAGCAAAAGCTTCGGGAAAGGACGGGCGCTTTAATGACAATCGAAGGACCCAACGCGATTACGCTAGACGGAATAGAATCAATGTGGGGGCAAATAAACAAAGAAGCCGAAAAACTGACTGGTGAGTTTTTTAATGATGTCTTGAGCAATAATTTGCAGAATGAGTTGCCGCGTAAAAAAAAACGAACTGGAAAATGCGGGTTTTGATGTACGCAACGGTGGAAAAAGGTCTTATTCGATTTTAACAACGAACGGGGAAATGCGAATACAAAAGACAGTTTTAAAGTTGAATCCGTCTGATAAGACCATCGGTAAAAATTGTAAGACCGAAGCTATAGTCATGGATGATTATTTCAAATTAAAACAAATGCCGCATAAGATAACAAACGAATTAACAAAGGAAGTTTGTTTTTGGGCGCAAAACCAGGGGTCTTATGAAAGCGCGCAAGAAATTCTGCGTAACAAAATGGATATAAATATAAGCGATGAATACATACGGACAATTACAATGGAAGTAGGGGAAAAAGTTTTTGATGATGATACAAAGAGAGCCGGTGACATAGGACATTTAATTGACGAAATGCCTCCTAAACCCACTAAAAGCGGTGTTATATATGTAATGATAGATGGTTCAATGATAAACACGAGAGAAAAGAATGATGACGGGTCTTCAAAGTGGAGTGAAATAAAACTGGCGGTATTTTTTAGCGGCAACGATTTAATAGCGTGTTCAAATGGAAAAAGACATATAATCAAGAAGAAAGACTATGCGGTAAGCACAGGTGATGTAAATGAATTTTCAAAATATTTAT
>BOBI01000136.1 GCA_026002305.1 Spirochaetia bacterium
CGAAAATATTGTTTACAGCTTGTGTTCCAAGCTCAAAAACTGTGCCTGGCACCAAATTTCAATTTGTGGTTAAAAGTAAAATTGCTGGCAAGCGCACTAATTTTGGAACTGGCTCAATTGTTAATTGATCTTCCCTATGTTAGCGTCAAAGGCGTTTTTTCTGCCTTTGTCAGAACGGTGGCGTGCGGCTTTTGTGTCAAAGGCATTTTTATTTCTGCATTTGTCGGAGAGGCGGTAAAAGGTCAAAGGTTCTATAGCGTAGCGTATTGCGTTATGCGAGTTAAAAAGCTACTGGTGATCAGAGAAAAGATAACGGCTCGATAGCACTAACGCGGAGCAATGGGTTCTTTGACCTTTTACCGTTTTGTTTGTAATACAGAAATAAAAATGTTTTTGTAGACCATTACGCACGCCGTTTTTGTGTTAAAGGCAGAAAAAATGTATTTGGAGCGGCGGTTCATGCCTAATCTTGCGCACACCGGTTTTTCAAGGTAACCTAAAATAGCGAGGTTATAATGAGTGTTTCAATAGGTATAAAAAATGTTGTAAAACGTTACGGCAATATGACGATCATACCGGATCTGTCACTGGAGATAAAGAACGGTGAATTTTTTACCCTGCTGGGGCCCTCAGGCTGCGGAAAAACGACACTTTTAAGGATGATTGCCGGTTTTAACAGCATAGAAGATGGCGAAATAGATTTTGACGGCAAGGTTATCAACAATATTCCGGCAAATAAGCGGAATATCGGCATGGTTTTTCAAAATTATGCTATTTTCCCCCATTTAACGGTTCGTCAGAATGTTGAATACGGGTTAAAGCTGCGCAAACTTTCCAAGGCGGGTATTAAAAGCAAGGTAGACGAGATTTTGAAACTTGTACGCATAGAAGATTATCAAAACCGGCTGCCGGAGCGGCTTTCCGGCGGGCAGCAGCAGCGTGTAGCCCTTGCCCGCGCCATTGTTATTCACCCAAGTGTTTTGTTAATGGACGAGCCGCTTTCCAACCTTGACGCGAAACTTCGTGTGGAAATGCGCGAAGTTATAAAAGATGTTCAGCGCAAGGTGGGCATTACCACCGTTTACGTTACCCACGATCAGGAAGAAGCGCTTGCCGTCTCCGATAGAATTGCAGTTATGAAACTCGGTGTTATCCAACACGTTGGGCTGCCGCAGGAAATTTATATGCGGCCCGCAAACGGTTTTGTTTCCACATTTATAGGGCACTCAAATCTTTTTAACTGCACCATAGACGGCACAACTTTAAAGTTTGCCGATGGTTACTCAATCGAAATGAAAAACCTTACTGAAACTTCGCATAACGGTATTGCCGCGGTGCGGCCGGAAGAATTTGTTCCATCGGAAAATGGAGAGGGGATGCAGGCTAAAATTGTTTCGCGTACATTTCTTGGTAAATACGTTCAGTATAAATTGGAATTTAAAGAAGGCATGGTCATGCCGGATCAACCAAGCATTGAATACTCGCAGGATTTAGGCGGTGTAATTCATTTGTATAACACAGGCGACGCGATTTTTCTAAAACCAAACCCGTTAAAAATAAATGTGTTTACAAATGATTTGGAAAAAAGCCTAATCCGTGGTATAGACGCGGGAGTGGCCGGTTAAAATGATAAAAAAACAATTCCGTTTTGACTTTTGGACGGTAATTACATTAGTTATAATCGCTGTGTTCGCGGTATTTTTAATATACCCGCTGCTGTCACTTTTTTTAAGCAGCTTTAAAAATCCTGAAACCGGCGCGTGGACATTCGGTAACTTTATAAAATTCTTTAAAACCAAATTTTACTATCAGGGCATGAGGAACAGTTTTGTTGTAACAACCTGTGTAACATTTTTAACAATTCTAATCGGAATCCCTATGGCCTATTTTATGACGTGTTTTAAAATTAAAGGCAAGGGTTTACTGGAAATACTTATCATTATTTCAATGATGTCGCCGGCGTTTATCGGCGCTTACTCATGGGTCTTGTTAAGCGGACGCAGCGGCGTTATAACAAAATTCTTCGCCAATGTTTTGCATATTCAGGTTCCCCCCATTTATGGGTTTGGCGGCATATTACTGGTGTTTACGCTCAAGTTATACCCGTTTATCTATATGTATGTATGCGGCGCCTTAAAAAAAATTGACGTATCTTTAAGCGAAGCGGCGGAAAGTTTAGGCTGCGGCCCCGTGCGAAAAGTTTCATCAATAGTTATTCCGTTAATAACACCTACAATTTTTGCCGGCGCCCTTTTAGTTTTTATGAACGCCCTGGCGGATTTTGGTACGCCCATGCTCATAGGTGAAGGCTACCGGACAATGCCTGTTTTAATATACACGGAATTTGTCGGCGAGATTGGCGGCAGCGCAAACTTTGCCGCCAGCATGGCTGCCATAATGGTTATTATTACGGCGGTTTTGTTTGTCGCGCAAAAATATTTTGTAAATAGAAAATCCTACACCATGAGTTCACTTCGTCCTATACAAGCCGTGGAGATTCACGGTCCAAAAAGTTTTTTTGTGCACTTGTTTATGTACGTAATTGTACTTTTGTCGATAGTGCCGCAGGCGACCGTTGTGTATACATCATTCTTAAATGCCAACCGCTTAATGTTCCTTCGGGGATTCTCGTTAAACAGCTACAAAATAATATTTAAGTCGTTAGGCAGCGCAATAACAAATACTTACACGTTTGGCCTTATAGCAATCGTGCTTATTGTCCTGCTGGGTATTTTTATCGCCTACCTTTCCGTCAGGCGGCGTAACGCGCTTACCAGTTTAATCGACACTATAACAATGTTCCCGTATATCATTCCCGGCTCGGTGCTTGGTATAACACTTTTGCTTGCGTTTAACAAACAGCCGCTTATATTAAGCGGCAGCGCTTTCATCATCATTATCGCGCTTGTTATACGGCGTATGCCTTACACTCTGCGTTCAAGCTCGGCAATCCTTTACCAGATAAGCCCCAGCATCGAGGAAGCATCCATAAGTTTAGGCGCGTCCCCGGCGCGGACATTCTTTGGCGTAACGGCCGTAATAATGATGCCCGGCGTTCTTTCAGGCGCAATATTAAGCTGGATAACCGTTATCAACGAATTAAGCTCGTCGGTAATTTTATTCACAGGCCGCACCCGTACCATGTCTGTCGCCGTGTATCAGGAAGTTGTCCGCGCAAGTTACGGTACCGCCGCAGCCTTGGCTAGTATTCTAACACTTACCACAGTTATCTTCCTGCTCATCTTTTATAGGATTTCGGGCTCAAAAGAGGTAAGCGTATAGGAAAACCTGAAAACAGAGGCTTGGTTTTCCGATAATATAATGGTATAGAACAGAAAAAAAGGATTTGGCTATGGGTGCTTTTACATTAAAAAATGGGATGGTTGTTTCTGCGGGCAAAGAGCCTTATGACGGCAGCCTGTCCGTTGCGGACGGTAAAATTGTTTCAACGCGGGGCCCGGACTCTGTTGAGTGCGACCTTGGAAAACAATCATACATATACCCCGCTCTAATCAACACGCACGATCACATGCGCGGGAACTACCTGCCTCGGGTGGGGCCGCCCGATGGAACTTACTACCTTAACTGGCTGCCTTGGGATAACGATTTAAAAGCATCGCCCTGTTACGCGGAACGGACGCTTGCGCTGCCTATCGAAGACGGCTATTTGTTAAGCGCATACAAGACGCTATTTTCGGGCGTTGTTACGGTAAATGATCATTTTATTCATAATATAAATAAAGATATTCTGCCGACACTGCCGGTGCGTGCAATAACCGGTTATGCGCTGGCGCATGAATGTTCGTCTTACGAGCTAAAGTGGGGCGACGGTATTCCTACGGAGCATAAACGTGCCGTGGATAACGGCTGGCCTTTTATTACACACCTTGCCGAAGGTTTTGATACCGAAGCAATGAACGGTATACCGTATCTGGAAAGTTTTAACGCGCTTGATAATCATTGTTTGTTTGTTCACTGTATTGGCGTAAGTGATGATGATATAAAAAAGATTGCCAAAGCCGGCGCGAGTATTTCGTGGTGCGGGGCCTCGAATATGTATATGTTTAACGTTACGTGCAAGATACGAAAGT
>BOBI01000137.1 GCA_026002305.1 Spirochaetia bacterium
GTATTGTTGGTATGGGTGGTGCGGGCTTTCCTGCGCACATCAAGATTAACCCGCCTCCCGGAATGAAAATTGATTACATTATTGCCGACGCTGCCGAGTGCGAGGCCTATCTTACCACCGACGAAGCGTCCATTGCGGAAAAAACCGACAAAATAGTGCGCGGCGTCGCAATACTAATGAAAATTACCGGTGTTCAGACAGCGCTTATCGGCATGGAGGACAACAAGGATTTCCTTGTTGCTAAACTGGAAGACGCGATTAAACGCGGCAACTATCCGGGAACCATCGAGGTGCGTTTATGTAAAACCCGCTACCCGCAGGGCGGCGAAAAAATGCTGATAACGGCTCTTACAGGCCGCGAGGTGCCCTCCGGCAAGTTGCCCGGCGACACCGGCTGTATCGTGCAAAACGTGGGCAGCTTAATTGCATACACCGAGGCCTTTGACGAGGGCAAGCCCCTTATTGAGCGCGGCTTAACGGTTTCAGGCGGCGCTTGCCGCAAGCCGAAAAACATTACCGCGCCAATCGGCACCGTGCTTACCGATCTTCCCGCTGATTTCCTCGACATTGATTACGATAAATGCGCAAAGATCATTTACGGCGGACCTATGATGGGCACCGCCGTCCCTCATGCCAATATACCGGTGCAAAAAAATACTTCCGGTATTAACTTCCTTACGGCGGAAGAAACCTACGAAGATCCCGAAGGCTACTGCGTCCGCTGCGGCAAATGTATTCATAATTGCAGCGCCCGCCTTTTCCCTGTGCTTATGAACAACGCACTGGAAGCAGGCGATATGGAAGAAGCCTCGAAAATAGGGCTCTTGGATTGTATTGAATGTGGTATCTGCTCTTACAACTGTCCGGCGCGTATAAGGCTCGTGCAGAGGTTTAGGGTTGGTAAGTTTAAACTTCGCAACTATATGGCGGCAGAAGCCGCAAAAGCGAAGGCAAAAGCAGATGCGGCGGCGGCAAAAGCTGCCGAGGCAAAGGCATAGGGGGTAAGAAATGGCAGAAGAAAATCAAGAAGTTGAACAGAAGCTACTCTTAATGCAGTCAAGTCCGCATATTGCAGCTTCGGAAACAACGCCCAAAATAATGTGCCGCGTAGTTATATCGCTGCTGCCGGTAACGGTTTTCGGCATCATAAATTTCGGTATTAGCGCACTACTAAACGTGGTGGTGTCGATTGCCGCGGCAGTTTGCGCCGAGGCATTTTTCAGGCGCATAACAAAACAAGACATTCGTATAAAAGACTGCTCGGCAGTGGTAACAGGTCTGCTGCTGGCACTGGTAATTCCGCCCTCCACACCTCTGTGGATGACGGCGTTAGGCGCCATTTTTGCTATCGTCGTTGTAAAAGAATTTTTCGGCGGCCTTGGCGCAAACGTGTTTAACCCCGCGTTAGCCGGGCGTGCGTTTATGCTGATGAGCTTTCCCGCCGCAATGACAACATGGTTAAAACCATCGGGAATACGCACCCCGTTTTATCAGTTTAACGGAAACGCCATCGACAGTGTTACAACGGCAACCCCGCTTGTAAACCTAAAAGATGCTATCGATGGTGTAAGCGGGGCAGGCGCCGCCGCAAATGATGCCTTGGGCGGCAATCTTTTACAAACGCTGTTTATCGGGAACCATGCCGGTTGTATCGGTGAAACATCAATACTGTTGATTTTGGTTGGCGGGTTATTCCTCCTTGTTACCAAAACGATTGACTGGCGCGCGCCGGTTGCGCTTATATGTACCAGTTTTATTGCATCAGCGGCGCTTGGCATGAATCCGGTATTATCGGTTTTATCGGGCGGCGTAGTTTTTGGGGCTGTATTTATGGCTACCGACTATACAACTACCCCGGTAACGGAAGGCGGTAAAATTATATTCGGCATAGGCGCCGGTCTTATAGCCATTCTTATACGAAAGTTCGGCAACTACCCGGAGGGCGCTTCTTACGGCATCCTCATAATGAACATGGTTGTGCCGTTCCTTAACCGCATCATGCACAAAAAATACGGTTATGCGGCGCCTGTTAAGGGGGCAAAGAAATGAAAGATACAATAAAAATGATTGCGGCGATTGTAATTTTTGCAGTGGTAGCTTGTTCAGGTTTGGCTATTGTTTACGAAAAAACAAAACCGGTCATCGAAAATAACCAAAAACAGATTTTAACCGACGCGCTTTCGGGGCTTTTCCCTGTTTTAAACAATGGCGCCAATGAGGATGTTATCGCAGGTGGTTTAAAATCAAACATTGATGGCGTAACACTTGGCGATACTTACAAAATCGTGCAAAACGGTCAGGTTCTAGGCGTGGCTGTAACGGGTGTAAGCGGCGGTTTTCAGGACAATATCACAGCGCTTGTGGGTATTGATACTGAGGGCAAAATTACAGGTGTAAAAATCCTACAAATTGCGGACACACCCGGTTTGGGGGCGAATGCGGCCAAAGCCACCTACTTTGTTGATAAACCAAACAAAATTACATTTTACGGGCAATTCGCCGGAAAAAGCGCCGCCGATAACCTTGCCGTTACAAAAGATGGCGGCAATATAGCGGCCATTACGGCATCGACAATTACAAGCCGCGCGGTTACCAAATTGGTCAAAGGCGCCGCACAAGCCGGTTTGGGGTGGTTAGCGCAAAATGCGCAAGGGGGCACAAATTGAAACGAATTTTTGAAATATTTACAAACGGGCTTGTAAAAGAAAACCCGCTTCTTATACTGATGATTGGGCTTTGTTCCAGTCTTGCCGTTACCACAAGCGTGGCAAACGGGATTGGAATGGGATTAGCGCTTACATTCGTTCTAACGGCATCCGAAGTTGTAATCAGTTTATTTAAAAAACTGATTCCGACATCGGTACGTATCCCGATTTTCATCATCGTTATTGCTGCATTCACAACGATTATCGACTATGTTCTACAGGCTTACTTTCAGGGCCTTTCAAAAGCAATGGGCGTATTTATTCCGTTAATTGTTGTAAACTGCATCATCATGGGGCGTGCCGAGGGATTTGCATCAAAAGAATCGCTTGGCGCGGTTGTTGCAGACGGTCTTGGAATGGGGCTTGGCTATACTTGGGTGCTGATTGGCATTTCTCTAATCCGCGAGATTTTGGGCAACGGTTCTATTCTTGATGTCGCGCTCTTCGGCGACAATTTTACACCGATTCTATTCTTTGCCCTGCCTGCCGGCGGCTTTTTTGTTTTTGCGTTATTCATAAGTTTAGGTCTCTTAATAAAATCAATTCAGGCTAAAGGGCCTGTTCAAAGAGACAAAGCGGGGTGCTGTTAAATGGAATTGATAGCTATTTTTTTAAAGTCGTTTTTAATTGACAACATCGTTTTGATGAGCTTTTTAGCTCTTTGTCCGTTTATCGGAATGTCAAACGATGAAAATACGGCGGTAGGAATGGGCGGCGCGGTAATTTTTGTTACCGTGATTGCAACTGCCGTTACATATCCGGTTTTTCAGTTTTTGAAAGCGAATAACATGGTGTTTTTGCAAACACTTGCGTTTATTTTGGTAATTGCATCGCTTGTTCAGCTTTTGGAATTCTTTTTAAAGAAATCCATACCGGCGCTTTACAACTCAATGGGCATATACTTTGCTTTAATTACAACAAACTGCGCAATTTTAGGTTGTACGCTTAATGCAATAAGCAAAGGTTACAACTATCCGCAGGCAATTGTTTATTCCATTGGCCTGTCGCTGGGCTTTATGTTGGCGCTGCTTTTACTTGCCGGCATTCGCAAGCGAATCCGCACCAGCCCTATACCGGCTTTCTTAAAAGGAACTCCGGTATTGTTCGTAGTCGCTTCCCTAATGTCTATGGCATTCATGGGTTTCGGCGGATTGGTAAAGTAGGGGGCGTTATAAAATGATTTTACAAACAGCAATTTTTGCTGCAGTGCTTGCCCTGATTTTGGGCATACTTTTGGCAATTTTCCGCAAAGTTTTCCATGTGGAAACCGATGTTTTTGTAGCATTAATCCGCGAAACACTACCCGGCGCCAACTGCGGCGC
>BOBI01000138.1 GCA_026002305.1 Spirochaetia bacterium
ACTCTAACCGCACCGGTTCGAAGGTGTCGGGGTTTAATGTCATTTCAACATTTACCAATTCGCCGTTCTCGGCTTTGCAATTTATGTCAAACCGAATTTGACGGTCGCGGACGTTATCAATGGCCGGTTCATTAGCGGTTATTGCGACAACAGTAAGCTTGCGCCCTGTAAAAACCGACAGTAATACTGATAAAGCTCCGCGAGATTCAGGACGGTCTTTGGTGAAAACCGCCTTAAACACGTTGTCCATGCAGATGTCTATAATGTCATCGGTCAGCTCGAATTGAACCACTTTTTACCTCTTGGGATATAGTATAGCACAGATTTGGTTTATATGCTACACTGAACCAATGGTCAATCAACTGGAAATTACACCATCCGTTCACCGGAAATAAGGGAAAGAGAACTGATTACCAATATGGAGAATCCAAAAGTTTCGATAATCGTACCGGTTTACAATGTTGAAAAATACTTTGCCAGATGTATGGAAAGTATTGCGGCTCAAACATTTAACAACTTTGAATGTATTCTGGTTGATGATGCATCCACAGATGTAAGCCCTGCATTATGCGATGAACGGGCAAAAAAAGATACGCGAATAAAAGTAATACATAACAGTGAAAATAAAGGGGCGTCTATATCGCGCAAAATAGGACTAGATAGTGCAAACGGCAATTATATATTGTTTATTGACAGTGATGATTGGGTAGAACCAGATATGATAGATAATTTATATACAAAAGCAATTGATGGCAACTTTGATGTTGTGTGTTACGATTTCTGGTGGGATAATATAGGGCGCAGCACATACATTAATCAGGATATTCTTGGCATGGATAAAACAACCTTAATAAAATATATTATTGATACCGATAGTGTTTTGATGGGACAGTTATGGACTAAATTATATTCAAGGACCATTCTTACAAGAGTGCAATTTCCTACGGCGAGCCATTTTGAAGAAAGAGTTATAAATGTTCAGGTAGTATCTTATGCACAGAAAATTGGATATATTCATAAAGCACTGTATCATTACTGTTACAATCCGCAATCAATATGTAATGAAGAAAATAAAGAGTTAACCAGGCAAACAGAAACTTGCAGCAATTACAAAATAATTGTAAGTTTTTTACATGATACTTATAAAGACTTGAATTTATTTGAACCCGAATTAAGTAATATTATAAATAGAATGAAGTTTCGATTCATACTAAATAAAACAACCCGAACCAAGAATTTAATGCTGGAATTTTGTCCGGAATCAAACAAATATATATTTCGTAGTATTTTTATAGGTTCATCCTCCGTAAAGAAATTATTTTTATGGTTAGCATCTAAAGGTATCTTACTACCTTTTAAATTACTTGATATTATAAAACATATAAAATGAACTACCGCGCGGCAAGCCACGCGGTATCAGCTTTTTTTCAAAAGCTGTGGTGGATGCATTTGTTCGGGTTAACTGGTACGAATGGGGGAAACTGCTTTCGCAGTTTTTCTTTGTTCTTAAATGTTATACTCTGTTGTATAGGAAATGATTGTACGTGTGTTTTGGTTTAACGCCGAAGAGCGCAGCAAGCTGCGCGGTATTAAACCAAAACACGGACAATAAAGGGGAAGATATGACTGTCTCAAAAGTTTCGATAATCGTACCGGTTTACAATGTTGAAAAATATTTTTCCAGATGTATGGAAAGTATTGTAACCCAAACCTTTAATGATTTTGAATGTATTCTGGTTGATGATAAATCCACAGATGTAAGCCCTGCATTATGCGATGAATGGGCAAAAAAAGATACGCGAATAAAAGTAATACATAACAGTGGAAATAAAGGGGCGTCTATATCGCGCAAAATAGGACTAGATAGTGCAAACGGCAGCTATATATTATTTATTGACAGTGATGATTGGATAGAACCCGATATGGTAGAGAAATTATATACAAAAGCAGTTGATGGCAGTTATGATATTGTCTGTTGTGATTTTTACATTGATGACATTGGAATTAGGATATACAGTAATCAAGATATTTACGGTATGGATAAAACAATTATGATAAAAAATATTCTAAACTTTAGTAATGAGTATCCACTATTAGTAAATATATGGAATAAATTGTTTTCCCGTAATATTATTAGCAAGGTGCAATTTCCGGAAAAAAGCTGGGGCGAAGACAGGGTGATAAATATTGAAGCTGTCCATTATGCGCAGAAGATTGGGCATATCAATAAAGCACTGTATCATTACTGCCTTCGTTCACAATCTACATCCAGAAGTAATGGCATGACGTTTTATAATTATCCGGACCTATACTGTAATTATAAGATGTCTATAAAATTTTTGCAGGAAAAATATTATGATATAAGCGTACTTGATCCGGAATTAAGTAATGCAATAAATACAACAAAGTTTCATCTGATACGTAATAACACAACACGAAATAAGAACATTATGCTTGATTTATATCCGGAATCAAATAAAAATATTTTTCACAACAATCCTCTGCTTTCATTTAAGAAAAAGATACTTTTATGGTTAGCATCAAAAGGTATCTTCTTTCCAAACAAACTGCTGAATATTATAGAGTCAATGAAATAGAAGGAAACATGAGTGATTTTATTATCTTCAAGCGGCAATAAAAAATGCCGGCAACCAAAAATATTATTTCGGTTGCGCATTGAAGGCGCGGGAAATTAAATCATCGGGTGTACCATTGGCTCGTAAGAAATCGGCAATAGGGAAAAGTACATCCTGGACAATCAAAGTCTAATTGCAACAGCAAGGTGGGAAGGCAGGAACGAAGGTAGGAGCGAAGGCAGAAACGAAGGCAGGAGTGAAGCCGAGCGTGAAGCCGCTCGTGAAAAACAGGCTATTGCCGACTTCTTACGAGCCAATGGTACACCCGATGATTTAATTTCCCGCGCCTTTAATCCCCGTGGGGTTTAATTAAGCGCCATTTATGGCGGGAAAGGAAATGCAACGCTTAAGAAAATTGGAAGTAAACCCCACACGTACAATCATTTCCTCTGGATCGACAGATTTGTTTTTAGTTTTGCAAAGCAAAAGAACAAACAAAAACAAATCTGATACTTCGCCTTTAGGGCGAGGTAGTTCAATGCGCAACCGAAATAATATTTTTGGTTGCCGGCATTTTTTATTGCCGCTTGAAGATAATAAAATTACCCGTGTTTCTTTCTATTTCATTGACTCTATAATATTCAGCAGTTTGTTTGGAAAGAAGATACCTTATTGTAAACCGGTACGATTATCGAAACTTTTGGATTCTCCATATTGGTAATTAGTTCTCTTTCCCTTATTTCCCGATCACATTCTTTTGCAATTCAACATACACTTTTTGTGCGATGCCCATATTTGCAGAACGTTGTTTGTATATTGTTAATCTTTTCTATCAAGCCAATCAGTTCCAAATTCTGCCTCCGCTGCCGAAAGATTCCAGCCACTATTACGCAAATAGTCCGCACCAACATATTTCTTATTCCATTCTGCCAGCCATGGCGGCATGGGAATGGTTTTTAAAACCTTTGACGCTTCTTCCGGCTTTCCGGCATCTTCGAGTTCAATGCTTTTCATGCACAACTGTAATTCTTCATGTAATGTCATATTTTTGCTCCGCATTTTAGTATGGCATATAAACTAAATCTGTGCTATACTATATCCCAAGAGGTAAAAAGTGGTTCAATTCGAGCTGACCGATGACATTATAGACATCTGCATGGATAACGTGTTTAAGGCGGTTTTCACCAAAGACCGTCCTGAATCTCGCGGAGCTTTATCAGTATTACTGTCGGTTTTCACAGGGCGCAAGCTTACTGTTGTCGCAATAACCGCTAATGAGCCGGCCATTGATAACGTCCGCGACCGTCAAATTCGGTTTGACATAAATTGCAAAGCCGAGAACGGCGAATTGGTAAATGTTGAAATGACATTAAACCCCGACACCTTCGAACCGGTGCGGTTAGAGT
>BOBI01000139.1 GCA_026002305.1 Spirochaetia bacterium
TGCATAATAATTGACATTGATATGTAAGGCATAATGCCAAGCATGAAAACAGAAAAGTTAGAAAAAGCGCCGCCGGCAAAAAAATCCAGATAATCTACTATGGCATTGCCCGAATTTTGCTGTGACAAGAAATATGCACAGAGTATTTCAAGAAGCGTTGAAAATTTATTAAGCATGAGCCTTTTATCGTTTACGTTGCTGGCAATGCTTACAGTTACAACGGGAACTATGTTTTTAATGTGGATGGGCGAGCAAATTACAAAACGCGGCATTGGCAATGGTATTTCTTTGTTGATTTTTGCCGGTATAGTTGCGCGTTTGCCGGATGCGTTATGGGAATTAGGCGGGCGTGTCAGAAACGGTGATTTAAATTTGGTATTTGTTGTGGTTGTTTTTATAATGTTTATAGCTGTTGTAACCTTGGTAATATTTGAACAACAGGGGCAAAGAAAAATTACTGTCAATTATGCAAAACGTGTTGTAGGACGCAAGATGTATGGCGCCCAAAACACTTATATACCTTTTAAGATTAATCCGTCAGGTGTTATTCCTGTTATCTTTGCCTCTTCTATTTTAACTTTCCCACTACAAATTGCATCTACAATAGGTGGAAATGTTGCGTGGCTCGCGGCTGTTTCAAGGGTTTTAACACCGCGGGGTGTCCTGTATAATGTGTTATATGTGATTTTGATAATATTTTTTGCTTATTTTTATACGCAGGTTACGTTGAATCCTATTGAAATTGCAAAAAATATAAGGGAAAACGGCGGCTCTATTCCCGGAATAAGAACAGAAAAGATCGAAGAGTATCTTACAAAGATTTTAAACAGGATTGTTTTACCGGGTTCGTTATATTTGGCTCTTATTGCGGTCATACCAACTTTTATTCAGTGGGCATTCAAATTCCCAAGTTCAATTTCCTATTTGATGGGGGGCACTTCGCTGCTTATCCTGGTTGGTGTGGATCTTGATACAATGAGTCAGATTGAAGCGCATTTAAAAATGCATCATCATGAAGGCCTTACAAAACGCGGCCGGTTACGCGGAAGAAATTTGTAGGTTATTGTTATAGCGGTTATCAGAAATACAAGGAGTATATAATGAAAGTTAGAACAAGTGTGAAGCCGATCTGTGATAAATGTAAAGTTATTAAACGGAATGGTATTGTTCGCATTATTTGTCAAAATCCAAAGCATAAGCAGAAGCAAGGTTAGGGGGAAAAATGGCACGTATTGCTGGTGTTGATTTACCGAATAAACATGTTGATATAGCATTGACTTATATATTTGGTGTTGGAAGGTCAAGCGCAAAGTTAATTTGTGAAAAAACTAAAATTGATCCTAATCGGCTTATAAACGATCTTTCCTCTGAAGAATTAAATGAATTACGTCGTATATTGGAAAATGACTATAAAGTTGAAGGTCGTTTGCGTACAGAAGTAGCGCTTAATATTAAACGTTTAATGGATATTGGTTGTTATAGGGGTTTAAGGCATCGTAAGGGCTTACCCTTAAGAGGACAGCGAACCAGAACGAATGCAAGAACACGCAAGGGCAAGAAAAAGACCGTAGCCGGTAAAAAGAAAAGCTAAACTAAGGAGTTAGTATGGTTGGAGGATGTAGTGGCCGCTAGTAATACAAAGAAGAAGAAAGAAAAAAAGTCGGTATTTGAAGGTAATGTTTACATTCAAGCGACTTTTAATAATACAATCGTAACTATTACAGATTTAATGGGTAATGCAATATCGTGGGCGAGTTCCGGCGGTTTAGGTTTTAAGGGTGCAAAAAAATCAACACCGTTTGCGGCTCAAACTGTAACAGAGACCGCGGCGCAAAAAGCAATTCAGGCAGGTTTAAGGGAAGTTCATGTTTATGTAAAGGGCCCGGGTATGGGCAGAGAGTCGGCAATTAGACAGCTTGGCGTTTTAGGAATGAAGGTTAAATCTATTAATGATGTTACACCTATACCTCATAATGGATGCCGGCCAAGAAAAACGCGGCGTATATAAGCGGGAGGTAATAATGGCAAGGTATACAGGGCCTGTTTGCAGGTTGTGCAGAACAGAACAAAAAAAATTAATGCTTAAAGGTGATAGATGCAAGAGTGATAAATGTCCTATTCAGAAAAAACACGCGCCTCCGGGTAAAGACCCAAAAATAAGACCCGGAAAACGATCTGATTATGGCACGCAATTACGAGAAAAGCAGAAATTAAAACGTATCTATGGTATGCAAGAAAAACAGTTTCATTTGTTTTTTGAGCGTGCGTTACGCATGACAGGTATTACCGGTGAAAATCTCTTTGAGTTGTTAGAAAGACGCTTGGACAACGTTGTTTATAGATTGCGTTTTGCATCAAGCAGGAGCCAAGCACGACAACTTGTTTTGCATGGTCATATCTTGGTGAATGATAAACGCATCAACGTACCTTCTTATCTTATTAAACCCGAAGATACTATTAAAATAAAAGAATCGAGCAAAAACTTAATAGTTGTAAAAGAGGCTCTTAAAGAATATGGAAAATCCGGAGTTATGCCTTGGTTACAGCTGGATCCTGATGCTATGAGCGGAAAATATGTAGCTGTTCCAAGACGTAATGATATAACGGATTTAGCTGACATAAAAGAGCAAATGATCGTAGAATATTATTCTAAATGAGAATGAGGAGTCTTAATGTCACGAAGAAATCTGCTTAAAGGTTTCAAGAAACCAAAAAGTCGTTCTTTTGAAACCGACGAGCTTTCACAGGATTATGGAAAATTTACTGCCGCACCGTTTGAGCCAGGTTTTGGTAATACGATAGGTAATACGCTCCGTAGGGTGTTGCTGTCGTCTATACAAGGGTATGCAATTACTGCCGTGCGGATTGTCTCTTATAACGAAGATGGTACGCCTCATACGATATCAAGTGAGCTTGAAACAATACCGAATATTGTTGAAGATACCCTTGAAGTTATAAGTAACCTTAAACAGTTGAGTTTGAGGCTGCCGGGTGATATGGATCAGGATACAATTCAATTTGAATGGAAAGGCCGGAATCAAATTTACAGCGAGAATTTTGCTAAAATCGGCAAACTTGAAGTTTTAAATCCGGGTCTGCATGTCATGACGTTGATGGATAATGCTCATATAGAATTGGAAGTGCAAGTTGATCTTGGACGTGGGTATGTTCCCTCAGAGGTTAATTCCCAGCATATTGAGGTTATCGGCACTATACCCGTTGATTCAATTTTTTTACCTATAAAAAAGGTTAAATACACAGTTGAACCGACACGGGTAGGACAGCGAAGTGACTATGACAAATTGATACTTGAAATTTGGACTGATGGCACTATAAAACCGGATGATGCTTTAGCCGAGGCTGCAAAAATAGCAAAAGAGCATTTTTCGTTGTTTATCAATTTTGATGAGAATTCTTTTATATGCGATGATGATCTTGATGAAAGTGATGAGCAAATTCTAAAACTAATGAGTACGCCTGTTGAGGAGCTTGAATTAACCGTTCGTTCGGCGAATTGTTTAAAGTTGGCAAATATCAGGACAATTGGCGAGTTGGTTCGGAGAACCGAGGATGACTTAAACAAAACACGTAATTTTGGAAAGAAATCTTTGAATGAGATAATCGAAAAGTTACAGGAATGGAATTTAACTCTTGGAATTACAAGCGGTAGTGAATTAAAAAATGCCGCAAAAAACGGAATAAGGAGGGAAGAAAGCGATGAAACATAAAAGGGGATTTAATCCTCTGGAGCGGATGAGCGCCCATAGAAAAGCATTACATAGGAATATGGTAACATCTTTATTTCGCCATGAAAGGATAAAAACGACTAAAGCAAAGGCTCTTGCTGTTCGCCGAACCGCCGAGAAGCTGATTACCCGTGCGAAGATAGACTCTGTGCATAACAGGCGTCTTGCGTCGGCCAGGCTTTTTGATGAGGAAATTGTAGCAAAACTTTTTACTAATATT
>BOBI01000140.1 GCA_026002305.1 Spirochaetia bacterium
TTAATTTCATTAGGCTTTCAAGTCCTGCATTTTCTATTGGTTCAAATTCTTTATAATAATCATCGGTATATACCTCATTTAATTTTTTGGTGATATTTTTGCGATTGTTTTTCTGTAAATATTCCACCAATGCATTTACATATAAGGTGCTTCTGGGGACACCCAGGGTTCGCGCCGTTTCCTCTGCTTCAAAATATACCGTATCCGGTAAAGATATTGCTGTTTTCATATTATGAGTATAACATTGGTATAACGGCTTGTCAATAGTTTTTCTTAAGAAATTCAGTTATTTTTTTAACAAGGTGTATGATTTTGTAGATAATTTCAAAAAATTATTTCGCATAACGTGCCTACGAAAAACCCCATAAAGCCGCTACTGCGGACGCAGCGTATGTTAGGCGAAGTTTGGGCGTACTTTATACTATTCTTATTTCTAATTCTTTTCCCATTGCTATTGCTATTTTATTTAAAAATTCCAATGATGGATTATAATTCCCACTTTCCAGTCTTGAAATATTGGATTGCCGTGTTCCTACCAATACCGCCAAGTCCTTTTGTGTTAAATTTTTCTCTTTTCTGGCCATTATTATTTCTTCAATAATTTTATATTCGGCCTCATTGTTTTTGAGTTCCTGAATAACTTCGTCATTCTGCAAAATTACCTTTTTGGCTTCATCCCACTTCATTTTTCCTTCCTCGCTATATAATCTTTCATTCGGTTTAAGGCTATATCCAATTCTTTAGGCGGTGTTTTCATTGTCTTTTTTTGGAAACCATGTATTCCATAAATTCAATATATCATATACGATATTATTTTGTCAAGTGTTTTTTTTATATAATGTCAACAAATTTTAGCCCTCATTTCGTATAACGCTCAGAGCTATACGACATTTTTGCAGAGGCCGAGCCGCCTACTGGCGGCGAAGCGTATATCATATGTTAACCGAAATCTAATTGCGGAAAAATTCGGAAGATCGAGCGGCGTCCTTGCCGCGCTTAAGATAATTAGAAAATTTCCGTTTCTTGACAATATTGTAAATTATATGTATAGTTTACAATATGACATTTGAATGGGATGAGGCAAAAAATCTTAAAAATACAGAAAAACACCACATTTCATTTGAAGATGCACAAAATGCCTTTTATGATAAAGGAAGGGAAATATATGAAGAAAAAAATAATTTACACTGAATCACCAAAAGGAATAGGAAAGGCTTTACGAGAAGGAGAAATTATACAAGATTTTCTTCCACCGCCTGAACAATTGATAAGGAAACAGCCGAAAATAAAAATTACAATTACATTAAATAGTCGAAGTGTTGATTTTTATAAAAATTATGCAAAAAAAAACAATTTGAAATATCAAAATATGATAAATGAAGTTCTTGACGCATACGCACAAAAATATAGAGACAGAGTTGTTGGTGTGTAAGTGTTACATTGGCACAACGCTTATACGTTGCGCCAATGTAGCGGCTTGGCTTCCGTGTGTCCATGTCGGTCGCTGCACTCGCTCCCACGCCACACTACTGCTTCGTTAATTGTCACGGTAAATGATCGCGTTCCGCCTTTAGCAATAGTTGCCGTTGTGGGGCTTATGGTCAAGCTGCAATTTTACTTTTACAAAAAACTTGATGAACTACTGCGCCGCAGAGCAGCGCGGTATCAGCTTTGTTTTTGTTCCAATCTTATGAATGGATACAAAACCAAAGCTGTGGTGGATATATTTGTTCGGGCAAACTTGTACGAATGGGGGAAAACTGCTTTCGCAGTTTTTTCTGTGTTCTTAAATGTTATAAGCTTCTCTATAGGAAGTGATTGTACGTGTGCGGTTTACTACCGCTTTAGAAGAACCGCCGCAGAGCCCTCGCACGCAAGCAGGTGCGTAGCGTGCAGACGGTATTAAACCGCACGGAGAATAAATCGTGCAGAAACATACCGCAATCTGTGTAGCGATCAATGCCCATTGCGCTATTATAAATACTGTGCTATACATAGCTCACCGGTTACGTATGTAACCATCAAGTTATTTTGATCAAAAGGAGCATTATTATGAGAAAGTTTTTTGTTTTTGCGGTTGTAACGGCGGCAGTATCCGCCATGTTTATAAGTTGCGCTACTAGTAGTACACCTTTTGTTAGATCGGCCCCTTTTAGTACCACAGAGGGATCCGGACCGGAGGGAGGGGTTATTGTCCGCGTAGTTGATTCAGGTTATGTGGACTTTGACAACAGCGAAGGTGATAATCTTAGAATTAACGGGGTTACCATTACTACAAATGAATTTGAGCTTCCAATAACATCTTCTTACGATTTTAGAGCGCGTGTTAGAACAAGGAATAGAGGAATAATTGGCTATGCCAATATAATTACCGTTACATCAAAATTTAATTACGATTTTGAAGCAGGTAAAACTTACCTTATTGAAATTAGTCAAACAGCGGGAAGCAATGCAGGGGCTTACTTTCTCGGAGCATTCTTACCGGCACAATTTGAGCTTGAGCTATTTGAATACGTGGACGCCGACTTAAAAAAGACCAAGAGCCTTATTAAGTTCGATGCTACCAATGCGAAGAAGGACGAGGAATTCTTCGAATAGCGCCATTACCTTAACGCCGCCTCAAATTCCTCTATCAAATCCTGAGGATCTTCCAACCCTGCCGAAAGACGAATCAGCGTAGGTGTTATGCCAAGCCGCTGCCTTTCGGGAGGCGGCATTCCGGCGTGGCTCATTTTAACAGGATAGCTTGCGATGGTTTCCACCGCGCCCAAACTAACCGCAGACTTCGCGTAACGCAGGTTGTTTAAAAAATGATGCGCCTGTTCCTCGGTTTTTGTTTTAAACGAAAGCACCGCACCGGCGCCGTCCGCCTGCTTGTCATGAATAACCTTTCCCTCGTGCCCCGAAAGCCCGGGGTAATAGACCGCCTCAATATTTTTTTGTTCGGAAAACCACCGCGCCAAAATACCGGCGGTTTTTTGAGAGGCGTCCATGCGCACTTTAAGGGTTTTAATGCCCCGGAGTGTCAGCCAAATATCCTGCGGCCCCGGCACCGCGCCGAAACCATTTTGCACCGGATAGATGCGTTTGGCCAATTCGTCGGTACGTGTAACGGCAAGCCCCAGAATTACATCGCTGTGGCCGCCCAGAAATTTTGTCGCCGAATGGATCACAATGTCCGCTCCCAGCTCCAGCGGCCTCTGAAGGTAAGGGGTCATAAATGTGTTATCAACTACCGAAATTAAATTATTTTCGCGGGCAAAATTAACCGCCGTACTTAAATCCGTAATTTTTAAAAGCGGGTTTGACGGCGTCTCCAAAAAAAGCGCCTTTGTGTTAGGACGCAGCGCCGCTTTTATATTCGCAATATCCTGCGTATCAACCGCAGTACACAGAAGACCCCACCGCTTGTAAAATGTGTTCATTATCCGGTAACTGCCGCCGTAAATATCCTGCGCCGTGATTATATGGTCGCCCGATTGCAGAATCCCCAGCACGGAACTAGTTGCCGCCATGCCGCTTGCAAACGCAAAACCCGCCACGCCGTTTTCCAAAAGCGCAATCTCATCCTCCAGCGCCTTCCGCGTAGGATTCCCCGACCTTGAATAATCAAATTCCTGCTTGCCGTTAATATCCTTCCACGCATAAGTGGAACATTGATAAATAGGCGTACTCAACGCCCCCGTCTGCGGATCATGCCCGTTTAAAAGAAGTTTTGTCCCGAATTTCATATAGTTATTGTAGGAAACCGGCGTGATAAAGTCTATAATCAGTAGTTTTACTAAACTTCTAATGTAGACATTGCTTTTTTCTTGTTTTTTTCGCAAATTTCTAGTATATTGTATAGTATGATGATAGTAAATCGCTTAAAAGTATATTCTTGTGCAGCCGGTTTAGGGCTTCTGTGCCTGCTTCTCATTACCACATGCGACAGCATTGATTGGGAAAATGCTTACCCG
>BOBI01000141.1 GCA_026002305.1 Spirochaetia bacterium
TGATAATATTGCCGCGCAGGCTAAATCTCCATTTGAAAAAGAAAAACCATATTGGTGGACACTCGAACAGGGCAAGAAGTTTTTCCGCGATGGCGATTACGGCAGGGCATTATTGGCATTTGAAGACGCGCGGAATGACAGACGCGCAATGTATACAAGGATGGAACAAAACTGGATTGCGCTGCTTTCAATAAGCGAGGTCCGCAGAATGCACGGCGCGCTTGACCGTATCGAAACATATATTTATGAACGAGGGCAATTTGACGCGGCGGAAGCAATAGAAGAACTTTATTACCGTGTAAAAAAAGAAAGCCTTAACAATTCCGCAGACAGAGTCTTAACCGTATTCAAAAATCTTAAAAGATACCCCGAAGCGGAATATTGGATTGGAAAAACTTATCGTTTAGAAGGTGAGCTTGGCATTGCGCTAAATCAATTTAAGTCGGCGATTGAATATGGCTTTAACCTTGAAAACCCCGAGTTTGTGACAGAAATTAAATATGAGATTGCTGATATTGAAAGGGAAAATCAAAATTACAACGCAATGGAAAGAACATTGCAGGATATTTTATTGGTAGATAATCTTTGGCGGGAAGATGATACTTCGTTTATAAAAACCGCCATGGCACGAACACTTGACAATGAAGGCATTGATCGTTTTTTAACAATGTATCGTTATAAAAATGCGGCTGCTGAAAAAGCACACAGGCTTTTAGGTTATTATTATTATCAATCCGGCAGACATAACAGGGCATTGGAGCATTTAATGTTTGCCGCGTTAATAACAAATACAACCTTAATTGACGAAGCCATTTTAAAACGTTTTGATTACAGGTTTTTAACACTTAACGATTTGATGACAGAAATAACACGACGTCCCGATCTACGCAAATTTATTGATGAAACCGATTATTATAAGACATTGTATTATTTGGCGGCATCGTTATACGCCACCGGTAAAAGCACTTCCGCACGCGGTATATGGAACTTTGTCTCAAAAGAACCAAACGCGGGTGAATGGCAGGGCCGGTCTATTCGTCAGTTAGCCGCGCCGTTTGTTGAGAAATCAGTTGAGATGCCGTAGAAGAATTTGAAAACAATCAATATATATAATCCTTTTGACGCTCCCGTGTACTACATTGAAGGGTGCAGCAGTACCATGACCATAGCACGCAATATCTGCGGCTCGTCTTTCGATAACGGAACTGTAATTATTACGGATTACCAGAATGAAGGCAGGGGACGTGGAGCCGGAAGAAGATGGGATTCGCAAAAGGGGAAAAATTTATTATTTACGGTGGTTTTAAAATTTAACGATTTTTCCCAAGCGCCTAACGCAGTTACCTTACGCGCAGGTGCGGCGGTTTTTAACGCAATAAAAGAATTGTTACCGGGTTTGCATAGCACATTATCAATAAAATGGCCTAATGATATAATGATCTATAATAAAAAAGTTTCCGGAATTGTAAGTGAAAGCGATGGTAAAAATATTTTTATCGGTATAGGTATAAATGTCCTGCAGGAAGATTTTCCCGCATCCCCTGCAGCCACAAGTATTATTAACACGCTTTTTGATTTACATAATACGCCTTTAAATGTTGATACTATACGATTTGTGCTGCTTGAACATATATTAAAGTTTTTACATATTCTTTTAGACAAAAATAATGAGGCATGGCACATAATACTTAACGATAACCTTTACAAAAAAAATGAATATGTCCGGTTTTTATCCGGCGGCACAAAAAATCCTTATGAGGTGTGCGGTATATTATCGGGAATAAACGATGACGGGGAACTTCTGATACTGAACCAACCGCATGATGCGGCTGGTTCAGTATCAGAGGGCTCAAAGGAATATTTAAGTTTTGCAAACGGCGAATTGCTATTTTAATGAGCAACCGCGCAAAAACACCTGCTTTCAGGAAATCCGCGGCGCAAACTACATTCGCTTACCGTTGCTTCCTTCCGAACCTGGCGGAGTTAGGCGGTGCAATCCCGCACGGCTCCTGAAAACAGGATATTGAAAGTCTAATATAAAGCGGATTTTAGGACAAGGTCCCGCGGGGTTATTTTTTAAAGTCATGCGGTCTGCACACGTAAATCAAAACCAGCCCTGCCGGTTATTCTTACATCAACAAATTCACCAATATTTAAATTACCATCCGATTCAATTACAGCCGAACCATCAACTTCCGGCGCATGACAAAAAAGGCGTCCCAAATAAATATTCTCTAACCCGTCATTAACTTCTTCGACAAGCGCCTTAACATTTTTGCCGGTAAACCTGTCCATTTGTTTTTCGGTAATTGGTATTTGATTAAGCTCCAGAATGTTTTTACGTTCAAGAGCTGTTTTTTTTGACGGCCTTGTTTTCATAGAATATGCTTTTGTGTCTTCTTCCCGTGAATAAGTAAACACGCCAAGCCAGTCTATGCCGGCCTCATTTTGAAATTCGCATAACATTTTAAAGTCATCCCCGGTTTCGCCGGGAAAGCCTGTAAGAAATGTTGAACGGATAACCGCAGAGGGAAGCTCGCAGCGGATTTTTTTTATTAAATCTAAATACTGTCCGGCATTGCCATTCCGGTTCATAGCTTTTAATATTTTTTCCGATGCATGTTGAAACGGTATATCAAAATATGGTAAAAACCGTTTGTCTTTTTTCATCACGTGGATTATTGAAAAAGGAAAATGATCCGGATGCAGGTATAAAAGACGCACCCAGAAATCTCCTTCAATTTTGGACAATTCTTTAAGGAGCTCCGGCAGCAAACAATTACCGCTTATATCTTTTCCATAAGACGCCAAATCCTGAGCTATTAAATTTATCTCTTTTATGTTGCGTCCTATAAAAAGTTTAAATTCTTTACAGATTGAACTGATACTGCGGCTTCGTAAGCTGCCGCGGATAAGCGGGATTGCACAAAAAGAACAGCGGTTATCACAGCCGTCGGCAATTTTTATATATGCGCTGCCCTTTAATGATAAAATATAACGCTTACCTAAATTTTCATCTTGTGCAATTTGTGTCTTAACATCTCCACCCCCGTGCCTGGTATCATTGTACAGGGAGTTTACAAAACCGGCGATGGATTTTGGGTCTGTACTGTCTGATACCGCATCAGCTTCCGTTAAGGACTCTTTCAATTCTTTCGCATAACGCACGGCAAGGCAGCCGGCAAGAATAATTTTACTCTTGGGAAACGCTGCCTTTAAAGAAATAACGGTATTTATTGATTCTTGTTTAGCCTTCTCTATAAAGCCGCAGGAATTTACAATAATCAATTCCGCTTCCGCCGCGTCGCCCGTATATAAAAAGCCTGTTTCTGTTAATGTAGAAATTATTATTTCGGAATCAACTTGATTTTTTGCGCATCCGAGTGACTCCAAATAGAATTTTTTCATTATTGAAATGTTTTTTTAAGTTTCCAGCCGGGCAAGCACAAGCGTATAACGCCCGTTTTCGTCCCGTGTCCATGCAATATCGTCAACAATAACTTCTCCGGCGCTGCCTAATTCCAGCGGGTATGTACGCCCGCCGCCTATAGCCTGAATTCGCACCGCCTGAGCATTGGAAACCCATAGCCTGACACCATTTTGGGCTTGTATGCTAAGCTCGTCGCCTTTAACAAAATAGCGTTCATTCCTGCCGCGCCTGTCGGCTTCCCGCAGTATTTCCCAGCGGAACATACAATAACCTTGAAACACAATTTGTAATGTAAACGGATACGGGTTGGCTCCGCTAAAAATGACATGGGTATTTGCCAGCCCCGTAGTTACAGCCAGCGGTACAGCATCCACGCTACCCTCGCCTTCCTCACCCTCCGATCCGGATTGTGCGGATTTCACGCTGACATCAAAACGAAGCAAGGCGCCTATATCCGCCCTGTTTGGAGAATAATCGGAAGCTGTTATGCGCAATTCCG
>BOBI01000142.1 GCA_026002305.1 Spirochaetia bacterium
GCGAGGGGAATATCGCTGTTGATATGACTTTTGAAAACATGGACGATTTTTCTCCGGCGGCGGTCGCCGCAAAGGTTGATGGTTTAAAGCAACTTATGGAGGCGCGCCAGCAGCTTTCCAATTTGCTTTCATATATGGACGGCAAGGCCGGCGCCGAGGAGCTTCTTACAAAGGTGCTGCACGATCCGGCTCTTTTAAAGGCTCTTGCGGCTAAAGCAAAGGAAGCGAAAAAGGAATAGGAGGAGGGAAAAATGGCAGAAGCACAAAAACTAGACGCGTTAACCGCCGATACCGTAGAGATGTCCGATTTTGAGAAACTTGTTCAGCAGGAATTTAAACCGGCCACAGAAGAGGCTTCCGGCGCGGTGCAGGATGCAGTTAAAACACTTGTGGGGCAGGCTTTAGAGAATGTTTCACTTGTTTCAAGCGATACGATAGCTACCATCGAGGGAATTATCGCCGCTTTGGACAAAAAATTGACGGAACAGGTTAACCTCATCATTCACCACGAGGATTATTCAAAACTTGAAGGTGCGTGGCGCGGCTTGGATTACCTTGTGAGCAATACGCAGACCAGCGAAAGTTTAAAAATACGTGTTTTTAATATTTCAAAGCCGGAAATCGCAAAAACGCTCAAACGTTTTAAGGGCACCGCATGGGATCAAAGTCCTCTGTTCAAAAAATTCTACGAAGATGAATACGGAACGGCAGGCGGCGAGCCTTTCGGCGCGTTAATCGGCGATTATTATTTCAATCATACACCGCAGGATGTGGAAGTTCTTAAAGGTATTGCACAAATTGCCTCGGCATCGCACATGCCGTTTATTTCCGCTGCGGATCCTTCAATCATGAACTTGGATTCATGGCAGGATTTAGCCAACCCCCGCGATGTCGGCAAGATATTTACAACGCCTGAATATATGGCTTGGCGCAGTTTTAGGGAATCCGAAGACAGCCGCTATGTGGCGCTTACCTTGCCCCGTGTGTTAAGCCGCACGCCCTATGGAGCAAAAAGCAATCCTGTGGAGGAATTCGATTTTGAAGAAGATACCGGCGCGGGCGACAGCACCAAATACAACTGGATGAACGCCGCCTATTCAATGGGCGTGAACATCAACCGCTCGTTTGCGAATTACGGCTGGTGCGCCAATATACGCGGCGTGGAATCCGGCGGTGCGGTTCAGGGTTTGCCAACGCACACATTCCCCACCGACGACGGCGGGCTTGCCATGAAGTGCCCCACCGAGATAGCCATTACCGACCGCCGCGAAGCGGAGCTTTCCAAAAACGGCTTTTTGCCGCTTATACACTGGAAAAATACCGATTTTGCTGTGTTCCTAGGCGGTCAAACAGTCAACAAACCAGCGGAATACGATTCGGCCGATGCCACGGCAAACGCCTCGCTATCGGCACGTCTGCCATACATCTTTGCGTCCAGTCGTTTTGCGCACTTCTTAAAGTGCATTGTACGCGATAAAATCGGTTCATTTAAAGAACGCGCCGATATGGAGCGCTTCCTTTCGGATTGGATTTCCAAGTATGTTACAGGCGATCCGTCCGCACCGGAAGAAGTCAAAGCAAAGTACCCGTTGTCGGAAGCAAGGGTAGAGGTCGATTCGGTGGAAGGCCAGCCCGGTTACTACAATGCGAAATTCTTCTTAAAACCGCATTATCAACTTGAAGGTTTAACAGCATCGTTAAGATTAGTTACAAAAGTTCCTACGGGAAAATGATTTGCTAATTTGGATTTTTTGTAAAAATCCAAAAATATTAAGGAGGCCAAATATGGCGCAGGGAGTTTATTTTTTACAGTTGGATGGGATTGAAGGTCAAGCGGCCGACAAAGCTCACGACAAGTGGCTTGAGCTGATTTCATTCAGCCATGGAGCATCCCAGAATGTTTCGATTCAGCGTGCAGGCGATGTTGTTGGACGCGGGCAGTTTACGCCTGTTAGTTTTACCCATGCGGTAGATAAAGCCACCCCAAAACTTCAACTTTATTGCATGAACGGTAATAAAATTGGCAAGGCAACATTACAATACTGCCGTGTTGTCGGCGGTTCACAGACACCGGTGTACGAAGTGGTAATGGAAAATGTGCGTGTGGCAAAAACTGACGTATGTACACTGAATTCTTCAAAAGATGATCCTCTGTCTTTACAGCCTGTAGAAGCGGTGGAGCTTGTTGCCGGAAAGGTAACATGGAAGGTAACGCCGATTAAACCGGATGGAACAAAAGACGGCACAATCGAAGCATCGTTTGACCAGATTGCAAACGAATAGTTCCAAAGGAATTTTACCGCGAACCACAGAAAAAACACGAACAATATAATTCTTTGTGCGGTTTGTGGTGCGCGGTTGATTCTCTTATGATTTACATTTTAAAATTGAAAAAGGGCCGCTAGCTCAGCTGGTAGAGCAACAGACTCTTAATCTGTGGGTCCTGAGTTCGATCCTCGGGCGGCTCAAAAAAAGCCTTTTCCCTCGCACAGCGATGTGAAAAGGCTTTTTGATTTTTATCTCAAAGTATTCATTCAGGAAATGAAGGAGACATTTATGAAAGTAGGAATTGTTGAAAAACCCGGCGTATTAAAAGTTGTGGATCGTGCCGAGCCTGAGATTAAAAACGCAGCCGATGTAAAGATAAAAGTTAAGCGTGTCGGAATTTGCGGATCGGATATACATATTTTTCACGGGAAAAACCCGTTTGCCACATACCCGCGAATTTGGGGGCATGAATTTGTAGGCGAGGTTTCGGCGGTAGGCGGCGGTGTGCAAAACGTCAATGTGGGCGACCATGTTGTTGTGGAGCCGATTACATTTTGCGGAAAATGTTACGCCTGCCGACAGGGGCGGCCTAACATATGCGAAAACGTCAATGTTTACGGCGTGCATATCGATGGCGGTTGTGCCGAATTTGTGGTGCTTCCGTCTGAAAAGGTACACAAACTGCCTGTGGAATTGCCATGGGACGAGGCTGTCCTTATCGAGCCGTTTACCATTGGCGCACAGGCTTGTTACCGGGGCAATGTCCAAAAAGGCGACTATGTACTCGTTATGGGCGCAGGAACAATCGGGCTTACGGCGGCGGCAATGGCAAAACTTTACGGCGGCATCGTTATCGTTGCAGACCTTGTAGACGAAAAACTTGAATACGCCAAAGGGCGCGGCACCGATTACATCATCAATTCAGGACGCGAAAACATGATTGAGCGCGCGCGGGAAATTACAGGCGGCATGGGTCCAAATGTGGTAATTGATGCCGTATGCATCAAAAAAACATTCGAGGATGCCGTCATGGTAACCTCTGCCGCCGGCCGCATAGTGGAATTAAGTTTTAACGAAGTACCCAGCGAAATTGCCCCCGTGAACATCATCAAAAAAGAACTTACCATCTGCGGTTCGCGTCTGCAAACGCATCGCTTTCCCGTTGTAATCGACTTTATAAACCAGCATAAACTCCCGCTGTCGGGTTTTGTAAGCAAGACCTTTCCGATAAACGAAATGGAGCAGGCCTTTGATTACGTCGATAAAAACAACGCCAAAGTCCGCAAGGTTGTTATAACTATCTAATCAAGGGATAAAGCTCTATATTTGGATCCTGCGGATTGTTCAATCTTTCCGCGTTAGGTGTTGTTGTAAATATACTACAATCGGAGAAGTCAGCGCCCTAATTTTTCCTGTAAATTAAGCACAATCAGGTGGTTTCAACGATTTTAAAGAAATTTAGACGGGTTAATTCACGCGGAGTTAGGCGTTGATTAGTGTCCTGCCTACGATGAACTTGCCGTTATAGGGGATAGCGTATAAGGTGGTATACCAGAAGACCATAGGAGAAGAGTATGGGTACGAGGAAGAGGTATACCCCCGAGGAGAAGGTAAGCATACTCC
>BOBI01000143.1 GCA_026002305.1 Spirochaetia bacterium
TCGTAACCGGCGGCGGCATTGTAAGAAACGGCAACGCGCCCTGCCGGAGCAGCGGCAAGGTCAACAATACCAAGCCTCGCGCTGACGGAATATTCGCTGGGACGCGCTTCCCGCCAACGCCGGACACTTCCGCCAACAACACCGCCTTCGAGGGGGCCGTCTTTGTCCTCAAAGTAGACAGTTATGGCGGAGGGTATATTTTCTTCGGGCAGAACAAACGAAATACCCCGTTCCCGTTTTTCAATACCGTAAAAGCTGAATGTACGCTCGCGGCCGCCGGAAAAGGTGCGCTCCTCGCGGGAGGCGGCGTCCCAGCGGAAAAGCGCGTGGACGTTGAAGTTGCCTCCGCCGAAAAGCCCGTAAACACCCGCCGACTGCGGAGAATCGCCGCCAAAGTCCAAATACGGGAATTCAGGAAAATTCAGGCCGCGGTTACCAATACCCACATACTGAATAATATCCCCATCGCTGCCCTTATAACCGGCGCGGTAGGTGTTTACGTTACCTTTTTCCTCAAAGGAGCCTTCCACAAACCAATGCTTTGCGATCCACAACGAAAGCGTCATATCCGCTTCCATCATGAAAATCGGCGTACCATCGCTGGGCGCAACACCGAACCCAAGCGGGCTGTTTTGAACCCCGAATTTTCCGGTTAAGGTACCCTTAAAATAACCCTTTAACAGAAGTGAAACATCATTGTCAAAAAGATTCAGCGACAAAATTTCAGGCGGCGCCTCCCCCTTAACCGCTGCCCGCTGTGCATTCACATCCAGCAGTTGTTCACGAATGCCGCCGTCGCTTTCGGCGGCGGCTTCTGGATCCGGCGCCTGCGCAAACAAAGCCTGTGAAAAAAGACACGCAAAAAAAAGCGTCGCGGGCAGCGTTACATTTCTCATTACTGATAAAAAGAATACATGAAAAAAAGATTTTGTTTTATTATCGGCTTATTACCGGCTGCACGCTACGCACTTGCTTGCGCGCGGTGCTAATTTGCCGAATCTAGTTTTTGGGCGGCAAGGCGTTTTTCTTCGGCTTGGATTATCGCTTCCGCTAATTGATCTTTTAAAAGCGCAATGTTTACATCATCATCTTTAAGAGCGCGCTCGTATCTTAGAATGGCTTCGCGTTGTAGTTTCATTTCGTTTTCTTTAGCTTTTGCGCCTTCATTCCCCTGAATAGGATCGCCGAATTTATTGCGGACAACATCTTTGTTGGCAGCTTCATATTCGGCGCGTTTAACTTCAAGGTCTTCCCTGGTTTTCCTTAAACGGTCCCCGTCCATAATTTTCTTTTGTTCGGCATCGGCAAGCCGCCGTCTGTACATGGCTAAATCGTCATCGGCTTTTCGGGAGGCGGTGCGTACAGCGTTATCCGCCGCCCGTTTCTCGGCGACCTTTTTTGCGGCAGCGGCCTTCTCGGCGTCCGCCGCCGCTTTTGCTTCCCGCGCCTTTTTTGCGTTTAGCGTCGTATCGTTGTCCTTTTCCACAGCCGCGATAGTTTCCTCGTCCAAAATTGTAGCGGTGTCTATAACAACCTTCCCGTTGTCTTCGGGATCGTAAAGCGGAATAATAATCTGGGTTTTGCCCTTCCAGTCCTTATACGAAGGCGAAAGACCTATTTTATCATTATTTAAATATTGGATAACGCTTGGGGAATAAATACCTTGCAGCGCTTCGGCACGGGCGCGTTTTGTAACATTGTAAACGGTAATGTAGACAGCAAGTTCGTCGGCCGCCGCTATTGAATACCCATAGGCCTCTTCGATATAACCGGCAATTATTTGACGCAAATTGCGTATATGATCCACACTGGCTCTCGCCCCCAGCTCTATGACATCGGCCGCAAGCCCGCTTTCCGTAAAGCTCCTGCCTTTCTCCGTCTGGTCCACAACTTCACGCAAGGAATACCGCGAGGTATCGCCCATCGTTACATTTTGCCGTATACGGCCGTTTGCATCCCTGATTCCTCTGGCAAGCTCCTGCCCAATAGAGCGTATTTGGTTAAGACTGTTTACCGATGAATGAGGGCCGGAATAATTTTCAAATTCAATTTCCAACTGCGATTTTTGAAGCTCCTTTTTATCAACATCGAACCCCTGCGCGATAACCCCGCCAACCGGAAAAACCGCTAAAACCGCAAGAATAACATGTTTTGATACAAAAATAAACTTCACTATAATGAAAACTATACCACCCTTTGCGATTTATTGCAACTTATCTGTCCGTACTGTCTAATCCCAGAAACAAATAGAGAATGCCTGGATTATAGCTATACGCCGATGAACTGCAGGGAGCTTACTGCTGTCGTTGATGCCCTGCTCGACAAATATCACTTCTACCGGCCTCACCAGTCCGTAGTATTTTCCCCTTTACCGAACCAGTTGGCGGCATACACAGGCGCTGCCTCAAATAACAAAAAAAGACTGGGCCTGTCAGATTAAACGGCTCCTTGATGTCCGGTACCCTGCGGTTCAAGCGGTGCGGCGTTGCTCCAAGTACTTTGGTTTCTGATGTTGTTACTACGAAAGACCCGCGCCTATGGCGGTGGTGTAATCGGCATCGGGGGGGAATTCAAAACTTATGCCGTGCATTTTTGTTATTACCGAAAGAACTTTTTTGCCGATGGGGTTGTCGCTGCCGCTGCCGGTTACCACAACACTGTCTGTATTTTTGGAGCGGGCGGCGAATACGGATAACATCCCTATAACCTGATACACCATGTTCAATATCGCAAGGGCAAAGTCTTCCTGCTTGGCGCCGTCTAATACTTTGCCGAAGTTTGCCGCCGTTGCGTCGCGTCCTAAAAAACTTAACTCGCTGTCCATTATATCTTCCAGCAATAAATCAACTTGATCGATATTGCCCGCCTTTGCCATCGCCATAATATCGTTAAACGTTGTAGATTGCAGCAGTTTTTTAGAAAGACCCAAAATTGTGCCGCCGCCCACGCCGGAGCCGCCAAGGTGGGTGATTTCGTCTTTTTTCGCGTGTATTAAAACTGTACCCGTGCCTATGTTTGTTATAACAATATTGTCGCGCTTAACCTGAAACATCCCGCCTGTGCCGATTGCGGTAAACTCGTCAATTTTTTCGGTGGGAATATCAAAAATATTATTTTTTATTTTCGATGCGCCCGCTCCGGTAATTATTATTTTCTCTATGTCGCGGATGTTGATATTGTTTTCCAGCATCAATTTGCCAAGCGCACCTGCGCCGGAGGTTACCGCGTCGCTTGCTTTGCTTTTTACTTTTTTAAGCACTTTGCGGTTTTCTATCGAGACCGCTTTTGTAATCGTGCTGCCTATATCTATTCCGATTATCATTTTATTTCAGGCGTTGGTTCCGGGTTAAGACCGGGGACATTGTATTTTTCCGGCAGCCTTGTAGGGGTTCCTTTTGCGTCGACCAACGCGCAGTTCACCTTTGCCTCCACAATTATATCACTGCCGCGCGTTATGCGCTGTCCAACTGCGACACTCACCGCGCCTTTTTTTATGGGCCATGTTGTTATAACAATTTCGTCATCCGCAACCGCAGGTCTTTTATAATCAATTTCGATACGCGCCACGAAAATGCCGTAACCGTCCACCAGCAATTCTTTGTAATCAAATCCAACCTGTCTTAAATATTCAAAACGCCCAACTTCCAAAAAGTTGAGATAATTTGCGTTGTTTACGTGCCCGTAACTATCACATTCATACGTACGCACCCGCAGTTTATATTCGCAAGCCATAATTTCCCCTTTCCAACCGAATCAAAATACAAAGCCGATACCGGCGCTTGGTGTAATTGACCATTTATCTATAATACCGTCGATCACATCAATGCTGCCGTAATAGTTTTTCATATTATACGTGCCAAAAAAATCGTAAGCGCCGGTTGCGC
>BOBI01000144.1 GCA_026002305.1 Spirochaetia bacterium
GAACAAGGCCCAGTTTAATTAAAGCCTGAAAGCCGTTGCAAATACCCAGAATAAGGCCATCGCGCCCGAGCAAATTCATAACGGCATCCTGCACACCGGAGCCGCGAAAGAATGCCGCGATTAATTTTGCACTGCCGTCCGGTTCGTCGCCGCCTGAAAACCCTCCGGGTATAATAAGCATCTGCGATTGCGTTATGCGCTTTGCCAATTCGGCGGAACTTTCCGATACGTCCGATGGTTTAAGGTTGCGTACAACAAAGATGTCCGCCTGTGCCCCGGCGCGGCGCAGCGCCAGCGCGGTGTCGTATTCGCAGTTTGTTCCGGGGAACACGGGGATTAACGCGCGGGGCTTTATGTTTTTATGTACCGCATAACGCGGTTTTGTCTTGTAGTTAATAGCTTGTATCCTAACAGGCGTATTTATTTCCGCTTTGTTTTGGTATGGAAAAACAGGTTCCAATTTTGATTCCCATACTTTTTGTATTTTGTCCAAATCTACATTTTCATCTTTGTATTTAATTGTATATTCGGAAGTAGTAATACCCAGCACAAAAACATCAAAGTTTGTGCTATGGGGAATTATACTTGCAATATCAACATTATCATTTAACTCGATAATGAATGAACCGAATGCCGGTTTAAAATATTCTTTATGCTCTGTACACGCAAAATCAAAACCAATGCCATTACCGAAAGACATTTTTAATATTGCTTCGGCAACGCCGAAACGGGACGGTGTCCATACCGATACGGCTTTCTTTTCTTTTATTAGCTGTTCGCTCCAATGCGCGGCATCTAAAAAACTATCCGGTTTGGGACGCAAACTATTTTTTTCCGTATCGTTACTAAACGGACGCGCCCACAGAACGGTGTGATCCGGTTTCTTAAACTCGCCGCTTATAATACCGGCGCTGGCGCCCGTTGTTACCGCAAACGAAACAAGGGTGGGCGGTACATCTAAATTCTCAAAACTGCCTGACATGGAATCTTTGCCGCCTATCGCCGCAACGCCTAAATCTATTTGCGCCTGCAGCGCCCCCAGCAATGCCGCAAACGGAACCCCCCAGCGTAACGGATCGTTTCTTAACGCGCCGAAATATTCCTGAAAACTCAAGAATATTGCCGCGCTTGGAAATCCTGACGCGACAAGTTTTGCAATACTTTGCATAACGGCGATGTATGCGCCTTCAAACGGATTGTTTTCCGATATGAAAGGATCAAAACCAAAGGACATTCCGCTGCAAGTTGTTGTTTCACCTAACACGGGGATTTTTGCCGCCATGGACTGTGCGGGTGTCAGTTGAAATGCCCCGCCGGCGGGCATTAACACACTGGAGGAACCGATTGTAGAATCGAAACGCTCGAACAGACCTTTTTTACTGCATACATTAAGGTCCTGCGCCAATACCTCTAATTTTCCTTGTAAGCCGGAATTTGAATGAGCGGTGAGCGGTGAAGACGGGTTTGTGCCTAAATCTTCACTTTCCACCCTCCGCTTTCCACCCTCCACTTTTACAAGAGCGTGTTTTTCCGCGCCGTTTGTGTTAATAAATTCGCGTGAAATATCGACAATCTTTTTCCCGTTTAATTTCATAACAAGGCGGTTTTGTGCGGTTACCGCTGCGACAATTTCCGCTTCCAGATTTTCCCCCGATGCAAGATTGATAAACTCTTGCGCCTTGTCCGCCTCGACAACAACGGCCATACGTTCCTGACTTTCGCTGATTGCCAACTCCGTGCCGTTAAGGCCGTCGTATTTCTTTGGAACTTTATCCAGGTTTATTTCCAAGCCGTCCGCCAATTCACCGATTGCAACCGCGACGCCTCCGGCGCCAAAATCGTTGCAGCGCTTTATTAACGAAAGCGCCGCCTTATCGCGGAATAACCTCTGTAATTTACGCTCGCATGGCGCGTTGCCTTTTTGTACCTCTGCGCCGCAGATTTCAAGGCTTTCTGTTTTATGCGCCTTTGAGGAGCCTGTTGCCCCGCCGCAGCCGTCGCGCCCTGTCCGCCCGCCTACAAGAATAACAACATCGCCTGCCGCCGGAACTTCGCGCCTGACGTCGCATAACCTGACGGCGCCTAACACCGCGCCTATTTCCATGCGCTTTGCTTTATAGCCTTCGTGATAGAATTCTTCCACCAGAGACGTAGCCAAACCTATTTGATTACCATAGCTTGAATAGCCGTTTGCCGCAGAGGAAGAAATTTTTCGCTGCGGCAATTTTCCATGCAGTGTTTCGCTTACAGGCGCAAGCGGATTCGCCGCACCTGTTACGCGCATTGCCTGATACACATAAGCGCGTCCTGATAACGGATCTCGGATAGCGCCGCCTATACAGGTTGCCGCTCCGCCTTCCGGTTCAATTTCCGTAGGATGATTATGGGTTTCGTTTTTAAATAACAAAAGCCATTCTTCATCCGTTCCGTTGTTGTCTACATTTATACGGATTGAGCAGGCATTGTTTTCAAGGCCCCTATCCCAGTTCTTTAATTTACCTGTTGAATATAAATATTTTGCGCCGATGGTGGCAATGTCCATAAGTGTTACAGGCGATTTAACATTCAGTTTTTTTCGCACATCAAGATAGTTGTTATACGCACTTTGTATATCGTTGTTACCGGAATTATGATCTATTTCAACATTATCAATAATGGTGTTAAAGGTTGTATGCCGGCAATGATCGCTCCAGTATGTGTCCAGAACGCGAATCTCCGTAATGGTGGGATCGCGGTTTTCTTTGTTAAAGTAATCAATACAGAGTGAAAGATCGCTACAGTCCATTGCAAGCGCATAACGCTTGATAAATTCGCCGCGCTTATTTTCGTCTATTTTTGTAAAACCGGTTAATGTTTCCGGCATCTCAGGCAGCGGGTAACTTGTTTTTAGCGTTGTCTTTTCCGGTAAATCCGCACGGCGGGATTCCACAGGGTTAATTAAATGCTTTTCGATTAGTGCTTTATCGGAATTTGATAATACGCCTGTGAATACAAAAAGCCTGGCGCAAAAAACCGCAGGACGCTCGCCTTTTGAAATTAACTGAATGCACTCCGCCGCAGAAGCCGCGCGCTGATCAAATTGTCCGGGTATATATTCTGCGGCACAAATAAAATCGCCTTGGGGTAAATCGCGCGTAACAGTATCAAGCGGGGGCTCACTTAACACGCTGGTTACGGCTGTGTTAAACAAATTATCGTCAATACCCTCTATGTCGTAACGCTGGATTATCCGTGCGCCCGTTATATTTTTTATACCGAGTATGGTTGTTAATTCTGTTTTAAGGGTTTCCGCCGCGCCCGCGAATGATGCCTTTTTTTCTACATAGACACGGTAAACCATTTTATTTTGGTAATAAAAATGTAGAAATTTGCGGTATATAAGTTATCAAAAATATAACCGCTAATTGAATCAGCAAAAACGGAAATATGGAACGGCAGATTTCTACAAATGGTTTTTTAAAACGGTAGCTTGCAAGGAAAAGATTTAACCCGACAGGCGGTGTTAAAAAGCCCGCTTCCATGTTGATTAAAAATATTATGCCAAGATGAACTTTGTCTATACCGAAAGCGTCGGCAAGCGGCAGTAAAAGCGGCAGTACAATTACGATTGCGCTAAAAATGTCGATTAAACAGCCGACAACCAACAATGCCAAGTTCAAGATTAAAAGGAAAAGCCATTTTGATGTTATTGCCGATTGCATCCAGCGGGCAAAATTTTCCGGAGCCTGTGTATCGACAATGTAGTATGAAAGCGCCTGTGCCAACGCGAGTATTGAAAGTATGCCGCCTATAATCGGAATTGCTTTTGCAAATACTTTAGGTACATCACGCATTGAAATGTCGCGCCAAATTAATACCTCTAAC
>BOBI01000145.1 GCA_026002305.1 Spirochaetia bacterium
TCATGGAATACAGACGATGCCTCGGATGCGCTTAAATGTTTACATGAAAAAAGAGAAAAGGAAATATTTTTAGGAACAACGTTAACAGGACCGCATAGGGATAAATATTTTTTTATGAAAGAAAGTAAAGATTTTTCGGAAAATGCGTCTACAGGACAAAAAAGACTGTTATCTTTGCTTTTAAGAATAGCCCAAGTAACCCGATTTAATGAAATAACAAAAAGAAAACCGATTTTATTATTTGATGATGTATTACTGGAATTGGATGGGGGGAAAAGGAAAACATTTTTGGATATTTTACCGGAGTACGAACAGGCTTTTTATACATTCTTACCAGAAGAACCATTTGAAAATTATAAAAAATCTGATACTATTATTTATTATGTAAATGAGGGAAGATTATATAATGACAAAAGTTGCTAATATTTTAGGAATATTATTAAATAGAAATTTTGAAAATATTCCTAATGAATATGTAAATTTAAATAGATCGTGGAAAAAGATTATAAATGAAGCATTTAGTGTTAAATCGTATTATAAAAATACAGAAACAATGACAACGGATAAAGTTATAGATCATTCAAGAATAATAGATATTCAGCACAATATTCTATTAGTAGAAGTTGACCATTCAGGTTGGACGCAATTATTACAAACAAGACAAAGTAAAATATTAAAGATCATAAAAAGAGATTTTAAAGACATACAAGTGAATAGTCTGGCTTTTGTTTTATCAAAAGAATACGAGTTTAAGGAAAATATAATCAAGGATATAAAACTTAATAGCAGAGAGGAACAAACATTGATAGAAAATGAAACTGACGATAAATATAAAAATATAACAGACAAGAATATATTAGAATCTTTAAAGCGTTTAGAAAATACAATAAAAACGAGGTAGTAATATGATAGATATTAGAAGTGATACAGTAACACAACCTACTCCTGCTATGCGTTCAATTATTACAAATGCAAAAGTTGGCGATGATGTTTATGATGACGATTCAACAATAAAACTGTTGGAAAAAATGAGTGCGGAAATAGTAGGGAAACAAGCCGCATTATTTGTTCCGTCAGGAACTTTTGGAAATCAGCTTGCGCTTTTTACATGGTGCCCAAGAGGAACGGAAGTTATATTAGGTGAAGAATGTCATATAGTTCAACATGAGGCCGGTGCGCCATCTATTATAGCCGGTGTTCAATTAAGGCAGATCCCTGAAGAAAACGGAAAACTAAAAGCGGAGGAAATAAAAAAACGCATACGAAAAAGAGACTTACATGCACCTGCTACAAGTTTAATATGTTTGGAAAATGCACATTCTTATGGAAAGGCAATACCGCTTAAAGATATGGATAAAGTTTTTTCACTTGCCAAAAAATATAAATTGCCTGTCCATTTAGACGGCGCCCGTATTTTTAATGCTGCGGAAGCATTAAATACAACAGCAAAAGAAATTGCCGACCGCGCCTCATCTGTTATGTTTTGTCTTTCAAAAGGACTTTGTGCACCTGTAGGATCTTTGTTAGCGGGGGACAGAGAATTCATAGCAGAGGCAAGAATGAAAAGAAAAATTATGGGCGGCGGAATGAGAAAAGTTGGTTTTCTTGGAGCTTGCGGGGTAATGGCTTTAACAGAAATGACAAAAAGGGTAGTGGAAGATAACGGAAACGCACGTATGTTGGAAGAAGGACTTTCAAAAATACGGGGTATTACCGTAAGGAAAGAGTGTGATGTGAATATGGTTTTTTTCAAATGTGATAATTTAAATTTACGACTTAAAAAAGCATCCGAAATAACAGAAGAATTCAGAAAAAACGATATTATAATAAATTCATGTGATAAAGACGGGTTATTCCGGTTTGTTACCCATTATTGGATAAAAGAAAAAGATATTGAAGCAATTGTTTATGTGGCTAACAAAATATTTGGGGGACTGTAATGGGTTTTGCGGAAAGACGTGAAAAATTATATGAAATAATGTCATCGGAAAAAATTAGTTT
Organism: Spirochaetia bacterium; assembly: GCA_026002305.1. GTDB lineage: Bacteria > Spirochaetota > Spirochaetia > Treponematales > Breznakiellaceae > BNVA01. The sequence continues at coordinate 2,002 of BOBI01000145.1, forward strand.
GGTTATGTTTGAAGATAACGAGAAGCATCGGGATCAATCTATAAGATGGCTTACAGGACATCCCGGGGACGCGCTTTTATTTATGAATATAGTGGATAAAACATCGGTACTTGTTCCATGGGATGTTAATATGGCAACAAGTCATGCGGTTATAGAAAAAATAATTCCTTACACAAATTATTCACTTGATTCTGTAAAAGCATTAAAAGGTATTATTGGATATTTTAAATTGCCTGTTAATTGCCGTATAGAACTTCCTTTACATACTCCGTATATTGAATTTCTTAATTATGTTGAATTCTTTAGTGACTACGATGTTCTATGTCGTAAAGAAGGCGCCGCAAGAGAAGTTGATATATTAAGAAGTATTAAAGATGATGACGAAATAAAAAATTACCGTGTGTTATCATCTATAACAAATAACATTATCGATCTTATAGAAGAACAAGTTGGTAAAGGAATTCTTAAAACAGAAAGTGATGTTGCACTTTTTATAGAATCGGAATGTAGAAAAAACGGCTGCGAAGGAACAGGTTTTACAACACTTGCAGCAGGTGAAAAACGCAGTTTTGGAATACACGCTTTTCCGCCATATACCGCCGGTCCGTTTGCCGGAAAAGGGCTTTCAATTCTTGATTTTGGCGTCGTGCTTAACGGATATACAAGTGATGTAACAATGACATTTGCCTGCGGGCACTTAACAAAAAAACAAGAGCTGCAACTTAAACTTGTCCAGGAAGCATTTGATATAGCGGTTTCAAAAATGAAACCCGGTACACCCGCGCGTTCTGTGGCCTTGGCTGTGGAGAATCATTTTAAAAAAGCAAAACTGGTTATGCCGCATGGTTTGGGGCATGGTATAGGCCTGCAAGCTCATGAAGAACCTTTTGTGCGTACCAGATCCGATAAATTTGTTACGCTTGAACCGGGCATGATTTTTACCATTGAGCCCGGCCTTTACGATCCTGACGCAGGCGGTTGCAGGTATGAAAACGATGTGCTTTTAACCGAAACCGGCCCCGAAATGCTGACAAAGTCAAAAATTGTCCGGTTATAATATTATTTATTGATGAAAAAGAAAGTCGCCGTACTAGGGGCAACCGGTTCTATCGGGCGTAATACACTTGATGTTATTCGCACGAACCCCGATGCTTTTGAACCCGTGCTGTTTATTGCCGGGGCTAATGCAGCCGCTCTTGCAGAAATAGCAGCCGAATTTCCTAATGTAAAAACTATACTTGCAAGTGTTACTAATGACGCCGGGCAAGTAAGTGCCGCCATTGCGGGGTGCGGCGCCGATATTGCTGTAAACGGCATAGCGGGTGCGGCCGGCATGCGGTATTCGCTTGATGTTTTGGATGCGGGTATCGATCTTGCTTTGGCTAACAAGGAAACCATTGTTATGGCTGCTCCGCTGGTCTTTAAAAAAGCGCAAGAAAAAAATACAAATGTTATACCGGTGGATTCCGAACATTCGGCAATTTTTAATTTAATAAACGCGCATGGCGCGGACCTAATCCAAGAAATAATTTTAACAGCTTCCGGCGGGCCTTTTCGTACCTGGACGCAAGAACAGTTGAAAAATGTTACCTTAAAAGACGCGCTTGCCCACCCAACATGGAGCATGGGGAATAAAATAACCATAGATTCGGCAAGTCTTGCAAACAAAGGGTTGGAGGTAATAGAGGCGGCACGGCTTTTTAACGTACAGCCAAAGCAAATTAAGGTTGTTATCCACACGCAAAGCATTGTTCATTCCATGG
>BOBI01000146.1 GCA_026002305.1 Spirochaetia bacterium
AGGGCGTTGTTCATACAATTCCTGTAAGCCACGGGGAAGGCCGCTTTGTCGCAAATCCACAGTGGTTAAAACGCTTGGAAGCGGCAGGCCAAATAGCAACGCAATATGTGGACACGGACGGCAATCCCGCCGCGCTGCTTCCATATAACCCTAACGGCAGCGATTGGGCAATAGAAGGCATAACAAGCCCCTGCGGCCGCGTTCTTGGCAAAATGGGACACAGCGAGCGCAGTGGTGCGGACCTATATAAAAATGTGCCCGGTAATAAATATCAAAAATTATTTGAAGGCGGGGTGCGTTACTTCGCGTAACAAAGCGTTTTTAAGAATTTAAAAATGCTTTTAAATTCTTAAATCTTGTTTTATAATGGAGTTATCATGGCTGTATTGGGAACATTAAAAACATATTTTAGCGATATTATAAAGATATTGCTTACGGAATTTCACCCGGAAACAAAGATAACCGGTGAAAATGTTTTTCAGAAAGCGGACGAGAAAGTAATGCCATACCTCGACAAACTTGCGATACGGCTTACGCTGCCGGGGTCTGGCATAACAGGAATAGAAAACTTAAAACACCTGCATGAGAAAGCAAAGTCCGGCTCGGCGTGCCTATTACTGCTTGAACATTACAGTAATATGGATTTAGTTAGTTTTTGGTATTTCTTGCGAAAAGCTGGTGCGGACGATATAGCAAATGCTTTAATAGCTATTGCCGGAATGAAGTTGAACGAGGAAAATCCCGCTGTAGCGGTTTTTTCAAGCGCGTTTACACGCATTGTAATTTGTCCAAGCCGTTCCGCAGAAAATATTGATCCTGAAAAAGATAAGGCGGAAAAACTGCGTGTAATCAACATTAACCGCGCGGCAATGAAAAAGTTAGACGAAGTAAAACATAAGGGAAAGCTTATTTTGGTTTTCCCTTCCGGCACCAGATACAGACCGTGGGATCCACAGTCGAAACGGGGGCTGCGCGAGATTGATTCATACATCAAAGGTTTTGATTATATGTGTTTTGTTTCGGTTAACGGCAATGTTATGCCTCCTCATCAAGGCGCGATAATAGATGATCCGGTACAAGAAGATGTTATTACATACACGGCATCTACTGTTTTGTCGTGTCTTGAATTCAGGCAAGAGGTGCGTGAACGTGCAGGGACAAGCGGCATAGAAGACAAGAAACAAGCAGTTGCGGATGCCATCATGGAAAATCTTGAAAAGATGCACAACGCTGCCGAAGCCATCCGGCAAAAAATTCTAAAGTAGCAGGGCATTACAAACAATGGCGGAAAAAAGCAATTTCGAGCGGCTTTCATCTAGTCTGACACAAGAAGATAAAGTTAAACTGCTTGAAAAGATTAAATCGAATACGGATTTATCTGAACGCTCCCTGATTGACGAAAACACAGCCGCACCTAAAAGTAATAACGCCGTTCTATACGGTGAACTCCCCTGGTATAAAAAACTTTTGTATTTAATTATTGGTTTCTTTACCGGAAAAAGTACAATGGACACATTTGTGTATTCTTTATTTTCAGAAGAAGGCCGCAGTATAGAATTACAATATCCCGGTATGTACGATTTTGTTCAAGGTATATTAAAACAAAATATGCAAGAGGAATTAAAAAAATTAAAAGATTCCGCCCGTTTTTTTTATTCGGCGCTTGATTCAAGTTTTAACAAAGACGCCGGGGCTTTTTTTGTATTTTTAGGTTCCGTCGAAATGCCAAATATACACAGAGCGATTGTAGAAGGAACGGAGCCGTCGGACTATGCCGCGAAACATCCCGATCTTTCTTATAAAAAAATAAAAAAGTTGGCTGTCAACTATGTAGAAACACAGCTTGAAAATATTACGGACGAACAGCGTACCGTGATGTATCAAAGCGCACGTTCATTACTTTGTCTTAAACAACTTTCATCATTTTTGTTCGACAGGCTTATTCTTTCGTTTAACCCGATAGCCGGGGAACCCGGCAATGTTTGTCCGGTGGGTAACGTAAAAAATATGCTGCTTACATTAAACAATATTCTTTTTTCAATAAAAACAACCCCATCAATTAATCTTTTAAGTTCAATGTTTGTTTTCTTTATGCAGGAGCATTTTGACGAAGACGGTTTTGACGAAGATATAGAAATGCAAAAATATATGACCCGTGCGGAAAAATCTCTCGATGTAATTCGTACATTTAACCGTCATGTGCCGCTTACCAGAATTATACGCTGTATAGTAAGAGATTTAAGTTATACGCCGTCGGAATTATCAGGCGGTGAAAGCTGGTTTGCGCAGTATCGTGAAACTTGGATAGAAAATATTGCCGGTCTTTTTGATGTGTTTATCAGGGAACGCCGCCTTGAAAAAATAGATAAATTATTCGACGAACTGTTTAATGGCTATAAGATGGAATCATTCGATGGGGTGCACGGTGAGGAGGATCCGGACGGCATACCGGTTGACGGAGTTTACTGCATAAATGTTCTGCTTATATTTCACAAAATAGTTTTTATGCCGGAGATAAACATAATACTAAGGCCTATTCTTATAGATGGCGAATTTATTAAAGCCGATAACAGAACCGAATTTACAGAATGTTACAATATACTTATAAAACTTGACGATACGATAAAAAATCTAATGCGCAAAATTGCGCCCGGCGGTGAGTATCAAAAACGCTGGGAACAGATATTTCTTGATGTTCAATCTATTCCTGTACGCCGCAGAAAGACTCAAGTTATACAGGACGAGGTAAGCGCTGCTTCAAATAAAATTATAAGGGATGCTCACGAATCTCTTATTGCAATGAAAAATATTCTAAAGGGGATTATTAAACCATCTGATGACGGTAAACACGATGCTTTATCTAATTTAGAAAAAATAAAAGGGAAGGGCACGTTTTTTATGGACGGCCTTAATTCCGGTTTAGGCAAATTAGATAACATCGTTAATCTTGTATCAGAAATTAAGGCGTTAGACGCTATAGAATGAACTACCGCGCAGCGGTATCAGCTTTGCTTTTGTTCCAATCGTTTTTTTATTTCTTCTATATCGTTTGTATTTCCGTTACATTCCATAATTATATCTCTAACTTTGTCATAACCTAACTTTGGCACATAAGCGGCGGCAAACGCGGTTGTTTTTTGCAGGATTTCTTTACATCTTTCATTATCGCTCACAATGGTTTCTACGCATTTTGTCCTGAATATAAAAACAGCGCGGTTTAACAAGTTTAAACTTTCAAGGATTGAATCGGCGATAAGCGGTGTAAAAGCATTCAATTCAAATTCACCACGGGAAGCGGCTGTTGTTATGCAATAATCGTTGGCCTGAATTTTTATTCCAATTTGTATAATGCTTTCCGGTATAACCGGATTTACTTTTCCGGGCATTATGGTACTGCCCGCCTGCCGTGGTTCAAGTTTTATTTCGCCGATTCCGCCATAGGGCCCCGAATTCATAAGGCGCAGATCGCCTGCAATCTTCATTAAGTTAACAGACAGTGCTTTTAACAAACCGGAAACTTCCACAAAGACGTCATTGTTTTGTGTTATATCCATCGGGTATTCGGCCAGAGCCAAACCTATTCCCGTTAACTCACGCAATTTTTCGATAATATGAAATTGATATTTTTGATGAAGCGCATGTTTTATAAGTATATTGTAACATTCTGTAAATTCGGTTCTGTTATCGGCTTTAATAAATTCGCCATCTATAAGAA
>BOBI01000147.1 GCA_026002305.1 Spirochaetia bacterium
AATATAATCAAAAGAATATATTAAAATATCGTGGAACGAAAATATGGGAAGGCGATCTCGAAAAAATAAGGGCGGAAGGATAATGGATATAATGGTTGATTCATCGGTTTGGATAGATTTTTTCAATTATTATAAATCAGAAGAAGCTGATGAATTGCAAAATTTGGTAGAACATAATAATGTTAATAATATTTTCATTTGTCCTACAATTTATATGGAAGTATTACGTGGGATAAAAAATGATAATACATTTTATGATGTAAAAGAGACATTATTAAACTTTTCCATTTTAAATAATGATATAATGGAAATAACAAATAATGCAATAAATATTTATAGAATGTTAAGGAAAAAAGGTATAACAATTAGAAAACAGAATGATTGCTTAATAGCTTCATATGCTATTAGAAATAATATTCAAGTATTTCATAAAGATCAGGATTTTGAATTAATAGCAAAAGAAACAAAATTAAAAATACATAACTTGTAAAGTACGCCCAATTTCGCATAACATACGCTGCACCGCAGTAGCGGCTTGGCTTCCGTGTGGCTAGGTCGGTCGCTACGCTCGCTCCCACGCCACACTACAGCACATTTTTGTGCGGCATAAGAAAAAATGCGCAAGCGTTTTGCCGCACAAAAATGCCAGTCTAGCTTTCGCGTTAAACGATGTAAAAACCTGCTGCCAATAGCCCTGCCACGGACGGTAGGGCGGGTTTCTTCCTTTAAGCAGGCTATGGTGATACTACCGTAACGGCTGCCGTATCGGATTTACCGTTATAAGTAACTTTCACCGTCAAGGTTGTTGCGGTTTCACCCGCTCCAACATTAAGCTCCCTTGTTTGTGTCGTTGTACTACCGTTAATGCTGTGTCTAGAGCCGTTTATTGTACTGGTTCCAGATGGCGTACTGCCTTCAACAGTCCATACGATGTTACCGGAGTTGGTTACCGTTTCGTTAATTGTCACGGTAAACGATTTTGTACCGCCTTTGGCAGCAGTTTCCGTTTTGGGACTTATAATTACGCTGGTCTCAACGGAACCTGCCGCGGCCACCGGACCTAAGACGTTGCTGCGAACTTCGGAGCTTGAAGCCCGTATATATTTACCCACCGCGCTAATTTGACCATTGGCAGCCGGAATTACTATGGTGGAGCCGGACAGAACGCTTATACCGGTGTAACCTTGGCCAGCGGAATATGGCCATGTTGCATTTTTAGTGCAAGCCGCATCATCATAGAGGTACCATTCTATACCGCCGATAATATTGTTACTATTGGCGGTCAGGGTTTCCCCCACCTTTGCTGTGCCGGAGATGGCGATCGAACGGGGTTGCTCCTTCAACCCGTCATCACAACCGACCATAACCAATCCAAATGACAACGCCATTGCCATCATTCCCAGAAAAAAACCTTTTTTTTTCATTTTAGCCTCCTATTGCTAATTTGAAAATAATTAAACGAACTTGATTTTAAAAATCCGAAATCTTTTGATTTGTGACGACAAGGATGGCGGCACCTCCTCTATAATTTCAGGTTTTTATTTCGTTTAATGTGAAAGCTATACGACATTTTTGCAGATAAGTGCTGTAACGCTCATATTCTAAAACTCATGGTCTTCTATTTTTGTAATATCAAATTCTTTGACTTTGTTTTTTTCCCTTAAGTCAGAAGAATATTTATAAAGCACAACTGTAAGAGGCACTTCACCGAATGAGTGTTTCACTCCTTCTGCTCGCTCAATGTTTACGAGATAGGTGTTGCCTGGCTCAAAATTATAGGCGATATCTGTTCTGAAGGCATCTCTGTAAAAAACTATATGAAGCCGTAACTTAAATTCATAAGATGAAGTCTTGGGAAGACTAAACTCATTTGTTGGGATTGCTATTCCATTTACCTTGAGGTTATCGCCTTTCTTGTTCTCGAAAAACATCGATCCAGGCTCAAATAGTAATCGATAAAGCTTTATCGCCGAATCTACGCGAACAATAACCGCATTTTCTTGAGCAGCATTTAGTTGAAATGGGTCCGTTCTAACATAGGCGGTAGCGCAACCAGTAACCATTATCCCGAATGCCAGCGCCACGGCGACTTTCCCCAACATGAGCATTTTGCTCCATTTTTGTGTAGTCTTCATAAACTACCTCCTCAAAATAATTAAAAACCCCATACGGGATTTCACCAAAATTGTTTGAAAATAAACTTCAATATTTTCCGAAAAGCTCTTGATTCAGCGCGGCATGGACGCCGCGCATTCTTCCGAAGATTTCAGGGTTTATTTCGTTTAATTCCCTTTGTACGAACACCGTCCGACAGGGATGGCGGGCCTCTCTTGTACAATATCAAATACAAAAGAACATACGTCCTGGTGTAATATCCTATAGGCTCGGCTGACATAATTGTTTTATCTGCAATCACATTCCCTGCCCTTGGTACTCGCATAGCAATTGCTTCTTCCGCAATAATGATCCCCGTGATTGCAGTCATTCTAATCTTGACAAGACTTGGAGAAGAGGGAACAACCGGTAACAGCCATTTCCAATGCCAATATAACGCCGAGAAATCCCGGAAAAAACATTTTTTTCCTCATTTTGCTCCTATTCTTTTTTTGTGTAGTTTTCATAAAACCACCTCCAAAATAATTTTTTACACAAACACCGTCCGCATATATATACAAAAAGCCCCGGCGTCAAAAACGCGGGAGCCATTAAGCCTTGAGAAAAAGCTGCCAAAAAGGCAATAAATAAGGTATTGAAAATAACTTTTTAGGTAGTCTGGTGTACTGTACGCCTATACTACTGATATTACCGCACGGGGGGGGGGATATATTCTTTGCGAAAGGCTTATGTGGTTAACATAAACATTTTCCTGTCGCCGATTGCTGTAAGGAATGAGCATCATGATTGACACAGTAGCACAGATTTTATGGAGGATCAAGACGGTGTGTGAATAACGCACGATAAGATCACCCTTAAGATTATCCAGGGAAAAGATCACCCCCTGGATGTAAAATTAGGAGTATGAAATATCTTATGGGCGACAAGGAAACAGGGCGGCTTACTTTGATAAAAGGAGCCATAGACGGGGTGTACACAGTAGGTTACGTAGCCAAGCGTTTGAGTATATCGACAAGGCGTGTAAAGACGCTAAAAAAGGCGGTTCGTGAACATGGCGACGGGGCTGTGATTCACGGGAATTCAGGTCGGCATCCGAAAAATTACACGGATGATGAAATTCGAAAACGTATCATTTTGCTAAAAAAAAGCGATGCGTATTTTGATACAAATTTCACTTGTTTCCGAGAACTTTTATTCGGGTATGAAAACATCAAAATTGGTTATTCAGCACTTTGGAAAATTCTTAACAATGCCGGAATTGTCTCAAAAAAAACACATTCAAACCGCGGAAAAAAATTTAAGAGGCGAAAGCGCAGGAGCCAGTTTGGCGGGTTGCTTCAAGCTGATGCGACACCGTTCGACTGGTTTGGAAACGGAGTGCGTCAAGCTCTGCATGGCTTTATTGACCAGCAATTCTAAATTTGAAAATAATTCTGTATACTATCTTGTATGGGCGGGGAAATATTTAAACAGCTATTGGAAAATCTGGACAAGGCTGCGGATACAATACCGGATAACCGGCACGGTACGAACACGAAGCACAGCATGAGAGATGCAGTTAAGAG
>BOBI01000148.1 GCA_026002305.1 Spirochaetia bacterium
CCGGTGATCAGGGTTAGCCGCCCCAGTTCTTCTTTGCTCATAGTGTATTTCACCCTCCTAAGCTACCACGGGGGGTGACATTTTCCCTCGTGGTTCTTAGGGGTGACATTATCACTTGTGATTCACACCATTACTTGACATATTCAGAGAAGTCATACTCAATAGCAAACTTCTCTACAGGACTTAGTGAGCTCGCAGATTTCGGAGCGGCAGGTTGGCCTGCCGCCAGTCCTTCGTCAAGCGTTTTCGCAATCTCATCGGACGGCCTCCAGCCAACCCCCATATAGTCAGCGAGAGACTTTTTGCGATACCAAAAGATATCCTTATATTTATGGGCAATTTCTTGTTTTGAGAGCGCATTGACTTCCTCGGTAAAAGCGGTTACTTTTTCGGAAACTGTTACAATCAGAGATAGAATCTCGTCATAAGATAGTTGTTTTCCGTCTGCAATCGCATACCCACCCGTAATAGATGGAGCCATTGTTCCTGCTTCATCAAACAGATTGTTGTAGACATCGAATTGAATCTGCAATGATTTGTCATGGAAAGTTATGACCCGGATGTATTCCGGCAGCCCATTAAAATCACGATTGCTCCACAACTGTGTTGGGCGCAAGTTTTTAAACTCACGAACAACAGCATAAGTGTCATCCGCAAGTTTGTATGCGCCGTGATATTCACATGTCAATTCATGCGCCACGAAATAATTTGTTTCGCTATACGCCCACAACAAGCCAGAAAGCATTAACAGTTTTCTCGCTGTAGCTTTTTCGAGGGATTTGAAACTTGACGCAACTTCGGCGACTTCGCTTCCACTAAAAATATAGTGTGCGCCTGTTTTCTCAAAATAGTGGTCATTATTCAGAGCGGCGATGCCTTCAAGAAGCAAAAGAATCCTGTCGGCAATGACACTCTTTTCAACTTTGTCATCAACCAATCCGCTAATCAAATGATGGGACATCCTCCACAATTGTGTCGGTCCGTCAAAAGCCCTTCTCCACTCATCCGGCTTTCCGATTATGCCGGATGCTTCGATCTGACTGATGAACTCATTCACCAAAAGATTGCGGATAGGGAAAATTACACTCCCGGCACGAACTGGCCATTTGAGACTATCCGTCAAACCCACTGGAATCGCCAACGCTTGGGCAAAATCTTTCAGCATTATCTTTTTATCAACCAAGTACATTAATTTCACCAACCTTTCCATTAACAATCACACGATCGCCATCGCGCAAAACAGTGGTAGCTCCTTCAATGTTTACAATTGCAGGAACTCCAATTTCACGCGCAATCATTGCGGCGTGACAAAGTATACCACCTACTTCTGCCAACAGTGCACCAGCTTTCAATAATGGAACTGTCCAAGCAGGTGATGACGAATAGACCACAATGACATCTCCATCACACACTTTTTTAAAATCATCTATTGTGTGTAATACTTTTACATTACCTTCATAAACACCGTATGAAACTGGCAATCCTTCCAAACACTTTTGAATATCACTCACAGCGAGAACTCCTTTTTAGTTATAAAGAATTATCAAGCAGTTATACTTCTTGCTTGAAGAATCCACAAAACACCTTCGGATATGACCCATTCAATATCCACTGAGTAATTCCAATACGATTCTATCGCCAATCCAATTTTGCACAAATTTTTCCATGTTGCAGAAATCATTTCTACATCCGATTTATTAATAATCAAAAACTTGGGAACAGCCGCACCTGATGTTGTTGCATCACTTGAATGTTCATTGTATTCGATATAAATAACAGAAGAATCTTTTGTAAGCGGATGCCTTGTAAATAGGACACCGGCTATATTTGGTTTTTTGTATGATTGTAACAGTACTGCACACTTTATATCAGAAAACTTAACTTTCATGCGTACACAATAACTTTTAACGCTTTCCGTTGAAATAGAATCGAACACTTTGAGTATGTTGGGATGTAATTCGTCCAAAGTTGCACAAATTCCCGAATAGAAAAGACCGGCAAAACTGTTTGAGGAATCTTCTACTGTTGTTGAGGAACGAACAATTATAGGAAACTTAAGAAAGCTATCGATATATGAAGAATTCAGGGTCAGTGTTTTTTCTACATCTTCAAATCCATTATGCAACAGAAGTAAACTTTCTGGAATATTATTCAATCCAAGTTTATTCTTTAATGTTGCAAGGTTGTTCGCTTTATTCCCAATTTTTGAAACGTCATAATCTGTGATTTCGGACAATTCTATAATGCACGGATTTTTCAACACTATCACCTCGCAAATTCTTCATTGATTCCTATGTCAGCTATACGAATGCAGATCCCTGCAATCCAACAAGCATTTATAGCACCTAACGCCCCGCATATTGCGGGGCGTTAGGTGTCGTCATGTCCGGCAACAAGTGCGCCGGATGGCACATGATTTTAGTACTGATCCCCGATTGTCGCCGTAACAGGCGCGCCCGAGGAGAATGTCGGTGTGGCACTGGTGACCTTGGTGTAGACACCCGTAGAGTAACCGTAGCCGGTATTGCCAGCTGTAAGAGCGGTTGCTACCGAGGCTTCGATATCTCCTTTGCTATACCCGGCTTCAACAAGAGCAATATTCGTGATATTCGCATTAAATGTTACCTTGGAGGCTTTGACGGGGATAAGAGCACTGGTTGGGCCTGTATCGCCGTTAGCTAATACAACGTTCAAAGTCCAGACATCGCTGGCCCCTGCGTCGCCAATGTCAGCTTTTCCGGGGATTGTAGTACCACCCGCGCCGCCAAGGGCTTGGGCGCCTACCGCGGAGATGTAATTATCAGCATAGGCTATTGATGTTAGGGTAAGTTTACCGGCAGGTGCAGTAACATTGATTTTGGTACTTACATTGGCGTGATAAACATTGCCTAAAGTTAATGAACCAGCGCCTATAACGCTATCAAATATTGTGGTGTCCCAGATATCGTCGGCTTTAATGGTTAATACATTACCCGCGGTAATTGTCGTGTTCCCGGCAGTGCCTTCAAATACTTGGAATGCCTTATCCCCGTTTGAAGCGACTGACGGTTTACCTGTTTGCGTGTGGGTAAACGATATGTCGTAGCCGTATGTTAAATTAAAGCCTGTAAAAGTAGGCACGAGTTTGTCCGCTGTAAGCGTGCCTTCACCTTTTACTGTAGTCGCTGGTACAGGTGGTATAGCAGAGCCGTAATTATAAGCCTCTACCACAATGTAACCGGGGTTCACGTTAGTAACATGATAACCCGCGAATGCTTTTTCAGCTTCCAACTGGGTAAACACAGTATTGGCAATAACTTGTGCGGTCGAAGCCGCGGGTACAAAGACGCCTTTCCCGTTGAAAGTTACCGTGGCGGGAACACTCACGGTGTCTCCAGGGGTACCATCGGCGGTAACTTTTGTGATAACAGGAATTGTCCATGTATCTACAAGACCCTCTATGATTGGGATGGTTCTTATAGTGCCGGATATATTTGAAAAGCCTGTTGAAGCATTTCCTGGTGCTACACCAAACACTTTTTCGGCGTCGCCTGGATTAGTAGCGAACTCAATTGTGATGGAGTTAGTTGTCGGTACGGTAACTTTAAAGGCAAAATTATTTGCTCCTAAACCGTTTGCATGGGCAACAAGATCAGCCGTTATACCGCCTTCAAGTTGACCGCCGCCCGA
>BOBI01000149.1 GCA_026002305.1 Spirochaetia bacterium
TCAACCGTATACATCTTGTTACTTTGCCGAAAATAATAAACCGGTCTGTAAAAGAATCTTCGTTTGTATCTAATGCGATAACCAATTCCGCTTTTTCCAAGTCTGCCACACGAACCGAAAAAATCTTGACTTTCCGCGCTAGATTGTCAAATTCAAGACGCTTGCAATAAACGTCTCCATCAAGTGCGAATACATAAATACCGTCCTGCGGCTTTACATCCGCGCTGCCGTCAAAAAAAATATAATCACCGGCTCTAATACCCGCTCCCATCATAGACGAGCCTTCCGCTTTAACCGCGAAGACCCGCCCGATGCCGAGTTGGGGAATTAATGACTGAACCTCGACATATTCTACGATGTTTTCCTCTGAATCCCAGTTTATACCGAGGCCGCAAGATACCTTTTGACAAAGTATCGGAATTCTGTATTTGTTGGATATTTCCGTCAATTCGGATGTGGATGGCTGTGATGCGAGCGCCGAAGCACCAATTCCAATAGAGTCGGGGGGTGCATACCCTGCCGCCGCGCCGATGCCAGCTTTCCCCACGCTACCACCAGACAGAAACATCTCCTCCTCACCGGTAAGAAGCCAATTTATATTTACACTATAGGTTGTCAGGATTTTAAGCATAACTTCACGAGAAGGCTCACGTTTTCCGAGTTCAATATCACCCGCAACGGATTGGTTTATACCCAGAGAATCGGCAAATTGCTTCTTATTCAGTCCTGTAGAAATTCTTATCTGTGCAAAACGCTCATTTATCTTCATAAAAACCATCTTTTATAGAAAAAATATGCAAAAACGCTATTTTATCTATTGACATATCGGCAAAATGCCGATTATACTAAAATCATCGGTTGAATATGTTACCAACCGGAGCAAAAAATTGAAGGGCTTATGACCACAAATCTACAGTCCTTCAATCAAAACCAAAACCCGCGTTGCGGGGAAGGAGTTTTTTATGGCTAAAATCAGCCGGGCAAGGAGGCGCGCCATGGGAATAACCATTACGCCCAAAAAGGGATATTGGATTAAGTTTCAGCTTAATATCAATAACATCAAACAAGAAACCGTCGCACAAATGGCGGGGTGTTCGTCCAATATGGTAACACAATTTTTAAAGGGACGCAAGAATTCGGAACGTGTTAAAAATGCGCTTTGCCAAGCACTGCATTATGAATCGTTCGAGGCTCTGGTCGCGGCGTCGCGCGGACATTTGGGAGGCGCGGCATGAGCGGACTTAATGACGCCGCGGCGCCTGCAAAACGAGAAGCGCTTAAAAACTTGCATAAAGCGGTTAGTCGGCAATGTCCTAACATTACCGGCCTTGAATACCATGCGGGAAAAGACAGCGTCTTAATAAAATTCCGCAACGGCTCACTGTGGGTAAACACCTGCGGCGACAGTATCATAGCAATGTTAAGCGATGTATTAAACAAAATACAAAAACATTCATAGCGGGAGGGGGTAATGGACATTACAAAGATTACATCGTGGAAAGATTATGTTGCCGCCGTTAAAAAGATGCGGAATTTTCAAAAAATGTGTTTCGGTATGAAACCGGAAACGGTGTTGCAAACGGCGAAAGCATGGGAAGCGGCAGTTGACGAAGCTACCGGCCGCAAGGTTGCGGAACGGGATTTATAGGAGGGAAAGAGAAATGGCAAGACTGAAACCAAGTGTAAAGAAAATTGAAACGGTTGAGGACGCGAACCTTGTTCTCAAGGAAATCGGGCTTTTGGAGAACCAGCTCCAGAATATAGACGGCGAGGCTAACGCGCGGATCGCGGAAATTAAAGCGGCGGCATCCGAACAGGGAAAAACAATACGAAAGCGTATAACAGATTTATCCGGTTTGCTTGGCGCTTACGCGGAATACAACCGTGACGAACTTTTTGTCGAGCGCAAGAGTGTTAAGCTCACATTCGGAATTTTCGGATACCGCAAAAGCACGTCAATCAGTATAAAAACCAAAACCACACTTGAACTTTTAAAGAAACTCAAACTAAACCGTTACATCCGCGTCAAAGAGGAGCCGGACCGGGAGGCGATGGCGGAACTTGATGACGATGTATTAAGTCAGGTTGACGCGGTGCGCAAGGTTAAAGACGATTTCTTTTGCGAAGCCGACAAAGAGGAAATCAACAAAGACCTTTTGAAAGGACAGGTGTAGGGGGCTGTATGAAGTTTTTGATATACCGCGTTGCGATAGGAATTAAAGATTTAGGTGAAAGACTTCATTTGCCGCTTATTATCGGCGCGGGTTACGCGCTAAGGGAGCTGATATGGAAAAAATAAATTCACAAGAGCGTATTTTGCTTATCGTTGAAAAGCTGGCGGCAAGCAAAACGCACGGCATGACTAACAAAACACTTGCAGCGGAATTGCGAACGCTTGAAGCGAACATCTGCCGCGATTTGAAAATTCTAAAATCGCGGGGGTGGATTGAGCGTAGTGATGATGACGGCAGGTGGCGGATGTCCCCAAAGTTTGGAAACTTTGCGGGAATTATGATGCAAGGGTTCCGTGAGGCAAAATTAAAACTCACGGAAGAAGAAGCGCGGTACGCAACCGCGATGCAATAGGAATCATATTATGGCAAAAGCAAAAAAATATGAAGGGCTTTTTAGTATTCCCGCGCAGGACGGAAATTTTACATCGGCAATCGGGCGGTTGGGCGATGCGGAACTGGAAGAATTTCTCGCGGAACTTACCGCGCGCGAAATTGATGAGCATTGTCACAAGGGGCGTATAAAAGCTGTTGGGAAGGAAATAAAAACCAGAAGCGCAAACAGTAAGGAAATTATCGCCGTTGTAAAAAAAGACAAAGAGATTATCGAAGCGGATAATATTTTTGGCGACGGCATGGCGTATGAACTTGACCGTATGGAAAACGAGATTCGTTTTTACCAGGACCAGGCTGGTAGCGCATTACTGGAAATGGGCAAACGCCTAATTCGTATTAAGGCGCACGAAATGCACGGCGATTTTATGGCATCGCTTGAACGGCTTGGTATAGCCGCGCGTACCGCGCAATACGCTATGCTTGCGGCGCGTAAATTTTCAAATGCGCCAGCGCTAGCGCATTTGGAAACCGCAAAAATGAAAGTGCTTACAGTTCTTGCGGATGATGATGTTGAGGCACTTGAAAAAGGCGGAGAAGTAAACGGTAAAAATCTTGACGCTATCTCCGCAATGTCTTACCGCGAAGTTTGCGAATACGCAAGAAAAACGAGTGACGCGCTCAAAAAAGAAAAAGACACTCGCAAAAAAGACCGCGAAACGCAGGAAGCGGCAATCGCACAGAAAGAGCGGAAAATCAACGAGCTTGACCAGCAACTGCGTTACCGGCAGCCGCCCACGAAAGAACAGCTTGCCCTTGCCGAACTGCAAAAACTGAACGAGCCGTATACGTTTTGTCTGGCGCGGATTAACGCGGGTATCCGCGAGGCGTACAACCTTGTGCGCGAGGCGGAAAAAATCAAAGGTGTAAATTTGCAGCAGATAAGCGAGTGGCTTAGAGCTTATCCCTAAATAACCAACAAATCCCATCCGATACAGAAGGAGGAGGGATAAGTATGAGGCAAAAACAATCATGGGAAATAACCGACGATTTCTGGGAAGCAGCAAAACCATTGATACCCAG
>BOBI01000150.1 GCA_026002305.1 Spirochaetia bacterium
TATAAAAACATAGACTTTAAAATCAGCTTAATCCTTAAAAATTAACAGAAAAAACGACAGGAAAAATTTCTATGCGTTTATCCTGCACCGCAAATTAATTTAAGTAGACGTTTTTTGAAAATTTTAGTATAATATACAGCAAAGTCTGTAGAGGCTTAAATTCTTATAGCGTATGGGGCTTTAAAGGAGGGTTTATGTCTGAAGTTTTATCAATAATTTTAGGCGGTGGTAAGGGAACTCGTTTATTTCCTTTAACAAAATCACGTTCAAAACCGGCGGTTCCGTTTGGTGGCAAATACCGGATCATCGACATACCCCTTTCAAACTGTATGAATGCGGACTTAAAAAAAGTCTACATTTTAACGCAATTTAACTCGGCTTCGCTCCATATTCATATAGCGCACGCTTATTCTTTCGACCATTTTTCAAAGGGTTTTGTTGAAATTCTTGCTGCGGAACAGACTCTTGAACATTCGGGCTGGTTTGAAGGCACGGCGGATGCGGTGCGTAAAAATTTAGCTCACTTTACAACGCATAAACCGGATTATTACATCATTCTTTCAGGAGATCAACTTTACCGCATGAGTTTACGTGATATGTTAAAAGCGCACAAGGACTCCGGCGCAGATATTACCATTGCCTGCACCACCGTAAGCCGGCAGGAAGCAAGCCAGCTTGGTATTTTAAAGGCAACCGGTCAAAATATTATAACGGAATTTTTAGAGAAGCCGGGCCCCGCAAAAGATATTTCGGATTTTAAAGCCCCCGACTCTATGAAAAAGAACAAAAACTCAGGGGATGTCTTCCTTGCCTCAATGGGTATTTATATTTTTAATGCCAAAACAATGGATGAAAGTCTGGACAATCAGTTTACCGACTTTGGAAAAGAAGTTATTCCCGACGCTATAAATAAACTAAAGGTAAACGCCTATCCGTTTGACGGTTATTGGGAAGACATTGGTACGATAAAGAGCTTTTTCGACGCAAACCTGAATCTTGCCAATATTAAACCGGATTTTGATGTTTACGACGAGGATCACCCTATTTATACAAGAATGTATAACCTGCCGCCTTCCAAGATGAATTACAGCACAATGGATCAATCGGTGGCTTCGGAGGGTTGTATTATTACCAATGCCTCTATCACCAGTTCCATTGTGGGGGTGCGTTCAATTATCGAATCCGGCGCAAGCCTTAATGGCGTTGTCTGCATGGGCAGCGACTTTTACGAAACCGAGCTGCAAAAACAGGCAAACCGCGACGAGCGTATCCCGAATATCGGTATAGGGCGGGGCGCGATAATTAAAAACGCGATAATCGACAAAAATGCCCGCATTGGCGAAGGCTGCCGTATTGGTATAGACAACCTTAACCGCGCCGATGGTGAATACGAAAACTACCACATTGTAGATGGCATTATTGTTGTCCCGAAAAACACGGTGCTTTATCCGGGTACGGTGATTTAAGGCGCAAGACACGTTTCTGCCGGTTTTTTGGTAAATTTAAAGTATTATGAAATACGAAAATTTAACTATTAAGGCGCAGGAAGCGTTGAGCGAAGCGCAGACGGTTGCGCAAAAAAACGATCATAGCCAGGTTGAAAACGAACATTTGCTGTTGGCGCTGCTTGAACAGAAGGACGGGGTTGCGCCGCCGCTTCTGGAGCGGGTTGGGGTTCAAGCTGCGGCGCTGGAGGCCGATGTCCATGCCGCCCTTGGCAAGGCGGCGAAGGTTTACGGGGATGCGGCGCAGATTTTGCTGTCGCAGGCGGTGTCTAAAACTTTGTCCAAGGCCGAAAACGAGGCCGCCGCTCTTAAAGATGATTTTATTTCCACCGAGCATATTCTTTTAGCCCTTGCCCAGAACGAAGGCAGCGCCGGTGATTTGCTTAAAAAACACGGTATTACCAAGGCTGTGTTGTTGGAGGCTCTGAAAACGGTTCGGGGAAATATGCGGGTTACAGACCAAAATCCTGAAAACAAATACGCGGTGCTTGAAAAATACTGCCGCGATTTAACGGCGCTGGCGCGGCAGGAAAAGATTGACCCTGTTATCGGGCGCGACGAGGAGATTCGCCGCGTGATGCAGGTCTTAAGCCGCCGGACAAAAAATAATCCTGTTATCATCGGCGAGCCCGGGGTGGGCAAAACGGCGATTGCCGAGGGGCTTGCCCGCCGCATTGTTGCCGGTGATGTGCCGGAGGGGCTAAAGGGCAAGCGGCTTTTGGCGCTGGATTTGGGCGCGCTGGTTGCCGGGGCAAAATTTCGCGGCGAGTTCGAGGAGCGCCTAAAGGCCCTGATACACGAGGTGCGGGCCGCCGACGGGAGCATTATTCTTTTTATTGACGAGCTTCATACTTTGGTAGGTGCGGGCGCTGCAGAGGGCGCAACCGATGCTTCCAATTTGCTAAAACCGGCGCTTGCCCGCGGCGAGTTGCGCTGTATTGGGGCGACTACGCTAAATGAATACCGCAAGTATATCGAAAAGGACGCCGCGCTGGAGAGGCGCTTTCAGCAGGTTTACGCCGGTGAGCCTTCGGTAGAGGATACCATCGCCATATTGCGCGGTCTAAAGGAACGCTACGAGGTGCATCATGGTGTGCGTATTAAAGATGAGGCGCTGGTAGCCGCCGCCGAGCTTTCCGCGCGGTATATTACGAGCCGTTTTCTGCCCGACAAGGCGATTGACCTTATGGACGAGGCGGCGAGCCGCCTAAAAATGGAGCTTGATAGCCGCCCTACGGAGTTGGACAAGCTGGACAGGCGGCTTTTGCAGCTTTCAATAGAAAAACACGCGCTTTCAAGGGAATCTGATCCCGCTTCTATCGAGCGTTTGGCTAAATTAGACGGCGAAATTGCCAATTTAACCGACACGCGCGACGCAATGAAGGCGCGTTGGGAGAATGAGAAGGCCGGAATCGAGAAAATTCGCGCCTTAAAGCAGAAAATCGAGGAATTAAACATTGAACAGGCGCGGTATGAGCGCGAAGGCAACCTTAACAAAGCCGCAGAACTGCGATACGGCCTAATTCCGCAGACGCAAAAGGATCTCGAAACGCTCGTCGCAGGTATTCAAAAGAGGGGGGAAGTCTCCCCGGCAGCGCCCCAGCCTCTACTGCGCGAGGAGGTGAGCGAGCAGGATATTGCAGCCGTGGTTTCGGCGTGGACGGGGATTCCAGTTTCAAAAATGCTTTCGGGCGAGATGCAAAAATACCTGCACCTGGAGCAGACGCTGGAAAAACGGGTGGTGGGACAGGAGGCCGCAATTTCGGCGGTGGCCAACGCGATAAGGCGGAACAAGGCCGGTATTAGCGATTCGGCGCGGCCGCTGGGGAGCTTTTTGTTTTTGGGGCCAACCGGCGTGGGCAAGACGGAATTGGCGAAAACGCTTGCCGACTTTTTGTTCAACGATGAAAAGGCGCTTACCCGTATCGACATGAGCGAATACGGCGAAAAGCATTCGGTAAGCCGCCTGATAGGGGCGCCGCCCGGTTATGTGGGCTACGATGAGGGCGGCCAGTTGACAGAGGCTGTGCGGCGCCGTCCTTACAGCGTGATCCTGTTTGATGAGATCGAAAAGGCTCACCCGGAAGTTTTTAAT
>BOBI01000151.1 GCA_026002305.1 Spirochaetia bacterium
TACAGAAAAAATTCATACCGCTGGAAACCGACCGCGACGGCAACAAACTTACATCAGGATTTAAAAGCGCAAAGAATGTGCGGTTTTTCGGTTATTACGAAGGCGCAAAAGGCGTTTCAGGCGACTATTTCGATTATCAAGCCATTGACGACCGCTATTTTGCAATTATAAAGTGCGATGTCGCAGGAAAAGGCATACCGGCCGCCCTCATAATGATTCAGGTTGCAACAATGTTCATAAATCACTTTAAAGATTGGAAACCCACGAAGGAAGGCTTTAAGATTGAAAAACTTGTCTACCAAATCAACGATTTTATTGAAACGCTTAACTTTAAGGGCCGGTTTGCCGCCTTTACACTGTGCATTTTTGATTCGGAAACCGGACTAATACATTTTTTCAACGTGGGTAACGAGTTTTTTTATTGGCGTGATGATAAATGTGGCAAGCACGATAGCGCCTGCGCCGCCTATCAAAAGAGCTACCAGTGATATAAACGCCAACACCGTAAGTATTTGAACTTGTCCCTGACGCATTGCGTCCACAACGGATTCCGATGATATTTCCAGCCGCACCATGCCGCGTACATAAATATCACTTGCGCCCTGGCGGAAAAGAATCGGCTTGTAGAGTATATAGCTTGTGTTACCGGTTTTTTCATAGTCATCAATAGCGAAAAGGGGCTCCGAGTGAATCCCTTCGTCAATGTTTTCCAGAATTTGCGTTATGCGCTGTTCCAGCCCGCGTGTTGTGGTTTGAATATCTTCCAAACGCGCCCTGTTAGCGGCGTTGTCTGTCATCAAGAGGGGTAAACTTTCACGGTTCAACTGCGCTATGCTTTCCGCCATCTGCCCGACTTGCGCTTTTGCGTCAGCATTCAACCTGGTAAACATTTCATTCGCTACCGGTGTTATGCTGTCATTAATGCGCGAAACGCCGACTTCCAGGATTTGTGTATTAATTTTATTTCTGATTTCAGAATCGTTGCTTGCCCATACATAGTCATCGCTTGATGTGTTACCCAGTCCAAAGCCCGTAATGGTAACATAAAGCGCCTCCGGTACGGCGGCGCTTTGCGATGGCAGGTAGCCTAATTCCAGGGCGTTATTGGTAGGCAGAAAAACACGGGAGCTTGCCGCGATACCCTCGATTAAAACAACCGACCTGTCCCAAAGTCCTTGCATAAGTGTCTGCCGCTGTGTATTGGTCATCATGATATAAAGGGGGGTGGCGACCATAACAATAACGAGCAGGACAATGGCAAGTGTAAAGGCAGCCAGCTTAAAACGAAGGCTTATACCCTGCCGTTGCAATGCTAATAACCGTCGTCGCTGTTTTTCCTGCGGCATGATCTCCCCATTTATGATTGCAAGCGTTTCCATGTTGACCCACCTGCTATGCACAAGCACAACGCCAATATTCCGCAAAGTGATATAACCCAACAATATACAGAAAATCAAGATTAGCGCCAAAGCCAATGTGCTGGAATTAAATTCAAAGCGCATGGGCTTTTTTTGCAGCCACCCTTCCTGCCACTGTGCGGAATAATTACCCAACTTTACGGTAAGCGTCCGCCGCACACTGACAGGCTGGCTGCCCGCCGCAAGCCCGCGCACAGGATGCTCTACATAGATATAGTATGTTCCTTCGGGAAGATTTTCAACACGCCGGACAAAAATTTCCCTGTCGCTTAACACGCTGTAATCGTTATGCTGAATGTTAAGCTCGCGTACATTTTCATTTCTTTGCCTGTCCCTGAAAAATATTTTTTGAACAGCGCCGTTTTCGTTAAACCCCCGTCCTATTATGCGTAGAGACAGATCGCCCTGAATATCCTGATTTGGAGCAAGGGCGGTGATAAAAGTATGCGGCACGTATTTATTCAGTTTGAAAATAAAAGTTGACTGCGCGCCCACATTCCCTACATCATCTATCGGGAAAATTGAAAAGCACCACACACCGTCATCATTATTTTCGTAATAGGCTTGTGTCTGCCTGCCCATTACGGCAAGCGCGCGGTTCTGTTTTTCGGTAATAAGCGAAGCGTTATGCGCAATGAACGATTCACTTGCGTTTACAGGCCCCAGATAATCCAGCGACCATGCGAAACCTGCAAAGTCTTCCGCCTGCGGCTGCCTCCACCGCATGGTAAAGTTATTGGAATTGAGGAAGCCGTCTTCGTCGGACGGCGGCGGCAGAATTTCTACGGGATCGGGCGGGATTGTATCGCGTATAAAGGTTACCCGCGCAGGAGTCGACCAGTTACCGGCATTGTCGCAGGCTGAAAGGTTGAAGTACCACAGGCCGTCGGCATCGGCAATTTCCTCGCGGTACGTATTGGCCGTCCGAGCCATAATGCGGTGGGGGGGAACCGCGTCTGGATTGCGCCCCCACACCCAGGAATAGCCCTGTATACCCGAAGAATCGTAAGGTACATCCCATGATATCGCCGCCCTTGCACTTGAAATACGTTTATTGTCCGTAAAATTAACAGGCGCTATGCGCGGCAGGGGGGCGCTGGTATCCGGCAGTAAACAAGAAATAATGCTGCGTTTATCCGTGATGTCTTGCCAGAATATGTATAGCCTGTTTTGTGAAACAAGCGGGCGGGGGAAAATAGCGGTCTGCGAAAAACGCGAAAGCTCGGTATTCGGCCATGTTGATTCGCCGCGTATCGCCATAAACGCCCCATCCTGACCGCGCCGGTTGTCAAACCAAATTACAATATTTTTACCCTGATAATTCAAACTTACAGGGTTGTTACAAGCGCCGGCGCCTGAATTTATTTTTTCCATGGTGTCTTCGGCAATGGAACCCGAATAATCCAAATATGCCCCGTAAATTCCGGCCGACGTGGTACCGTAACGCCGTTCCCATACCATAAAAAGCCTGCCGTCTGTTACCGACAAATACGCCCTTTCGTTGTTAAAAGCAACCGCCTCCGCAATGGCATTACCAAACCTCTCGCCAACCGTGGTAATACGTCTGGGAGCCGACCAACCCCGCCCCCCGTTGTCGCTTGTCTTTACATAAAGCTGATAACTACTGGAACGGGTATCGATCCCGCCCACAAATGACTGAAAAACAATATAGTCCCTGCCGCCAAGACTAGCGTGTGCGGGTAGAAAATTTTGCGTGGCCTCGCCGGTGGTAACAAACTGTGAAAAATCCGTCCATTTAAAACCATCGGTTGAGTGAGCGGAAAAAAGCGTCATATTCTGTCCGACAATGCGGACAATAACCATGAGATAACTACCATCGGACATCGTGAAAATTTTAGGAACAAGCGCGTCGGAATTATCACCGTAAACAGACGGCTGCGAAGTATTCACATTATGATTTATTTTATAGCGGGAAAAACCCTCGCCTCTGTTACCGGAAACCAGTACATCCGTCTCCTGCGTACTACCCGCAACACATATAAAAATCCGGCCGTTGTTATCAACATTAAGCGTAATTATGGAAGGCTCGGCGAGCGCGTAATCATAGGGCCCTGCAATCCTGTTATAAACCACCCAGCCGTTTTCCGTTATGCCGCTGTTAACCGCGCACGACACAAAAATCTGCCCTGCCCC
>BOBI01000152.1 GCA_026002305.1 Spirochaetia bacterium
TACTTTCGTTTCGCAAAATTCTTCGATAAATGAAATATATTCTTTTGATTTTTGCGGCAGCGTTTCGTATGTGCGAACGGCAGAAAGTGACTGCTTCCAGCCTGAAAAAGTTTTTAGCACAGGCATAGCGGCGTTTAATGCGGGGATTGATGCCGGGAAATCCGTCACCTCTTTTCCGTTAATGTTATACGCAACGCAAACTTTAACTTCGTCTAACGTATCGTAAACATCAAGGTGTGTCATAACAAGGCTGTCGATTGAATTAACACGGCACGCGTAACGCAGCGCTACAAGATCAAGATAGCCGCAGCGTCTGGGCCGGCCTGTGGTTACACCGTATTCGCGGCCTGTTTCGCGGACAAACCGGCAGAGGGCGTCTTCGGCCTGGCTGGCGCCGTCTGCGGCGGTTTTCCATTCGCTTGGAAAGGGGCCGTTGCCGACGCGGGTGGAGTAGGCCTTAAACACGCCTAACACTTTGTCGATGCTGTGCGGGCCGATACAGCCGCCGATAGAGGCGCCGGCCGCACAGGACAACCCGCTTGAAACAAATGGGTAGGTGCCAAGGTCAAGGTCTAGAAGGGCGCCTTGCGCACCCTCAAACAGGTTGTTTTCGTTTTTGTGCGCGGCAAGGTATGCGGAAAGGTCTATCGACATTTCCGTAAGGCGCTTGATGTAAGGCGTTAAAAAATCGCGGTCGCTTTGGGTTAGGTCGTCTAATTTATCCTGCCACGATAGATCCGCAAGACGAATCCCGTCGCGCTCGCTTTTCTGCGAATAGGCCGTGCCTATGCCCCGCCCCGTTGTGCCGATAGGACGGCGGCGTGCGGCGTCGCGTTTTATATCGGCTTCTTTGTAAGAAGGCAGCACAATGTGAGCGCGGTCCGAAACAAAAATGCGCCCCTTGGTGTCTATACCGCGGCTTTCCAGCATAGCTATTTCGTCAAAAAGGGCAGACGGGTCTATAACCATCCCTGCCCCTAAAATAACGGTCTTACCGGCATAGAGCGCCCCCGACGGAATCAGGTGCAGCGCGTACTGCTGCCCGCCCGTAACAATGGTGTGCCCTGCGTTTGCCCCGCCCGAAAACCGGATAATGTTCTTTGCCTCGCCGGCAAGGTAATCAACAATCTTGCCCTTGCCCTCATCGCCCCACTGGGCGCCAATTACGACTACATTCATGGGTCTTATGATACCTTTTTGTTGATTGCTTGTAAATTGAAAATTATTGGAGCACCAGCAATTTTACTTTTAGACGGGGGGTAGCGTTTTTGACATAAGAACAATGGTTGAAAGCACCGTAGTAAGGGGAATACTAAAGTCTCGCTATGTGCTGTATTGCATGTTTAGATATTACTTTTTTCGACTTATATCAGTTTGATCTTCAGTAAGAATGGGGCACAAGGCAGATATATTACTAATAATTTCTACTTCGCTTTCAAATTGAAAAGTAGGGGCTTTGGTTTTATAGAACTTATCTTTGCCATTAATTGCTAAAAATGCAAAAACATTTGAAAAATTGTCACTACTCGTTTTTCCTCGATGCTCACTAACCACATGCCCTAATTCATGCGCAATTAGTATACGCAAATCCGTTGTTTCATTTTTGGGATTATAATACACAGCCGCACCGAATCTTGAACTATAAGTCTTGGCTTTCCCTACACCATTTCCCGGTACTAAAAGTATAGAATACCGTCGTACACTCTTAAGTGCTTCGTCTATATTTTCAAGCTTCTTTTTGTTGTCCTCTAACATTTTTCGATTTATCAATTCTTCGATAGAAGCAACTAAATGAGACAAATATTTTGTTTTTATCTTTGGTAAAATAACGGTATCATAGTATTTCTCTATTTCCCTACAATTATTCTCGGAAACTTTAAACTCGGCGCACATCTTTTCACATATATCTCTTTCCATGTTCAGATCAACTGCCTCCAAGCACCTTCCACAAAAAACGATAAATCTTCTCTGTATGTTTCCTCCGGTGTCTGCACACCAGGCACAGCATAAACATTCTCTACCTGCATACAGCACCTTATCAACTCAATTTTAGCCGCAATATCAGTAATACCCAAGTCTGTAAAAACCTTTTCAACTTGTGTCTCATTGGTACACCGAAATAATTGCTTTTTAGCCCCTTCTGTGATCTTTATCGTCTCGGCGGATATAATAGTCCCCATTTTTACCTCTCCTGTTGATTTTATAGTTTATTGATAATCAAATTTTTCGTCAAGCGGACGCATTGCATTCTTTAATTCGTAGTCGTATGAAATTTAACCACTAACAACACAAACAGCACGAACAAAATGCAAAAAATGAAGGTTTTCCTTTGAAATATTCTGTATTTTTGGCAGCCTATTCCACAGTAACGCTTTTTGCAAGATTACGCGGTTTGTCGGGATCGATACCGCGTTGGATCGAACAATAGTAGGCGAATAACTGCGCCGGTACTATTGATACAAGCGGCGAAAAAACATCGGGGGTCTGCGGAACATGAATTACTTCGCTGCAAATATCATCAAACCGTGTAACGCCGTTATACGTAATAACAAGCGCCGCCGCGCCGCGGCTTGTTACCTCGCGTATGTTAGACGCAATTTTGTCAAAAAGCTTTTGCTGGGCAGCAAAAGCTACAACCAGTGTTGTGTCATCGACTAACGCAATGGTGCCGTGTTTTAATTCACCGGCGGCAAACGCTTCCGAATGTGTATAACTTATTTCTTTTAATTTAAGCGCGCTTTCCATGCTTACCGCGTAATCGAACAAGCGCCCCATATAAAAAACTTTTGTTTTATTAAAATTACCGGCGGCGAATTTTTGCACAACTTCTTTTTCATCTAAAACTTTTTGTACATCATCGGGAATTAACAAAAGGTCATTTATATACTGTGTATAAACATCTTCGGTTATGAGTGAACGCAGGTACGCAAATTGTATCGCCAACAGGTATATGCACATCATCTGTGTGGTAAACGCTTTTGTGGAAGCTACCGCAATTTCGGGCCCTGCCCGCGTATACAAAACAAGATCCGCCTCGCGCGATAATGTAGAGCCGACTGTGTTTGTAATTGCCAAAATACGCGCCCCGTTTTTTTTCGCAAGACGCATCGCGGCAAGCGTATCGGCGGTTTCACCGGATTGGCTTATAACAATGAAAATGTCATCTTTATCGCATATAGGGTTGCGGTAACGGTATTCCGACGCAATATCAACTTCCGTGTGAATCCGCGCAAAATGTTCAAAAGCATACTTGCCGATAACGGCGGCATGATACGCCGTGCCGCAGGCTGTTATAACAATTCGCTTTGAGCGCACCCAGCTTTTATCAAGTTTTATATCATCAAAATCAATACTGCTTTTGTTATTATTAATCTTTATACGCGGACGCAGCGTATCGGTAAGCGCTTTAGGCTGTTCATCAATTTCTTTTAACATAAAATGCGGATAGCCGCCCTTCTCCGCGCTTTCCAATTCCCAATCAATAAATTATTTTGTTTATTTCTTCTGTCAGGCGCGACGGCGATACCGTACTT
>BOBI01000153.1 GCA_026002305.1 Spirochaetia bacterium
AATATTATTTTTTAGTTAAGGCTTTTTACAGTAAAGGCAATAGTTTGGGATTTGTTGCGTTTATCGTAGATAAACGCTGGAAATCTGTATCGCCTGTACCAAGCCGTTATGTTGCATAACGTGAAAGCTATACGACGTTTTTGCGGTTGCGATAAAGGAAACCGCAGGTTTCCAGCAACCTCAAAAATGTGTCGGAGAAAAAACTCACAAAGGCCAAAGGCCGACTGCGTTTTTTCGTAGGCCAAGCCGCTACTGCGGCACTGCGTATAGCGTATGTTATGTGCAGTGCCCCGTACTTTTATACTCGCAATATTTTTGGAAATAATTTTTTCTAATTATATTATTATCCAAAATAATTGCATAGTTCATACAAACCGTACAATATCCTCAAATGTTTTACGCGTTTTAGTACGAATGGTATCATTTGAAGGATACCCCAAAGCAATTACGGCACCGAATTGTTTTTCCATCGGAATTTGCAACAATTCACAAATCTTTTTACGGTCATAAAGGCCAATAATATTACTTCCAAGCCCTTGTGCAGTAGCTTCAAGACAAACATATGCGGTAGCCGCACCCAAATCACCTTTTGCATAATACTGGCTATCAAGAAAGCAACTGATAATAGGACTTAAAACAGCGTGTTCTTCCAGAATGATAATAAACGCTTTTGTTGTTCCCAACCAAACATTTTGCTTTAACTGTTGACCGCATTGTGCTACTTGACTAACCATATCCGGGTTTTCCACTACAACAAAACTCCACGGTTGGGCATTACAGCCGGAATGGGTTAATCGGCCAGCTTCAACACATTGCACCAACTTATTGTGCTACACCGGCCGTTCGGAAAAACCACGGCAACTTTGCCGTTTTTTACAAAGTTCCATAAAATCACTCATATATTACTCCTTTTGCAACCATTGTTTATTCCCCCATATAAATTATTTTTACGTCTTTTATTTTCCTGTCCGTTATGATAAAATAATAATCGAATGGAAAATGTCCCGGCGCAAAATTTCCAGAAACCAATACAGAAACTTTAATGCTTCCATTGTCTTCCGATTGTATGCCAACAATTTTTGTTTCCATTTCATATTGTTGACTTTTTTCTTTAAGCCATTTTTTGCAATTATCAAAACCATTGATAACAGTATTTTCGCCAGTGTCTTCAATGCGAATATCCTTGGCGAAATAGTTATCAATAGAATCAACGGAACCATGTTTTGCATCAAAATATGCTTGTATTTCAGGTATTATTTCCATAAAATCTCCATTAATATAGTATCCTCTTTATTTACACTAATGTCAAGTATGTTCTACCCGCTTAGGGGCATTGCACATAACGTGAAAAGTTTACGACGTTTTTTGTTGCCCGATAAAGGAAACCGTAGGTTTCCAGAGCAACAAAAAATGTGCCAGAGAAAAAACGCACAAAGGCCGCAGGCCGACTGCGTTTTTTCTCTGGCCAAGCCGCTACTGCGGGCGCAGCATAAACCGTGCGTTATGCGACGTAACGGCTTGAGTGCCGCATGGTTTTCATATCAAAATTGTAACAGATAAAGGCTTTTACTATCAATGAAAGCGCAATAAAAATGACAGCCAAACTATTGTTTACCCTAAAAGTCAGTGAAAATAATACCTTATCGGATAACAAATAATATAAATATTTTCACTTGCAAATAACATATACCAAAAACACCGTCTTGACACGAAAAAAATTTTGGGATATAGTAAATTTAGCCGCCGTAACGGGTGTAATTTGCTCATTCCCGTGAAGCTTCGCTTCCCGGTTTTCGCAAATTACACCCGTTACCTTTTTGTAAATTTCTTTCCTCAATTTTTTGTAAATATTATTTTTTAGTTAAGGCTTTTTACAGTAAAGGCAATAGTTTGGGATTTGTTGCGTTTATCGTAGATAAACGCTGGAAATTTGTATCGCCTGTACCAAGCCGTTATGTTGCATAACGTTCTAGGTTTGCGACGTTTTCCGGCGGACAGAGCGGCTTGTCCGCCCGCCGGAAAATGTGTCGGAGCGTAGCGGAGACCAAGCCGCTACTGCGGCGCAGCGCAAACCGTTTGTTATACGAAGTTTGAAATGCCCAGCCGCGAAGCGGCTTTGATACGGTTATGGCTTAAGCGGCACAGCAGGTTTAACAGGCACAGCACGCAGAGGTGTAGCAGGCACAGCAGGTGTAGCAAACATAATCCCATTTGCTTTTAATGTAGCATTATTCGGATCACGATTATGCGCCTCCAAGAAATCATCAAAGGCACTTTGGTCTCCTTTCTGTCGCTTTACCAAGCCCCGTAGGGCATAGAGGTCCGCATCATCCCAGCCAAGTTCGATTGCATGCGTGAAGTCCGCGATACCGCGGTCATTGTCGCCTTTTTTTCCATACACAATCCCCCGGAGATAATAAGCACGCCTATACTCCGGCGCAATCGTAATAGCCTGTATCAGCTCTGCGATGGCACGGTCATTGTCGCCTTTTTTTGCATAATCAGCTCCGCGGTCGAAATATGGTTTCGCTGCAGCCGTCTCCCCAATATACATGGCCTCAGTTTTAGCTAATTCGCAAACCGTGATCTGCAAGTTCGCTTCCTTCGCTAGCGCCTCATTAGCGGGTTTAAGCTTGAGGAACTGCTTGAAGTCGGCGATTGCGAAGTAATAGTAACCTTTTCCTCTATGCGCCAAGCCTCGGTTAAAATACACATCCGCATCAGTGGGGTTAGTCTTGATAACCTGCGTGCAATCCGCGATAGCGAGGTTAAAGTCGCCTTTCTGGAGATACGCATAGCCGCGTTGAAAATACGCGTCCTCATCATTGGGGTTAAGCTTGAGAGCCTGCGTATAGTCCGCTATGGCACGGTCTAAGTCGCGTTTAGCGAGATACGCTTCGCCGCGATATTTATACGTCAGTGCATAATCCGAGTTACTGCTGATAGCCTGCGTGTAGTCCACGATAGCGCGGTCAAAGTCGCCTTTCTGGTAATACGCATAGCCGCTTTTTAAATAGGCGGGGGCCTCATCCGCCACCTCTCCGGTGGTAGTGCGATAGGCGGGCGCCTTACCCGGCGTCCCGCCGGTGGTAGCGCAGCCTGCCAAAATCAGTCCTAATGTCAGCAATGCCGCCGCCATTCCTGCTACGAGCGATGTGCTCTTTTTCATTTTTTTCTCCTTAAAATGTTCGTTCATGCCTTACTTAAAAAATTTGGGCATTTCAAATTTCGTATAACGTGAAAGGTTTGCGACGTTTTTGTTGCGCTATAAAGAAACGCGTAGCGTTTCGCGCAACAAAAAACGTGCTGTAGTAAACACCACAAAGGGCGTTAGCCCGACTGGTGTTTACTACAGCCAAGCCCGCTACTGCGGGCGCGGCGTAAACCGTGCGTTATGCGACGTAACGGCTTGAGTGCCGCATGGTTTTCATATCAAAACTGTAACAGATAAAGGCTTTTACTATCAATGAAAGCGCAATTAAAATGAC
>BOBI01000154.1 GCA_026002305.1 Spirochaetia bacterium
CGTACATCGAAACCTGCAATCGAAATGCAGTGAACGGCTTTTATGCCTTACACGAGCTCTGCACCGGCAAGCCCTTGCCGTTGAACGAGGTTTTTCAACAACCTAAAATGGGCTGTGAATAGTAACGCAATTTTAAATTTACCCCGGCTCAGCCAAACCGCCGTCAGTGTAGAGAAAAATCAGGAAGGCTTGCCATGAATCATGGTAAGCATAACGCAGGCAAAATCGCATGACTTCAAAAAATGCTACACGGGTAGAGCAAGAGGCACGCGCTTTTTGAAAATCAATATCACAGAGCTAGTTGCAAAATACCCATTTCAAAGAACAAAATACTGAAGTGTGCGTAAAGCCGCCAAGCAAATAACAGCGCTCATTAGAACAAAAGATACCTTCGCATAACCTTTTACAAATATTTTTGAAGGCAACAAATTATCTTTCAAATAGCCGTTTGCACGTTCAACGCAGGAACGAAATTTAAATCTCTCCCTCTTAGCCGGATCAAGCGGCGGACGGTTACTATTTTGTCTTCTGTTCGGCTCAATAATTGGCATGCGATCGCGGCTGCGAATAAAATCATCTATTGCTTTTGAATCATACGCCGCATCCATCAGGCTGTAACAAAACCGCACCCGATGTTCCGTGATTTTTTCCATTGGAATTGCAAGCTGACTATCATGAACATTTGCACCCGTAATTATTGCGTTTAAAGGAAACCCTAAGTCGCTTATATCAAGATGCAATTTGCAGCCTTTCCAAAAATAAATATTGCCGCTTGAGTTCTTTTTACATCCGTAAGCACAAGCTGTATCAATATCTTTTAATGCTTCATAAGCACTTTGAGTTATTTGTTTGTCAATTCTGTTGATAGCCGGTGTAATGCGTTTTTCATCCTTCTTAGGACGTCCCAGCCGCTTCTTAACCTTGTATTCCGGCTTTTTCTTTTTGACAGTTTCCCGCGCTTCTATTGATGTTGAATCCCTGCTCGGATGATAAACGATAGTGCCGTTATGCGCTTTTTTCACCATATTTTCTAAAGTTTCATTCATTATATTCATTTTTGATAACACTGAAAAGTTTCTTGAAAATTGCGACTTGTGCGGAACTTTCTTAAATCCGCACAATAATCCTAAATTTGGCTCTCCCTTCAATCGCCGCATTAATTCTTTAGTCTTGCCGATTTTAAAATATCGCATTGCCCGCATACTTCGCAGATACGGCAAGTATTGGTATGGCTTCCTACCAACACCGGCATATTGTCGTTCAACATGAGGTTGTGCTTCTTCAATTACACGTAACATTTGTAAAAATGTTTTATATTCATCGGTAAGCTGCTCTTCAAAACAATTTTGCAGATCAAAATTTATATCGGGAAGAGCTTGCGCACCACCAATGGTTTCAGATATAGTTTTCATAACGGGAGTCTCCTTTTGATAGTTCTTTTTCAATTTCTATCTTACAAGGTTTCTCCCGTTTTTGCTATTAAAATCTATTTTGCAACTGGCTCAATTGTTAATTGTCAATTTTTAATTGATCTTCCCTGTGTTAGCGTCAAAAGCGTTTTTTCTGCTTTTGTTCAGAAAGGCGGCGTGCGGGTTGTGTGGCGGGTGCCCTTTGGCTTAATTACCCTACAAAAACAGAGGTGCATTCAGTTCTGAAATTGGTACCATGATGCAAACGCTCGCGGGTTCCAGTGTGACGCATATTGCGTAATGCCGGTTAAACCGCTTCTGGTGGTCAAGGAAAAGATAACGTCCGAATAGCACCAACGCGTAACGATGAAACCTGCGAGCGGCTTGCCTTATAGTACTAATCTCGAAGTTCCAAAAGCACCTCCGCATCTGCCGCAATATGCAGCCAAAGGGGCTTTGTATAGCAAACCGCACGCCGTTTTTGTGTTAAAGGCAGAAAAAAATGTATTTGGAGCGGGGGATTTATTCAAATTCAGAATTGCTGCTGTCCCAGCAATTTTACTTTTACAAACCATCTGATAAAATGATACCATGGGACGGGGAATATTAAAGGCGCAGTTAAGCCGGTTTAAGGAAATTGGGAAACGGGTCGAAGGAAGTTCGGCGGGGAAGCGACGGGAAGGATTTAATCTAACCTATGAAATTGCCGATGCGATAAAAAGCGCATTCGGGATTTTTTTCTTTCAACATCTGTCAATGTTGAGTTACCAAGGGTCGTTGGATCGGGGGAATCAGCGAAAAAACACTGAAAACATCCTGAACGTGAAGGAAATACCCTGTAATAATCAGATAACCAGGCTGATTGACGGGGTAAAACCGGAAGAGTTTGACGAAAACTTCAAAGACGGCATACGGTTGGCTGAAAAATACGGTGTTTTTGAGCAGTACAAGGTGTTGGACGGCGGCGTTTTGATAGCTTTGGACGGGGTTTGGTTCCAATCGTCCGAAAAAGTGTTTTGCGACCACTGCCTGCATATCACCAGGGGTGGAAAAACAACCTGTTATCATAGCATGACCGCCGCCGTTCTTGTGCGTCCCGGCGGGGAAGTGGTTTTACCGCTTGCACCGGAAATGATCCGGAACGAAGATACGCGGGGAACTGACAAAAATGATGATGCGGAACCGGTACAAAAGACTTATGGGAAGCAAAAACAGGACTGTGAGCGAACCGCGGCGAAAAGACTGCTGGAAAAACACGGCGCATACTACAAAGAACTGAAGGCTACCCTGCCGGGCGATGATTTATACGCCAATCACAACACCTGTAAAGCCGTTTTGGACAGCGGCTTGAGCTTTATATTTACCTGTAAGGACGATTCCCACCCGTGGATAGCCGAGCAATTCAAATACAGTACCCCCGAAACGCTTACACGGGTCGTCTGGACCGGGAAAAACCATCGTGAATATCGGTATACGTGGGTGAATGGCCTTGAAAACCGTGCTGACGGGGAAAAACTCATGGTACAGTACCTTCATTTTGAGATCTATATCCGGGAAACGGGGAAAATCGTCTACAAAAACAGTTGGATAACGGACAAAACCATCACCAAGGACAATGTGGACTTGCCGGTCGATTGCGGGCGCGCCCGTTGGAAGATAGAGAATGGGAACAACAACGTCCTGAAAAACTATGGATACCATCTTGAACACAATTTCGGTCATGGGGAAAACCATGCCTGCGAAATATATTGTGTTTTGAATCTTCCGGCGTTTTTCGTTCACGGCCTGATGATACTCTGCGATGAAAACTTTATAAAAGCCCGCTCCTGTTTCGGGAGAAGGGATGAAGTGCGCCGAATTTTTTATACAAAAAAATTTAAAAAAGTAGGTGTGTTAAGCCACTTTCATTGTCGGCATATCATGCCTTTTATTTAAATATATATCATCAGGTACTGAATAGTCAAGTGATTG
>BOBI01000155.1 GCA_026002305.1 Spirochaetia bacterium
GAGCCCACGATTGTTATAACTAAAAATTAAGTTTACAATTTTTTCAGTATGTTTAAAAAAATATTTTTGGGTGCGGCCATTGGTATCATGGCGGTTTTTTCGCTTGCGGCGCAGGATGATGCGAAGCAAAGTATTGACGCGGATCAAAGTTATGCTTTCGGGGTGCTTATGGGGCTGGATATGCTGCAGTTTAATCTGGAATTTAACTATGACGGATTTATGCGCGGTTTTAAGGATGCGATGAATAAATCCAGTAAAACCGACGAGAAGGCCGCGACAGAAATTGTACGTAAAATTCTTGATGAATCCACCGAGAGGCTGGCAAAAGCTAACCTTGAAAATGGCAAAAAGATTTTGGCTGAAAATGGAAAACGGGTCGGCGTTAAGACCACCGAAAGTGGTTTGCAATACGAGGTTATTACCCAAGGTAATGGTGATAAACCTGATGCTGAAAGTGTTGTTCGTGTGGATTACGAAGGCGCGCTTACCGACGGCACTGTTTTTGACAGCAGCTATAAACGGGGGCAACCTGCGGAATTTGGGCTTAATCAGGTTATACCCGGCTGGTCGGAGTCGGTGCGCCTTATGACCGTTGGCTCAAAATACAAGGTCTGGATACCAAGCGATCTTGCTTACGGGCCGGAAGGCGCGGGCAACGGCGCCATTCCGCCAAATTCCGTGCTTATTTTTAACATTGAGCTGCTGGATATTATTGAATAGCCGCCGCTTTATTCTCATTCTTTATTGTCAAACAGCCTGAAATTAATGATGTTATGGCGAAAAGGGCGGCAGCTGCCGTAAAAAGTCCGCCGCAGACTATCAAGGTATCATAAAAGCCGTGTAAGGCGATTGCATAAAAAAGGGGCCCTCCGGTTTTACGCGGCTTCACCGTCTCCCCGCCGCCAACAGGGGCAAACAGGGATCGCGCCGCCATAGCGCAACGGATACCACAGGCGCCGTGCAGGGGTGCCGCCGTTATCAGCCGCAGTACCATCATGTCGGCGGCGGAGGCGGCAAAAATGGCGGTTTCAAGCGCCGCGAATGCGAAACCTGCGGTAAGGCCGCAGGCCAAAAGCGGCGGCCCCACCGCCGCAGGGCGGCTATGCTTTTTTAGGACGGCGGATAACGCAAGCAGGAACAAAAATCTAAAGCCTTCCTCGGTTAGGGCTATTCTGACAAATATGTCATAAGCTCGCGCAAGGCGCCCGCCGCCTTGCGCGAGCGGTAAAATGCCCTGTGTAACAGCGGCTGCGATTAGGGAGAAAATACCTGCGGCTATGGCAGGCAAAAACACGGGAAGCGTTATGCGCAATGCACGCCTGAAAATAAACACACATAGAAGAGGAATTATCGAAACAGTCAATAATAAAATCAATATCATAGTTTTTCGTTTTTCCCGTTTTTTTTATTATCAAGGCTGATGAGCATTTCGGTATAATAGCGCGGTTCTATTGCATCGTCGCCGATGTTAAGTTTGTGCAATAAATGTAACAGCCTTTCCTTGCTCCGCGCTACAGTGCCGCCGTCGTTTGAATCGGAAATAATTTCCAACTCAACGAACCAGCCCAAATCCTGAACAAGGGATAACTCCGCGGTAATGCCGTTATAATTCCACGCGCGACCGTTTTTGTTTTTGCTGATTGAAGGGGCAAGACCAAAGCGGCTTAACAATTCCTCGAAAGACTGGACGGCGCTTCCGGCGGCGGCATTATCAACTTCTACGTCGCATAACGCAAATTCCTTTTCATTGTTCACTTCAATACCGTTAACTATATTTTTTGTTTTGTATGTAACCAGCACAAATCTTTTTTCACCGGTTTTATTTTTGGTATACTCCTTTCGTATACGTACATCCGGTACCTGCGCGGTATTCTGCGCATTGGTATTTTTCATTTTCCAATATGTATCGTCTTTTTTAAATTCAAACAAAAATTCCGCAATGCCGGATAGAGCGGCTGCACATTCATCAGGCTTTTCAACATGAGCTTTTAATTCAATTTCAATCGCCATAATCCTCCCCCAAAATACCGCCTATCCAAAAATACCGGCAAGTGTTTTGTTACATTCATCAACCGAAAAGTTTTCAGGGTTGAAAGAATCGCCGAGTTGTGCGCGGGCTGTCTCTTGTTCTTCTCTGTTTGAGCGTCCCAGCGCGGAAACAAAACGCCTAAACCTAAGCGGGCCTTCCACATCTTCAGGCGGCGCGCAGCCCTCTCCTGTTATGCAGCGAATCTTTTTTTCGCCGTCCGCCCCGCCTGTTGTAATTATAATCTTTACAGACCAATCGCCGTATTCATAAGTTATTTCGCTTACACAATGCGCGCATAAATCTGCAATTTTCAAACTTTCTTTAACAAGGCCGTCCGAATCAAAAA
Source organism: Spirochaetia bacterium (assembly GCA_026002305.1). GTDB lineage: Bacteria > Spirochaetota > Spirochaetia > Treponematales > Breznakiellaceae > BNVA01. The sequence goes on from BOBI01000155.1 coordinate 2,376, forward strand.
ATTTGTCAATGGCAACATATTCAAGAAGCCATTTATAAGGCAGCTTTCTACCCCAGTTAAAAACACCGGTTATCAATTTACGGACATCGTGTAACGTCAGCGTTACAGGCACGGAAACACGCCGCCATATACCCGTTCCGCCAATACTTATTTGAATTATACGCCACGACGAATGATCATAATTGTTGTCGGTTATCAATGTGATATTATTCAACCTGAAATTCTTACGCGAGTTATCAATTAGTTCTTTCAGTTCATCAAAAAAATCAATCATGCTCTCCATTGAGTTTTCTATGGCGTTTAACTCCTCCTGCTTTGGGGTTTCAAACATATCAATTTCTTCCAGCACATTGCTTGCAAACATTTGTATTTGCGACAAAATAATAAACGTATGTTTTGGCAAAATTGAAGAATCAATATCGCCTTTTTTTAAACTGGCTGCAAATTTAATAACCTCGGTGTGCAGCTCGGCGGCCTGTTCACGCACAGGCCCAACCTTTTGATCGGTAAATATTGAATAAACATCTTCAAAATCTTCCAACGCGTCGCATATATAGGCGGCAATAAAATCAAGATTGCGTATACTCACGCCGGATTCAACCGGAGCAACCCTCCGTGTAATATTTGTAGGATCCGTGTCGCCGCGAAACAGCGCATCGCGTATATAACTTTGAACAACAAATTCTGAGATTGGAATATTATGACTAAACAGAATTCGTTCAAGCGGTGTTTCGTCAGTTTGGGTTCTTATTCCCTCAAGCTGTTTGTAATCCGGTATCTCCTTTCCCGCATACCAAAAGCGCGATTCCAAACCAAAGGGCGTTATATCAATTTTGTCTGTTGTGCTGTAGATAAAATCTTCCAGTGAATACGAAGGAACATTGCGCATTCGCTGCCCGCCCAAAAAATAAGCCCACGACACCTGCTCCTCGGTGGAAATGCCCGAACCTAAAACTTCAAACGATTTAAAAAAACCATCCTCGGCCGTCTTAACCCATT
>BOBI01000156.1 GCA_026002305.1 Spirochaetia bacterium
GGGTAGCAAAAATGGCATACAAACGAATACTCATTAAGGCAAAAAAAGAAGCCACGCAGTGAAAACGACACTAAAAACATATACTATCCGCGAGATTGTGGACGGCTTTATCTATAACGAATTAGAAGGTAAAGGACTATTCGGGCTAGGCGGAAAGCTTACAATACAGCCGGAATATCAGCGTAACTACATTTACGCAGATGGCAAGCGAGATGTCGCGGTGATAGGATCAATTCTACGCGGGTATCCGCTCGGCTTGATTTATTTTAACGATGTGGACCCCACTCATTTTGAGGTGCTGGACGGGCAACAGCGCATAACATCTATCGGGCGATTTACTACCGGCAAGTTTGCCCTTATATATAATGGGCGCGAGCAAGTATTCAGTAGCCTAAGCGCAGATGAGCAAGAGCTCATTATGGACAGCACATTACTCGTCTATCACTGTGAAGGCGAAGAAAGCGAAATCAAGGACTGGTTCAAAACTATAAACATTGTCGGTGTGCCACTTAACGAGCAGGAAGTACGCAACGCAATCTACTCGGGGCATTTTGTTACGTTGGCAAAGGCTGAGTTTTCGAATAGTCAAAACGGAAAAATAATAAAGTGGAGTGAGTATGTGAAGGGTTCTGCCTTACGCCAAGACTTTCTAGCTACGGTCATCGACTGGGTGAGCAAAGGCAATTCGGATGGCTACATGGCGGCGCATCGCACGGATAGCGACATCACCGAACTCAAAAATTATTTTAATGCGGTTATCGACTGGGTTTCCGGTGTTTTTGACGATGTGGAAAAAGAAATGTGCGGTCTGGAATGGGGGCGGCTCTACGAAACCTTTCACGGACAATCGTATGATCATTCCAAAATCAGCACGGCGGTGCAAAAGCTCTATGCCGATCCGTATGTAAAAAACCGGCGCGGTATTTTTGAGTATGTGCTTGGCAGAGAAACCGACACAAAGTTGTTGGAAATCCGCATCTTTGACGAAGCGACTAAACAAGCAGTATACAAGCAACAAAACGGTTTGTGCCCGCTCTGTGAATTAGATCCGAAATCAAAAGGCAAGACGTATAAACTTACCGATATGGACGCAGACCATGTGATGGCGTGGAGTAAAGGCGGCGCTACAGCTATTGCAAATTGTCAAATGCTTTGCAAAAGCCACAATAGAGCTAAGGGTAATGCGTAGCCCTGTTGAAATACAGTGTTTGAAATAACAAGGGACAGTTTAACAAGAGGAATAATTATGGCTGACCTTAAAATTGATTTATCTTCATTTCCAGAAAGATTTGCTACAAATAGCAAAGAACTCACTATATCCAAAAATGTTAATTTTGTTTTTGGTAAAAATGGAACGGGTAAAACGACTATCACAGATGCAATTAAGAATCAATTATCGAGCCAATACAATGTTTTTGTATTTAAGGATTTTGAAAATATTGTCGGTGAAAATAGAAGATTAGATGCGATTGCTCTTGGAAAAGAAAATGCCGAAATACAAAAGCAAATTGATGAAATTGAAAAGAATATAGCAGAAATCAAAAAAGAAACCGAAAATCCAGAAGATAAATCTGAAAATCTTTTTACTAAGTTGGAAACAGCAAATAAAAATTTTGATGCCCAAAATAAGAAAATTGAAAAGTTTTATACTGATAGTGCAAGAAGCATAACAACCTCTTGCGGGCTGGGTAGAACATACAATACAAATAATTTTCAAGATGATATAACGAAAAGCCCTAAATTATTATCAGATGACGAAATAAAAAAGCACAAAGCAACCATAAAAGCGGAACCAAAAGCAACAATTACAAAAAAATCATTCTCAGTAATTATTTTATCTGAGTTTTTGAAATCTACAAATGAAATTTTGAAGTCAAAAGTTACACAACAACAAATTATTACAGAGTTGCAAAACAACACTGACAAGCAAAATTTTGCAAAAGAGGGTTTAAGAATACACAAACACGAAAAAGGCGAAAAATGTGCTTTTTGTGGAAACGAAATAAGCGATGACCGTTGGGCTAGGGCTTGGCAGTTATTTTAATGATGAAGTCAAGAAATTTGAAAGTCGCATTGATAGCAAAATGTCAAAAATTGGTATAGAACTTTCTGATTTAGAAACTACCACAAATATTAATACGACTGAGTTTTACGACAACTTCGCAGAACAAATCAAATTGCTAAATTCCCAGATAAAGAATACTAAAAGTGATTATAAGACATTTTTTAATTCACTAAAAATTGCTTTGGATGAGAAAAAGAAAAATCTATTTACTGTGGAAATTTGGTGCCTGGCACCACTGCAAGCGACGGTGGCGTAAGTGTTAGTTTTGTAGTATCGAAAAACTTCTTGAGGAGGTCTTGAAATGAGTAGTGATGTAAAGGTGATTTGGAAAAAGGGTGACAATGAAATGCCGAATAAGGCAAAACACGTTGTTGATGCGGCGCGGGGCGAACTATTATTGAAAACATTGCATCTGCCGGAAGATATTGAAAACACCATTCGGTATAACGCTGATAAGGGTGCGCAATCTGTACATGACTATATTTCCAGCATTGTGGTGGAGCGTCTAATACCCTAGCAGTGTCTCGTAAGTCTTAATCATTTGAGCCAGTTCCAAAATTATCCTATCAAAGGATGAACTGCCGCGTGGCTTGCCGCGCGGTAGTTCATTTCCACTTTCGTCCCTTAATTTACAACCTTTCCATTATAATAATTATCGACGGCATTCGTTAAAAACACCTATTCCGAACACCTGTATAGTAGATATCCCCGACCCGCCGCAGAGACACAGTTTCATATAAAGCGGCCCGGGTCTATTTTGAATACTTCCGACAACTGATAAGCTGTTTTTCTGCTTATAGGTTTTGCGTTATGTTCCATATTCGAGATTTTTTGTTTAGTTATGCCGAGCTGTTCTGCAAGCATATTCTGCGTCATGTTATGTAATTTCCGATAAAAGCGAAGTGTGTTACAGGGTGTTTCTCTTTTCTTTGTTTCCTTATACCAATCCATATCCGTAACGAGTACCGTTTCGTCATCGTCAAAAACCGATAAAGCCTCGCCAAAATCCTTTTTCATAAGATCAAGATATTTATCAGGTATTTTACCTTGTATGCTAAACTCAATAGGGGGCATTTTCACGACTGCCAACATATTCAACCTCCACAAAAAATGATTCGTTTTCATTGCGCCAAACCGCAACCCAGTTATAGGCAAGATGACAATGATATAATTCTTTGCCCAACTTGCTAAAATTATTGTATTCGGGTCGGACTGGACCGGTTTCCCGAATATCATTTACCAAATGGAACAAAGTCCGCTTCG
>BOBI01000157.1 GCA_026002305.1 Spirochaetia bacterium
AGAAACATAATCCGTGGGGCTTTTGTACTCGACGATGTTGTCGGTGCGGAAGATAGCGGCGATGTTCTTTTTGATAACAACGTCAGGCGGTTTTTTGATGATTAGTACATCTATTTTCAGCGGCTCGAAGGTTAACTGGTGTTCCGGATTAAATTCAAGAATATCTTTGTATTGCTCCAGTTCAAGCTGTATAGCCTCGATAAAGGCCGGGTGCCACGCTATGGGGTTTTCGTTTGCTGTTTCGTTTACGGGTTTAATGTCCGGATTATCCTGCATACGTAACCATAGAGGCATTTAGCGGCAAGTGCAAGTAGCGGAAAATCACGATAAACGCATAAACTTTGAAAACAGGAGGGGATAACGCAAAGGCGCAAAGTATGCATGAGTTTTTGTATGTAAGTTTTTATGAAGCATCAAAAATCATTGTTTTTACGGAATGTTTTTCATAAATTCTTGATTTTTCCCTGAGGCTCCGCGTGAAAACTCTTTAAAATTTTTGTAAAATCTGCATAAGTTGCGCGTCGCTTTTGGCGGGAGGCTAGGGTAAAAGCTTAAGGATTTGATCTTCGGTAAGGCCTGTAAACTGGACAATTTGAGTGACGGGTAAACCTGATACCTTGAGGGCGTGGGCAACTTCCAGTTTACCTTCCAGTTTGCCCTCTAGTTTGCCTTCTAATCTGCCCTCGAGTTTACCTTTTTTCTCGCCTCTGGCTTCCCATTTAGCGATAAGACCGACCTCTTCCAGCACCTGCTCTAAACTCACTGCCGCATCGCTCATTTTGAACGCCTCCCTTAAAACTTCGCTATTCGCCTTAAATACCGCTTCTACATACGCCCCGATATGCGCCGCCTTACCCTGCCGCCCTAAAGCACCGCTTATCCGCCGTATTTCCGCTAAATTAAGCTTGTTGCCAAGGTTCTTTAACCAGATGTTCTCCTCCGGCAACAGCTTACGGCTGTCGATTATCTGAATGGGTAGCACATCACCAACCACAGTATAAATCCCCCGGCTGTTTTCTTCAATACGGAAATGACGAACATCTTTAAGATGGGCCAACAACGCGCGGGGATGGCGGCTCTCGATAAAGGTAAGGGTTAGATCGGTAATTGCGGCTTTTGTTTGTACTACATACAAACAGCCGTAAGCGTATACCTTGTAGAAATCCTCCACAGAAACATAATCCGTGGGGCTTTTGTACTCGACGATGTTGTCGGCGCGGAAGATAGCGGCGATGTTCTTTTTGATAACAACGTCAGGCGGTTTTTTGATGATTAGTACATCTATCTTCAGCGGCTCGGAGGTCAACTGGTGTTCCGGATTAAATTCAAGAATATCTTTGTATTGCTCCAGTTCAAGCTGTATAGCCTCGATAAAGGCAGGGTGCCATGCTATGGGGTTTTCGTTTGCTGTTTCGTTTACGGGTTTAATGTCCGGATCATCCTGCATACGTAACCATAGAGGCATTTAGCGGCAAGTGCAAGTAGCGGAAAATCACGATAAACGCATAGACTTTGAAAACAGGAAAGGGATAACGCAAAGGCGCAAAGTATGCATGAGTTTTTGTATGTAAATTTCCTAAAATTCTATGCGGTCTCTGCGACCCCGCGTGAAAACTCTTTAAAATTTTTGTAAAATCTGCATAAGTCGCACGCCGCTTTTGGCGGGAGGCTAGGGTAAAAGCTTACGGATTTGATCTTCGGTAAGGCCTGTAAACTGGACAATTTGAGCGAGGGGTAAACCTGATACCTTGAGGGCGTGGGCAACTTCCAATTTACCTTCTAGTTTGCCTTCTAATCTGCCTTCCAGTTTGCCTTCTAGTTTACCTTCCAATCTGCCCTCTAGTTTGCCTTCTAATCTACCTTCTAGTTTACCTTCCAGTTTGCCTTCTAATCTGCCTTCCAGTTTACCTCTGGCCTCCCATTTAGCGATAAGACCGACTTCTTCCAGCACCTGCTCTAAACTCACTGCCGCATCGCTCATTTTGAACGCCTCCCTTAAAACTTCGCTATTCGCCTTAAATACCGCTTCTACATACGCCCCGATATGCGCCGCCTTACCCTGCCGCCCTAAAGCACCGCTTATCCGCCGTATTTCCGCTAAATTAAGCTTGTTGCCAAGGTTCTTTAACCAGATGTTCTCCTCCGGCAACAGCTTACGGCTGTCGATTATCTGAATGGGTAGTATATCACCAACCACAGTATAAATCCCCCGGCTGTTTTCTTCAATACGGAAATGACGAACATCTTTAAGATGGGCTAACAACGCGCGGGGATGGCGGCTTTCGATAAAAGTAAGTGTTAGATCGGTAATTGCGGCTTTTGTTTGTACCACATACAAGCAGCCGTAAGCGTATACCTTGTAGAAGTCCTCCACAGAAACATAATCCGTGGGGCTTTTGTACTCGACGATGTTGTCGGTGCGGAAGATAGCGGCGATGTTTTTTTCAATAACAACGTCAGGCGGTTTTTTGATGATTAGTACATCTATTTTTAGCGGCTCGGAGGTCAACTGGTGTTCCGGATTGAATTCAAGAATATCTTTGTATTGTTCCAGTTCAAGCTGTATAGCCTCAATAAAGGCGGGGTGCCATGCTATGGGGTTTTCGTTTGCTGTTTCGTTTACGGGTTTAATGTCCGGATCATCCTGCATACGTAACCATAGAGGCATTTGGCGGCAAGTGCAAGTAGCGGAAAATCTGTAGTTTTACTTTTAGGAAAACCACCGACCACCGACCCTCACAGACAGGATTAACGGACGATCCCTATGATTTTCGTCTTGGGGAACGCATAAAAATGTATCAGAAAACCCAATTTAAGCCCGGTTGCCACCAAATAATTCATAACTTTTCTGTATCCATACTCTATTACCGTCTTTGTCCGTGTCATCTGTGTGGTCAGTGGTTAAGTTCCTTATAATTTGTGGTTAAAAGTAAAATTGCTGGCGGAAAATCACGATAAACGCATAGACTTTGAAAACAGGAAAGGGATAACGCAAAGGCGCAAAGTATGCATGAGTTTTTGTATGTAAGTTTTTATGAAGCATCCAAAATCATTGTTTTTACGGAATGTTTTTCATAAATTCTTGATTTTTCCCTGCGGCTCCGCGTGAAAATTCTTTAAAATTTTTGTAAAATCTGCATAAGTTGCATGCCGCTTTTGGCGGGAGGCTAGGGTAAAAGCTTACGGATTTGATCTTCGGTAAGGCCTGTAAACTGGACAATTTGAGTGATTGGTAAACCTGAGACCTTGAGGGCGTGGGCAACTTCTAGTTTACCT
>BOBI01000158.1 GCA_026002305.1 Spirochaetia bacterium
CTCAAATTGTCCAGTTTACAGGCCTTACCGAAGATCAAATCCGTAAGCTTTTACCCTAGCCTCCCGCCAAAAGCGGCGCGCAACTTATGCAGATTTTACAAAAATTTTAAAGAGTTTTCACGCGGGGGCGCGGAGCCTCAGGGAAATTTGGAAAATTTACATACAAAAGCTCCGCGTCCTTTGCGCCTTTGCGTGATCCCCTCCTGTTTTCAAAGTTTATACGTTTATCGTGGGTTTCCGCTACCGTGATGTCTCACGTAAAAATCTAACCGAAGGGCTTGTGGAATCTCATGGTAAAATCTAACCATGAGCCTTCGGGCAGTCAACGCTGCCGGGGGAATGTTGAACCAAACGGTCGAGATGTTCAAGAGCCGAATCCAGCGCCCGCTGGAGCGAAATAATATTCAGGGAATTCTTTTTATCCGCAAGCCTTTGCTTGAGATCTTCGCTGACATCAGGGCTTTCCATGACCCGCCGGTACGGGGTCTTCGCTTCTTTTTCGTAGACGCGGCGAGTTCTTTGTCCTACCTGAATTTTGTTGACGCACTTGAGATTCGGGTAGAAAAAGTTGTACAGCGGGTTCATAACCATGTAGACGGCGGATAGAGCGGACAGAGCGTTATCCCCTTCAAAACGTCCGTAACCTACGGTTTTACGCACGATATCACCGTTTTTCTGCTCAACATAGGCGTTGTCATTTTTGTGGTACTGGCGTCCTCTGGTGAAATTAATCTCATTGGTTTCGCACCAGCCTTTCAAATGCCAGTTGATGAATTCCGAGCCGTTGTCGCTATCGATACCCTTGAGGGGTACGGGGAAAGAGGTGCGGATGTCCTCAAATTGTTCCAGCGTCCACTTACGGGCCTTGTTCCTAAGAGCGCGGAACTCTGACCAGCAAAGGGCCACATCGGTGAGACTCAAGGTGTAGGCAAATTCACCTTCGGCATAACCTCCGTCGTGGGAAACGGTGTCAACCTCGGTGAAACCGGGTTTTTTGTCGTCCCAATGCCAGAAAGTGCGAACCGGAATTTGTTGTTTCAGGAGGGTTCCGGGTTTGGTGGCGCAAGTTCCCTTGGTTTTACACCGCTTTCTTTCGCCCCTGAGCATACGCTCGACCGTACAGCGGCTTATTTCGGCTGTCTTGGTCTTCGCCTCCAGGGACAGATTCAAGCCTTTGTCCGCGAACAGCGCTTCAAGGTTTTCACGGATCATCGGTATCAGGCGTTTGCCGCAGATACCCCCCAAAAAGCGCCAGATAGTCAGGACGGCCGTTTCCACGTCTTCGCCGTAATAATGCTTGTATACCCGCTTTCGATGCGTTTTGGCGGTTATTTTGACCTTGACCGTCTTGCCGTCTATCCGCCGCAATTGGGTCTTTCCCGCATTTTGCAAAATGGTGATCGCATACTTGCGGTTGTAGCCGGTGCTTTTGCAGAACCCGCCGAGAATTACGCTTTTTCCCGTCTTCTTTGCCATGCGATATCGCGATCCGGTAACGTCCGCAAGCGCCTGTCTCTCTTTCATAGTCAACTCCATGTTGCCCCCAAACTTCTTGTTTTAGGGTTTGATTGTAGTTGGCTATGGTTAGATTTTTATGTGAGATTCGTTCTGCTCCATGGTTAGATTTAACGTGAGACTATGCGGCTACTTGCACTTGCCGCCAAATGTCTCTATGGTTACGTATGCAGGATGATCCGGATATTAAACCCGTAAACGAAACAGCAAACGAAAACCCCATAGCGTGGCACCCCGCCTTTATCGAGGCTATACAGCTTGAACTGGAGCAATACAAAGATATTCTTGAATTCAATCCGGAACACCAGTTGACCTCCGAGCCGCTGAAAATAGATGTACTAATCATCAAAAAACCGCCTGACGTTGTTATCAAAAAGAACATCGCCGCTATCTTCCGCACCGACAACATAGTCGAGTACAAAAGCCCCACGGATTATGTTTCGGTGGAGGATTTCTACAAGGTATACGCTTACGGTTGTTTGTATGTAGTACAAACAAAAGCCGCAATTACCGATCTAACCCTTACCTTTATCGAGAGCCGCCATCCCCACGCGTTGTTGGCCCATCTTAAAGATGTTCGTCATTTCCGTATTGAAGAAAACAGCCGGGGGATTTATACTGTTATTGATGATATATTACCCATTCAGATAATCGACAGCCGTAAGCTGTTGCCGGAGGAGAACATCTGGTTAAAGAACCTTGGCAACAAGCTTAATTTAGCGGAAATACAGCGGATAAGCGGTGCTTTAGGGCGGCGGGGTAAGGCGGCGCATATCGGGGCGTATGTAGAAGCGGTGTTTAAGGCGAATAGCGAAGTTTTAAGGGAGGCGTTCAAAATGAGCGATGCGGCAGTGAGTTTAGAGCAGGTGCTGGAAGAGGTCGGTCTTATCGCTAAATGGGAAGCCAGAGGCGAGAAAAAAGGTAAACTCGAGGGCAAACTGGAAGGCAGATTAGAAGGTAAACTCGAGGGCAAACTGGAAGGCAGATTAGAAGGTAAACTAGAAGGCAAATTAGAAGGCAAATTAGAAGTTGCCCACGCCCTCAAGGTCTCAGGTTTACCCCTCGCTCAAATTGTTCAGTTTACAGGCCTTACCGAAGATCAAATCCGTAAGCTTTTACCCTAGCCTCCCGCCAAAAGCGGCGCGCAACTTATGCAGATTTTACAAAAATTTTAAAGAATTTTCACGCAAAGCCGCAGAGACCGTAGAGAATTTACATACGAAGGCTCATGCATACTTTGCGCCTTTGCGTTATCCCTTTCCTGTTTTCAAAGTCTATGCGTTTATCGTGCCAAGCAACACATCCTACGTGATGCCTAATAATTAAATCTAGCCGAAATAAGTGGTTGCCTAATAATTAAAAATCCAGCCAAAAATTTATAATGGTTCTAAGTGAGGATAGAACCAAATGAGGTTAGATATGCACAGTCGAGAAGAAGTTGTAAAGGGTAATTACTGTCCTGCCCACGATGAACTTGCCGTTATATGGGATAGCGTATAAGGTGGTATACCAGAAGACCATAGGAGAAGAATATGGGTACGAGGAAGAGGTATACCCCCGAGGAGAAGGTAAGCATACTCCGGGAGGTACTGGAGGACGGGAAGACCATAAGCAGCGTAGCTACGGAACATGGAGTACACCCGAACATGGTGTTGAACTGGAGGAAGCAGCTGTTTGAGGGAGCTACCGGGACGTTCATCGTGAAGCGGCCTGACGTAAGCGGGAAGGCTGCGGAGC
>BOBI01000159.1 GCA_026002305.1 Spirochaetia bacterium
GGAGTATGCTTACCTTCTCCTCGGGGGTATACCTCTTCCTCGTACCCATACTCTTCTCCTATGGTCTTCTGGTATACCACCTTATACGCTATCCCCTATAACGGCAAGTTCATCGTAGGCAGGACATTGTCTCCATGCAAACTTGTTGTAATATTTATTGATCGTTTTATAATTTCAGAAAATTTTGTATCAATATCATATAGATTACTGAACACAATAACTTTCAATTTTTTGTATAAACAAAAATCAATTATTTCAAAAATGTCATTTCTTAAAAATGGTTCTCCACCTGTCAACCTTACGCACTGCATCCCTAATGACGTTAGTATTTCAATTGATTTATTCACATTTTCAATACTCATATCATCAAAACTATTTGATGCAAGACAAATTTTACAATTTAAATTGCAACGCCTAGTTAGTCTAATGCATACATTAGCTAAAATGCCTTTCGTATCCATACTATTACCATCATCATGATATAACATTTGTTAACACCTTCGATAACTCCAAAGCAATGTTCTCCAGCTTTCTTATTTTATCTGTTTCATTATCCGCTACGATGGCATTCGCCCCAAAAATAACTACAACGCCTATTGGTTGTTTTACATGATTTTTATACCAAACCGGACAGGCTAATACCCATTTTATATTTGGATCAATTTTTTCTTTTATATCATCCTCATATGTATCACAATGATTTTCTGGAAGATTCTCAAATATAACTTGATTTGTATTATAGGCTTTACACATGACTATATTTTTCGCATTTAGCCGACATCCATCATATGTAAAATTTTTTGCCATTACCTCTGATTCATAACTGTAATTTCTATCTTTTACCAGATACGCAACGTGTCCTTTTATATTATGATAAAAATAGTGTATATTTACTAATAATGCATCCCTTGGATATTTTATTGATGTTGCAACTAACTTAAAGATATGATTTATACTTTCTATATTTTCGTTTTTTTGCTGCTTTTATCAAAATGATAATAAAAATAATAATTGATTACTGGCAATAAAATGGAAAATGGCAAAATATTTATTTGTTTTAAACTAACAATACAAGAAAAAAAGGATAGGCACGGATCCATACGAATTGTGTCAGCAAAAACATTAACATATATACCAGTACAAATTCCGGCAATAGAGGGTAAAAAATATTTGTTTATAGTTAACATATCATATATCAACTTTTTGTTTTTTGCCATTTTATCAACCCTATTTTATAGAACTAATAATAACATAGTGTTTTATAATGCTATTAAAATATTGTCAACTATTTTTTAAAACACTTCAATTCGTACATATATAAAATCAATTAAAAACTACATTTTTGTATGATTTGTTTAGTATTATTTCGATTATCACATTTTTGTAGTTGCAGAAAAAACAGGCATCAACATTTTTAGGACGTTACACAGGATTTTTGAAAAAAATATATTTATGGAATACAAATTTTTGAAAATATTCGTGTTTTTTTTAATTACTTGCTTCAACAACGAATTGAAGTAAAAAAAGTTCAAAAAATGGCGCATAACGGCGAAAGGTTTACGACGTTTTTTGTTGCCCGATAAAGAAATGCGTAGCATTTCAGGGCAACAAAAAATGTGCCTACGAAAAACCCCATAAAGGCGCTACTGCGCCGACTGGGGTTTTTCGTAGGCCAAGCCGCTACTGCGGCGCAGCGTATAACGTATGTTATGCGAAAGAAATACGGCATTATTTTTCCATTAATATAAAAGAGTAGAATGTTTGTTGGGGTAAATCAGGTTTTTCCCAATACATTTTATGATATTTTTGATAAGATGTATTGATTCAAGGAAACTCCTTCTTCGGCTGATTTTATTACCAGTTTTTTATGTATCTCCGATGGAACTCTTAAAGTTAAATTTCCCTTAAAAGTTTTTAACCCAAATGGTTCAGGAATTGGTTCATTTTCCTCTTTCATCCATTTTATACTTTCAGTAACCACTTTCTCAATTTCCAGCAATGCTTTTCCCGCCGTATTTCCATGAGCCATCAAAGATGGAAATTCTAGGCACCGGGCAATATGAACCTTATCATCTTCCGACCATTCAACCCTATAGGTATATTTTTCGATCATGCTATTTTTTTCCATGTTTCTTTTCCTCCGTTTTATTGTTTTCAAGTTGTAACTTTTCAATCGCGTTCACAACTGCTTTTACTTGATATTCCTTTGCCATATTTCCATCTTTTTGTATATTTATTCTTGGATCCCCCTGCCACGGCATTTTAAAAATATGATGACTCCCAGAAATTCGTGGGTCTCCAAAATATTTTATACAAATTTGTAACAAATCTATGAATTTTATATTCTTTGGATTTGCCAGTATATCCTTCTTCATAATTATATGATAGCGTATGTACTATCATTTGTCAAGAGGTATTTTGGGGGTTTTTCATTAAAAATTTTAACATTTTGACCAAATTTTGACCAAAGAATGGCAAATTTTATCATTTTATACGAAGAGTAAGAGATTATTATCAGCGCCTATGGCGCCCGTATTTCCATCGCATAACAAATGTTATGTGCCGTTTTTTCTCTACTAATTGCCCCAGCCAAATTCAATATTTGAGTCATTGGGAACATTTTTTGCAGTGATAATCCGATGATGTCCAAAGTTCACGTCCTTGATTTTTTGTCACTCGTTCTTTGAATTTTTTTAGCAGTTCTTGTCTCGATGGATCATCCTCAAAATCTGCTACATATATTGCATTCTTATCTCGAATAAAAGCCAGTATAGGCTTCTTTTTCTTCAAGGCATAATTATATTCTTTTTCTGTCCAGCTAATCCCGGATTTTTCTTCTATTAAACCGTATTTTCCAGCGATTATTAATACATAAATATCAGAATTATCAATCGTACTTTTAATAACTTTCCAACCACGATCAGTCGCGGCACTAAAATTTTCTTTTTTTATATGTAATGGATAATGATGGCGAATAAGCCACCCCGCCGCAGAGCACTAAACTTGACCCACAGAATTTGGAAGTGTGATATAATTCAGATCAAAGAGCATAACTCTGGGAGGGGAATATGAGCGATGAAAAAGAATTTGTCATGAGTAAAGAGTTTGAGTCACTGGATTTTAACTCGAAAAGATTGGGGAACCGTTTTGTACAAGCAATGGAAACATTGAGCCGCGAGCCGCTAGAGTCTATTTGGGGAAGTTGTGAAACGAGGGCCGAAAG
>BOBI01000160.1 GCA_026002305.1 Spirochaetia bacterium
TGTTAATTGACAGGATTCACGCTGCAGAATTGCGGGGTGGTGAAAGGGAAGGGCGAAGAAGAGCTCAAGGTGTCGCGAGACGCTTTGAGGGAACAATAATATGGTCAAGTGAGAGAAGGGTTTATGGCGGATGCCTTGGAGTTAAGAGGCGAGGAAGGCCGTAGTAAGCTGCGAAAAGCCGCGGGGAGGAGCAAACATCCCGTGATCCGCGGATAGCCGAATGGGGTAACCCGGCAGCAGGGATGCTGCCGTCATTAGTATGAATAAATAGTCTAATGAAGCGAGACCGGGAGAACTGAACCATCTAAGTATCCCGAGGAAAAGAAAACAATAGTGATTCCGGGAGTAGCGGCGAGCGAAACCGGAAATAGCCCAAACCGCCCGTTAGGGCGGGGTTGTAGGGCCGTCCGCGCGAAAGCGGTGAAGTTAACAAGCGTTATCATAGCAGAACGGTTTTGGGAAAGCCGGACAGAGAGGGTGAAATCCCCGTAAGCGAAATGATAATACCTTCACAGGGCGGTACCTGAGTACGGCGGGGCACGAGAAACCCTGCCGGAATCCGGGTCGACCACGATCCAAGGCTAAATACTACTTAACTACCGATAGAGAAGAAGTACCGTGAGGGAAAGGCGAAAAGAACCCCGGTGAGGGGAGTGAAACAGAACCTGAAACCGTAAACCCACAACAGGTTAAAGCCCGATTTAATTCGGGTGATAGCGTGTCTTTTGTAGAATAAGCCTGCGAGTTACGATAGCGAGCGAGGTTAAGGAATAGAAGTTCCGGAGCCGGAGGGAAACCGAGTCTGAAAAGGGCGCCATAGTTCGTTGTCGTAGACCCGAAGCCAAGTGATCTAGTTATGAGCAGGTTGAAGCTGCGGTAAAACGCAGTGGAGGACCGAACCCTAGTCTGTTAAAAAAGGCAGGGATGACTTGTGACTCGGAGTGAAAGGCTAAACAAACTTGGAAATAGCTGGCTCTCCCCGAAATGCCTTGAGGGACAGCCTCATACGGATATGCCGAAGGTAGAGCACTGGATAGACTAGGGGGCTTCACCGCCTACCAAACCTAATCAAACTCCGAATGTCGGCACATAAAGTATGGGAGTGAGACTGCGGGCGACAAGGTTCGTAGTCGAGAGGGAAACAGCCCAGACCGTCAGCTAAGGTCCCCAAATACCGCTAAGTGTAAAATGATGTGTGATTGCGAAGACAGCCAGGAGGTTGGCTTAGAAGCAGCCATTCCTTAAAAGAGTGCGTAATAGCTCACTGGTCGAGTAATGACGCGCAGACAATGTAACGGGGCTCAAGCGGTATACCGAAGCTACGGGTTCGGCAAGCAGTTGCCGGACGGTAGGGGAGCATTCCACGAACCGAGGAAGGTGCGCCGTAAGGCGAGCTGGAGGAAGTGGAAGAGAGAATGCAGGTATAAGTATACGAAAAGAGGGGTGGGATCCCCCTCCGCATAAATCCTAAGGTTTCCTGGGTAAAGGTCATCTGCCCAGGGTAAGTCGGCCCCTAAGGCGAGGGCGAAAGCCGTAGCCGATGGGAAACTGGTTCATATTCCAGTACCTTGAACAGTATTGAAGGGATGACGCGTGAGGCGAAGTCCGGCCGGGCGACGGTTGTCCCGGTCGAAGTAACAAGCCGTTGAGGGCGGCAGGCAAATCCGCCGTCCGAGGTAAGTTATGACAGCGAGCGGAGCTACGGCAAAGCGAAGCGGATGTAGTCAGGGCGCCAAGAAATAATCTCTAAAACCAGGCTGTTCAGGACCGTACCGTAAACCGACACAGGTAGGAAGGATGAGAAATCTAATGCGCTCGAGAGAACTCGCGTAAAGGAACTCGGCAAAATGCACACGTAACTTCGGAAGAAGTGTGACCGCGGCCGGGTTAGAAATAAGTCGGAAGCGGTAGCATAAAGCAGTCCCAGGCGACTGTTTACCAAAAACACAGGCCTCTGCCAATCAGCAATGAGACGTATAGGGGCTGACACCTGCCCGGTGCCGGAAGGTTAAGTGGAGCGGTTAGCGCGAGCGAAGCTGTGAAACGAAGCCCCGGTAAACGGCGGCCGTAACTATAACGGTCCTAAGGTAGCGAAATTCCTTGTCGGGTAAGTTCCGACCCGCACGAAAGGTGTAACGATCTGGGAGCTGTCTCTACGCGAGACTCGGTGAAATTTATGTACCGGTAAAGAAGCCGGTTACCCGTGGTTAGACGGAAAGACCCCGTGAACCTTCACTGTAACTTATCACGGGGACCTGGTTAGACATGTGTAGGATAGGTAGGAGGCTGTGAAGTATGGGCGTTAGCCTGTGCGGAGCCGTCGGTGAAATACTACCCTTGTCTGGTTAGGTTTCTAACCCGTTCCGTGAAGCCGGAACGGGGACAGTGGTAGGCAGGCAGTTTGACTGGGGCGGTCGCCTCCCAAAGAGTAACGGAGGTGCGCGAAGGTCTCCTCGTCCTGGTTGGAAATCAGGATACGAGTGTAAAGGCACAAGGAGGCTTGACTGCGAGACTGACAGGTCGAGCAGGTACGAAAGTAGGTCTTAGTGATCTGGCGGTAGCGCGTGGAAGCGCCGTCACTTAACGGATAAAAGGTACTCCGGGGATAACAGGCTGATCTTCCCCAAGAGTTCACATCGACGGGAAGGTTTGGCACCTCGATGTCGGCTCATCGCATCCTGGGGCTGAAGCAGGTCCCAAGGGTTTGGCTGTTCGCCAATTAAAGCGGTACGTGAGCTGGGTTCAGAACGTCGCGAGACAGTTCGGTCCCTATCTGCCATGGGCGCTGGAAAGTTGAGAGGAGCTGTTTTTAGTACGAGAGGACCGAAATGGACGAACCTCTGGTGTATCTGTTGTCCTGCCAAGGGCAAGCGCAGAGTAGCTACGTCCGGAAGGGATAACCGCTGAAGGCATCTAAGCGGGAAGCCCGCCTCAAGATTAACTTTCCCAGGGAGTTTAACTCCCCTTAAGGTACCAGGAAGACTACCTGGTTGATAGGTTGGAGGTGTAAGCACAGTAATGTGTTCAGCCGACCAATACTAATCTACCGTGAGGCTTGACCATATTATTGTTCCCCCCCTTCGCCCGAAGTAACGCGCCTGACCGCGCATTACCCCGAATTAGGTTTTATTACCAAGTGTCTATTGTGGAGATGTTATACCCGATCCCTTGCCGAACTCGGAAGTCAAGCTCTCTTACGCCGATGATACTGCGCCCC
>BOBI01000161.1 GCA_026002305.1 Spirochaetia bacterium
GCTCTTGCGCGTATCAATAAAAATTGTGCCAATCTACTTTGCACCGATGGATTTTACCCGTATTATTTTTCGCAAAAGCGGCGCGTTCTTTTTATAGGACGCGAGCCGGTAAGTTTATCCGGCTGTGATTATATCGAAGAACTTTACAACGCCTATCATCGCGGAGATGTAGGCGGCCACAGTCTTTCCGCGCACCAATTTCATAAACGACTGCTGTACTTAACCTACGGTTTGCAGCATGACGGTAAAATTGCGTTTAACGATTTACCAGATTTAATGGAACTTGGCAAAACATTTGCCATAAAAAGCGGTGTAAGTTTCGCCTTTATCGAATTATCAAAATATTCAAACGACGGCGACGATGCCACCGACCACCGCAACGCCGAATTAATGACCTCGTTTTTAAAAGACACAATCACCACCGGCAGGAAATTCATGCAAGAGGAAATTGCTATCTTGGAACCGGACATCATTGTCGGTATGAATTTATGGGGAGCAGGCCTTGATAAAAAACTAATCGAAAACGTACTAGGCGAAACAAAATTTGTAAGCGACACCTGTAAACCCGCCGCAGTTTTATGCAGCTTGAACGTGCAGGGCAAACAAGTTCCATTTGTTGATATGTATCATTTTTCAAGCAGAAAACAAACACAGAATGATTTTTATGACCCGTTGATGAGTATTTACAAAAGCGTTTTTTAGATCAAAATGCAGGAGGAAAAATGATTAGCGAGAATGAATTATTGAAAAATAATGGTAAAATTGTCGAATTTTGGTTTGACAGGTTTTTCAAAACAAAAAATATTTTGCACATTGAAAATCTCTTAAATATTGTTAGCCACTATTCACAACCAAACATAGAAAGAGCAAAAACATTTGATGATATTAAAAAAGCAAAGCAGCAATTAACTTTGTTCTTAATGTCTCGGTATATTATGGAATTATTCAGCTTTTATATAAATATCAAAAATGATGAAACCTAAAAAGACATTGTAAATTCAAGTGATATTTTGGGAAATAAACTTAGACACGACATTATAATAAGAAATTATTTTTCCAAAAATAAGCTGCTAAAACAAAAACTACACAAACATTTTCTTTATAAAAATGGATTGAAACGGGAGTTTTCAGCATCTGTCATTAACAAATATGAATATGACGAACATATCAAAAGAGAATTAGAAAAATATGAAAAGTATAAATCTACATTGGAAATTATTACATTTACAGAAGATGAGATGGCCGTTATAAATACATTGTTTGGCAGTTTATCTAATCTTAGCTCTAAGCGTAGAGAGCCTGTGCAAGATGAAATAATTGAAATAAATCAGATTACATATTCAAACACAATATTTTTCTCACATGAAAAAGAATATATTATCGATCCTTCTACAAAATTTGATTTTAAGTTTACATGGCGCGACAATGCCCCTTATGCATATTATATAGGGCAGGTCGAATTTAACGATGATCATACATCTGCGGAATTGCGCTACGGCTGGCATGGCAGATGTTTAGATGGCAGAGGATTTATTGCGAAGTTTTCAAAAAAGAATAATCATTGGGAAATAACAAGCGGACAGGCTTAACGTTATCGACCAAAAAAACGTCCGTGTTTTTTTGGTGTTCGTCGCGCGTCCTGCGCTCCTCGAATGATGTTGTGAACTGCGGCATTAGTCTGCGCTTTAAGCGGCTGATGTTTGGTGAGCAATTTTCCGCAACTATCGCAAGTGAAGCCGTATTCTCTGCGGAAAATTGACTGAGCACCCGCCGCTACTGATACTGTCCTGCTGATACCGTAATCGGCTGAACAATTTCCGCCATATTCCGTAATGAAGCCGATAGCGCATAAGCGGGGACTGCCTGATTAGCCCGTGAAAATAATATCTGTTATTTTACTATGCGCGGAATACGGCGGTGCTCACAAATATTTAAAAGCAAAAAACCAAAAGATCGCTTCGTTAATTATAAAACCCTAATGTATGCCGCTTAAAGAAACGGACGAATACGGGCTTATTCGCGCGACTCGGCTAGCCGGTGGACAGATTCAGCGGACAGACACAAAAAATGCCGACGGGCTGGTAAAGGAGTTTGGCGCGTATATCCGCTATAATTCCGACTGGAAGAAATGGCTCGCATGGAATGGCGAGTATTGGCAGACGGATGAAGGCGAAGTTCAGATCAACGAGTTTGTAAAGAAAATGGTGCGCGGTATTTATAAAAACGCCCTTTATACTTCAGACTACAAGGAACGTATCGCAATAGAGAAATTTGCCGAAGAGAGCGAATCAAAACGCCGTATCAATGCCTGTATAGATTTAGCGTCAAAGAGGCAGGAGATTCAAATCAAAGCCGCAGACCTTGATACAAACCTAATGCTGCTCAATGTTGAAAACGGAACAGTTGACCTTTCCACAGGGGAATTCCGCGAACACAGGCCGTCGGACTTATCAGCAAGATAGCGAATGTCAAATACGAATCGGACGCGGATTGCCCAGCATGGAAAAAGTTTATCCGCGAGATAATGGACTATGACAACGACTTAATTCTGTATTTACAAACCACGATGGGCCTGGCTTGTACAGGCAATACAAGGGAGCAGAAAATGTTTGTTCATTCTGTGCTTGGAAGAATCAGCATAGCTCTGCGTCATTTTTCGTCGTGATGCTTTACGCTTTAGGTAATAACAAGTTTCAAAATTCCACCAGCCGTTTGCAAACTCCGCGAATGCGGGAATCTTAATTTGCTGGCTTGGCAGCAAACGGTTTTCGCGCATTAACTTCATGCAATATTCTCGCGCCGCTGTCTTGTTTGTCATTCCTGTGGAATGTCCGGCGGCACGTTTACCATCCTCATCATAAGTTTGGTAATAGAAGATGGTTTAGCCTGTTGAAAGTTTCCTCTTGTAGACACTAAATGCTTCTCGATACTTAATAGTGTATTTCTCCTTTGTGGCGCGTTCTATTTTATCTGCATACACTACTGCAAACACGCGCCACTCTTTAAAATATTTGTTCCTAATAAAAATGAGCTAACTTGTTATATAATAAAGAGTAACATAGTTTTCATAATATGCGTTACAGGACAAATGTCACCATATGCGTAATACTACCAATACTGCATTTTGTATTTGTAGCCCTGCTCGACAAGAAATTGACGGCGGTGCATGGCGAAAT
>BOBI01000162.1 GCA_026002305.1 Spirochaetia bacterium
TGGGCATTTGACGGCGCCGACGCGAGTTTTGAAATACTTGTGCGAAAAGAATTGGGGATTCATAAAAGTTTTTTCAGAATTATTGCCTACAGGGTTCAGAGTGAGCATCCAAACGGGCCATTGATGGAATGTTGCCACGCATGGGTTAAGGTGCTCGTGGGGGATAGAACCGAGATTGCGGCGGCGGAAGGTGACGGGCCCGTAAATGCCCTTGATTCGGCATTGCGACGTTCTCTTTTGGGCTTTTACCCTGAATTACAGTCGATGCGGCTTTCCGACTATAAGGTGCGTGTTATTGACGGTAAAGACGCGACGGCGGCACAGGTGCGGGTTCTTGTGGAAAGCACCGGCAAAAGCCAAGTTTGGACAACCGTGGGGGTTTCCGCCGACATCATTAACGCAAGCTGTATCGCGCTGGTTGACTCCATTGAATACAAACTTACACACGATAATGCTACAGCAACAGGTAACAGCGGCGGAATATAACAAATTGAAATTTTTTAATAAGCCAAAACGTGTGCTTATAAACGGGGATTTTCTTTGCAGAAAGATAACAGGTATAGAGCGCTATGCGTGGGAAATTACAAACCGTCTTGACACGTTATGTGATAAAGATGAGATCGGCATTATCGTACCGCATAACGCGCAGGTACCGCCTTACAAAAATTTATACATTCTCCGGCATAAAAAAGATTTACGCTCCCAACTTTTTTGGAAGATGATAACGCTGCAATTTTTTCTTGTAACGCACAGAACATGGACGATTCTTGATTTTGGAAACACCTGTCTGCCGTTAGCTCCCGGCATTTCATTTTTACATGATATACATTGTAGAATAATGCCAAAAGATTTTATTACCACGCGGGAAAAACTTATCTGTTTATACAGCAGGTTTCAGTATTGGCTTATCTCAAAACGCGCAAAAAAAATTGTGACCGTTTCTTATTTCAGCCGCGATCAAATCGCAAAAACTTATGGAATACCGCCTGAAAAAATCAGCGTGGTATACAGCAGTTGGAATCATTTTGCTTCTGTTACAGCCGATTATTCAATCCTTGATGAAACCCCCTCGCTAAAAACTGAATTTTATTTTTCGCTTGGAACACTGATCAAACGAAAAAATATTGCATGGATTTTAGAATACGCGCGTAAACATAAAGATACATTGTTTGTACTTTCGGGTTCGCCGCTTTCTAAAATAAAAACAGGCGGGGACATTGATTCGCCGCCTGCTAATATTATTTATTTAGGTTACCTTAACGACGGACAGGTTAAGGCGCTTATGGAAAAATGCAAGGCCTTTCTTTTACCCTCGTATTATGAAGGCTTCGGACTCACCCCGCTTGAGGCGCTCTCCTGCGGCGCGAAAATTATCGTGGCAAACGCGGCGAGCCTCCCTGAAATATACGGAAACACAGCACACTACATAGACCCGTTTAATACCGATGTAGATTTAGACGCCCTTATGCAAGAGCCTATAGAGGAGCCTTCATCAGTTTTGGAAAAATACTCCTACGGGACATCGGCAAAACAGGTTTACGATATTATAAAAAATTTTACTGCCGGTGATTGGACAACCGGAGGTAAGGCGCAATGAAGTACGGAGATAATACGCAATGAAGCAAAAGCCGTCTTTTACCATCATTTACAAAGATGATTCGATAGTGGTTGTTTCGAAAATCTCCGGCCTTGCCGTTTGCCGCGACCGCTATGATGTAGAACGTGAACATCTGGATAAATTGTTAGGCGACGTCTTACACAAGCGGCTGTATCTTGTACACAGGATTGACGCCGATACCTCCGGACTTGTTATATTCGCCAAGGACGAGGGCGCACACAAAGCCTTGTCGCAGGCCTTTGAAAACAGACTTGTGCACAAAGAATACATCGCCGTACTGCAGGGGCGGCCTGTTTGGAAAACAGCAGATTGCGATTATGCCCTTGTGCCGGACGGCAATAAAAAACACGAAACCATTGTGGATAAATTCCACGGCAAAAAATCGCTCACCCATTTTACGGTGCTATGTGTTTGCGGTAATTGGACATTGGTACTGGCAGAGCCTGAAACCGGCAGAACGCACCAGATAAGGGTTCACGCCGCGAGCATGGGGCATCCGGTTGTATGCGACCCCATTTACGGTTCAAATAAGCCGCTGTATTTATCGGCGCTTAAAAAAAAGTACCGTGGCGACAGTGAAAACGAGCGCCCAATAATCAGCCGCCTTGCCCTCCACGCCTCAAAAATTATTTTACCCGACTACGATGGGCATGGCATCAAAACATTCGAAGCGCCGCTTCCACGCGACATGAACGCGCTTGTAACACAGATGAAAAAAAATGGTAAGGAAGGGGGAGCGCAACCGCTCTAATTGCCTTTATTGTCCGTGTTTCGGTTTAATACCGCGCAGCTCTGCTGCGATCTTCGGTGTTAAACCAAAACACACGTACAACCATTTCCTATACAACGACAACTTTGCTTTTGTGTCAATAATGAAGATTGGAACAAAGGCAAAGTTGATACTGCGTAGCTCTGCTGCGCAGTAGTTCTTTTTCTGCCTTTAACACAAAAACGGCTGGGCGGTCTGTAAGACAAAAACCCTTTGGCTGAATATTTCTGCAGATGCAGAGGTGCTTTTTAAACTTCGAGATTAGTACGATAAGGCAAGCCGCTCGCAGAACCCATCGTTCCGCGTTGTGCTATCGGAACGCCGTCTTTTCTTTTATCACCAGCGGCTTATTAATCCGCATGACGCAGGAGCATATTTGATTTAAGAACATAGAAAAACAGCGGTAGCTGTTTCCCCCATTCGTACTAATTTTCCCGAACAAATACATCCTTCACGCTTCACGATGGAACCTGCGAGCGTTTGCATCATGGTACCAATTTCAGAACAGAATGCCCTCTGTTTTTGTCGGGTAATTCAGCCAAAGGGCACACGCCATACAAGCCGCACGCCGCCCATATAACAAAAGCAGAAAAATGCATTTGACGCTAACATAGGGGCTTGTTTCCCAAACAGAGACTGGGAAACAGTCATTGCATGGAAACCAAGCTGTCAAATAATGTTTTCGG
>BOBI01000163.1 GCA_026002305.1 Spirochaetia bacterium
CGAGGCAGTCGCTTTTTATAAAATACTGGGTTTTAAAAGAAAGTTATCTAAAAATGAAAGGCACAGGTTTTTTTGCAAACATGTCTTTGGTGCATTGTCTTTTTGATTGTCACAATGTGCAAACAGCGTTTGTTGAAAACGAGCCGGGTATAAAACTAACGTTATACGATGTCTCCGGTACATCAACACACTACAACGCCGCCGTCTGTTCGTCTACCCATGTTATTTGGCCGTCCGAAATACAAGTATTAGATGCCGCGTGTTTTTTAGGTGCGGCCCCTTGATCTTTTGGGTAACGGCTGATAGACTTTACATAGTTACCTGGCCGGTTTTAACGGTAGGGTGAACAAGAAGGAGCTTAATGTGCCCTGCGGACGAAAACGCAAGTTAAAAAAAATCGCGACCCACAAAAGAAAGAAAAAGTTAAGAAAAAACCGGCATAAGAATAAATAATTACGGAATTTTCGCCCCCTTTGTCCTTATTGGAACAAATTAATGAGCCTCGCGATTTAAAAAAATTTGATCTCGTACAGTTGGAAGCCTTGGCTGCGGAACTTCGTGGTTTGATTATTCAGACCGTTGGAAGTTCCGGTGGTCATCTGTCATCGAATTTAGGTGTTATTGAGCTTACCATTGCCCTGCATCGTGTTTTTTCGTCGCCGGACGACAAAATAATATGGGATGTGGGACATCAATGTTATGCTCATAAATTGCTTACAGGACGGCGGGGCGGTTTCCAGACTTTGCGCAAAGAGGCCGGTGTTGCGGGCTTTCCTCGTGTAAACGAAAGTCCCCACGATGTTTTTAACACGGGCCACGCATCAACCGCGATTTCCATTGCCTTGGGTTTTTTAACGGCCGAAAAATTGAGCGGCGGCTCAAATAAATCGGTGGCCGTTATCGGCGATGGTGCGCTTACAGGCGGCATGGCTTACGAAGCGTTATCCCACGCCGGACAGATGGGACTTCCTCTAATCGTTGTGTTGAACGATAACCGTATGTCCATCAGTGAAAGTGTCGGCGGGCTTTCCGAATATTTGAGTCGGCTTTCCATGAAAGCAAAGTACCAGAAATTCAGGGAAACCTTTGATTCCCTTACAAAAAAAATACCTTTTATCGGCAAGTCGCTTTTCCGTATGATTGTTCGTTTAAAGCGTGCGGTTAAGGCCGTGGTTTACACCGACAATTTTTTCGTCGATCTGGGGTTTGAGTATGTTGGGCCTATTGAAGGGCATAATATTCAGGCGCTGGGGAATGTTTTTACCGATGTCCGTGAGTTGTCGCGGCCTGTGGTTGTTCATGTTATTACCCGCAAGGGCGCCGGTTACCCGCCCGCCGAGAACGACCCGCTGTCGTTTCATTCTACAGGGCCGTTTGATCCTGATACCGGCCGCCCGCTGCCACAGAGCGGGAAAACGTGGACGCACTGCTTTGGGCAAGCCCTGCTGGAAGCGGGGCGGCACAACGACCGTGTTGTGGCGATAACGGCGGCTATGGAACGCGGCACCGGTTTAAGCGCGTTTAAAACCAGTTTTCCACACCGTTTTTTTGACACGGGCATTGCCGAGGAACACGCCGTAACGTTTGCCGCCGCGCTCGCCGCCGCCGGTATGCGGCCGGTTGTGGCTATTTATTCAACATTTATTCAGCGCTCCGTGGATCAGCTTATACACGACAGCGCCATTGGCAATTTGCCGGTAGTTTTTGTGCTGGACCGCGCCGGATTTGTCGGCGGCGATGGCGAGACGCATCAGGGGCTTTTTGACATAAGCATTTTCCGCGCGATCCCCAACATGACGATAATGGTTCCGGCGGTTCCCTCGGAGCTTACGATGATGTTGGATGCGGCGCTGTCTTTTTCCGGCCCCTGCATGATCCGCTACCCTAAGGAAAGCGTGCCGGGGATGGCAGTCTCCGGTGCGGCGGAGACAACAGCGGCGGCGGAATCGAAGGCTTCTCTTTTTGACGCGCCGCTTGAAACCGGACGCGGCGTTTTCGCCGCACGTGACGAAGGCGCCGAAACCTGTATCGCTTTTACCGGCAGCCTTTTGCCTCAGGTGCAGGCGGCGGCGGGTATACTGCGGCAAGAAGGCCTAAAAACCGACCTCTACAATATGCGTTTTTTAAAACCAATTGATGAAGATTTTCTTGTCGGCATAATCGCCGGTTATAAAAATTTTGTCGTTGTGGAGGAGGGCATTAAATCCGGCGGCATCGGCGAATATATAGCCGCCTTTGTTACCGGCACGGCAAGCACAGACGCCGCCCGCGCCGAAAGCCGCTGCCTTGAAACCCGCGTCTTAACGCTAAACGCGGGTGATGTTTTTTGGGCGCAAGGCTCGAGGGAGCAGCTGCTTACCCGCGCAGGGCTAGACGCTCAAGGTATCGCGTCCAGTATCCGCAAGGCGTTTCTATAGGGGATAGCCTCGGCTCATTTGAAAGATTCAAAATGATCACTGTTGTTCGTCTTTTATGCCCAAAATATCTTTGCCGCGTGGCAGGGCGTCTGGGGCAATATCCTGTAAAAGGTCGATAAATGACATCTCGGAAAAACGCAAAGCCCGCTGCACCAAAAGAGGAATCGGGCTTGCCGGTTCATGCGCCTGAAAATACTCGGCGCCCTTGCGCAAAAGCAGCAAAGCCTGCGCTCGTGACTGCGGCTTAAACGACGCAAGCTGAACCGTGCCGCCATCGCCGCCGGGGTTACCTGCCGCCCCATGCGTACCTGAACCCGCGCCCGCACCGTTAGCGTCATCCGTCCCGCTTGCCGCAATACCCTCGGCGCGCGCCAGTGTTTCATCAAAAAACGTTTTTAAGGTTTTAAGCTCCTTGGTAAGCGCATCCATGGATATAATATACCCGCCTGAAATTTTGCCATTCGCGCAGGCGCACAAAGCCTTGATTGTTTCAAGCGAATCGGCAACCGCCTGTGCCTGGGGCAGAACCTCGTTTACAACCCCTAAAAGCTCCGCGCCAATTAACTTTGGGTCGCGTCCCCCGTCGTCGGAGCTTTCAATCTCGTTAAGGGAAATTAAAAGATCGCGGACAGAATAAGACAGGGACGGCA
>BOBI01000164.1 GCA_026002305.1 Spirochaetia bacterium
AAACAGGTGGTGGTCAAAGGTTGCATTGTGAAGCGTATTGCGTTATGCGGACTAATAAGTTACTGGTGATCAAAGAAAAGACAACGTTCCGATAGCACCAACGCGGAACAATGCGTTCTTTGACCACCACCCGCCTTTCTAAACAACAGCAGAAACCGGAGTGTTTGGAAGGCTGCGTTTCTACCGTGTTTTTGCAAATTTTACTTGTTTTTTATTAAATTTGTGCCTATACTAATAGCATACACCAATGGTTTACACCCGGGGATTTGTTCATTCTGGAGATCTTATGAAGAAATTTTTATCCGCCCTGCGTTTTACCCCCCCCCCGTGCGGTAGCACTACCGGTACAGGCGTACAGTACACCGGCTTACTTTCAAACAGACGAAAAATATCCCAGTTTTATTACCTTTTTAAACGGTTTTTCCCAGGGCTTAACGGCTCCCGCGTTTTTGTCGCCGGGGCTTTTTGTATATATGTGGTTTTTATATATGTGATGTGAACGGTACGTTCACGTATAAAGAATATTTTGGAGGTTCTTATGAAGAAATTTTTATTATTAGGCGGTGTTGTTACGGTTATAGCCATGGCAATTTTTATTGGCTGCTCGCAGCCGGCGGGCGAGACCGATGCCATGGATGAGGATTCCGGCAAACTTCCCGCTTTAACGGGAAGCGTTTCCATTACGGGGACAAAAGCCGTCGACGGAAAATTAACGGCAAAAACATCCGCGCTGGGCGGCTCGGGCGCAATAGCTTATAAATGGACAAACAGTAAGGAGGGCAGCGCGGTTATCGGCACAAGTCCGACTTATACGGTTACAGAGGATGATAACAATTCAATAATAAGGGTAACCGTTAGCCGCGCGGGTTATTCGGGGGTAAAAAACGCCTCCGTAACCATTGGCACCGTGGAGCCTACCCCGGTAGTAACCCATGCCCCGGACGAGCCGTGGTTAATAGGCGAGCAGGGCCCCGCCGGCGGAACAGTATTCTTTGTTAATGATGACCATGATACCTACGGGAAAGGCTGGGATTACCTTGAAGCGGCGCCCCATGATGTTCCGGGGCTGTTCGCATGGGCATCGGATGGTTGTAAAGATATTCGGCTGGACGGAGATTTTTCCACCGATATAGGCAAAGGCTGGAAAAACACAACAGAACTGATACTGGTTGCGAGCGGCGATCCTGACGCACCTGCTGCAAAGGCCGCTACCGGTTACGAGCTTAACGGCTTTACCGACTGGTTTCTTCCAAGCAGCGGGGAACTTAACGCGATGTACGAAAACAGGGCTGTTATAAACGGCGATTTTGCCGACAGCTTCTACTGGTCATCCTCGCAGAATCAGGATGCTAATGACGAAGCCTGGTACCAGAGATTCGATAACGGGGATATATATTACTACGGCAACAAATACGGCACACATTATGTCCGGCCCGTGCGCGCCTTTTTAGCCACGCCGGAACCGACAGACTCACCGGAACCTGATCCAACGGCCACACCGACAGACACTCCAACGCCGGCACCGTCGGGTACGCCAACTTCAACACCGTCTAGCACATCGACAGCCTCGCCAACTGCCACACCGTCGGGTTCACCAGCAGCCTCGCCGACAGCGTCAGCGACACCAACTTCTACACCAACGGCAACTCCGTCGGGTTCACCAGCAGCCTCGCCGACAGCGTCCGCAACACCATCAGCGTCAGCCTCGCCAACGGCCTCTGCAACTCCGACACCCACGCCAACGTCTACCCCGACACCAAACCCCTCCTCCCCAAGCATTGCCGCCAAATTCGGCATTGACGTAACGGATAACAGCGCGGATAAAGTAACGGAAGTCTTTACCGCGCTGCATCATTATATCCAGGACAACCCTGATAACATTGGGGATCTTATCAAACTAGGCGACTATATTGACCTACATTCACTTTATGTTGAGGGGGATACAGGCCAACCGGAAAACGCAGATTACGGATACATTAACGCAACAAATACCGATGTTACCGATCTTTATAGTAACCCACACGGCAAATTGTTGCGCCTTATTGTGGTGGGCATCAATTCATTTAACTATGGTGGCGGCACTTATACCGGCAATGGCAACAACACGCCGCACGTGGTGTTTCATTTTCAAAATATCCCCGGCAAACATAAGATGAATAATAGCGACACCAATACAACCGGCTATTTAAACAGCGCAATGCGAAAATATCTGGTTCCTGTTGGCGACGACGGGGGTAATTTTTTAACAGGTTTGAAAGGGGCGGGAGTGCCCGAGGAGGTTCTTTGGGCGCCAATCCGCATTGTGGCAAGCAGTGGGAGCGGAACGTCGGCCCCACAGACAATTACCGACAAATTATGGCTGCCGACTGAACGGGAGATGTTTGGGAACGCTTATACTTATGGTCCACATTCGGTAACTGCCGTTGAGACTGATGCGAATCAAACAAGTTTTACGGGATTTTATACAACGGAACTTTATAATGGTGATGCTACTCGCAAGAAAGGTGTCGCTGGTGCTCCTAGTCTCCCTACTACTAACTACTACTATTGGCTGGCTTCACCTTCTATCCGTGACACGTGGTCTCGCTTTTGTTTTGTCGACTACAATGGTCAGGCCAACCATGACACCGCTAGTTCGATTAACGGCTGCGCCCCCGCTTTCTGTGTCGAATAGCGCAGCCTAACAAAACTACCTGCTAATCCAACCCCCGCGCCAAACGGCGCGGGGGATTTTATTTCTGCCTGGCGCTGCCCGATCGGTGCCAGGCACTTTTTTTTGTGCGCAAAGGGCGCGGAGCTTTTATATGTAAATTTTCCAAATTTCTCTGCGGTCTCCGTGTGAAACGCGAAGTGGAAGGAGGCTTTTTTTGTTAATTGTCAATTGTTAATTGATCTTCCCTATGTTAGCGTCAAATGCGTTTTTCCGCTTTTGTTATATAGGCGGCGTGTGCCCTTTGGCTGAATTACCCGACAAAAGCAGAGGTGCATTCAGTTTTGAAATTGGTACTATGATG
>BOBI01000165.1 GCA_026002305.1 Spirochaetia bacterium
AAAGATCACCCCCTAGATGTAAAATTAGGAGTATGAAATATCTTATGAGCGACAAGGAAATGGGGCGGCTTATTTTGATAAAAGGAGTCATAGACGGGGGTGTACACAGTAGGTTACGTAGCTAAGCGTTTGAGTGTATCGACAAGGCGTGTAAAAGCACTAAAAAACGAGGCAAACTTTCCCTTAGGTTATATTTTTAATGAGGCACTGCGCCTATTTAACATTCGCAGGATCTGTACTATACTAACCGAAAGCCAGTTAGAAGGGAGAAGAATGGATAAATCGTCTATACGGGACAATCATAACCACGGCTCCGTAGGCGAATTCCTGCAAGAATCCATAGCCGAAAACGCCGGTATGTCCGTTGTTTCGGCCTATTTTACCATCCACGCATGGGATAGGCTAAAGGCGTCATTTCAAAAACTGGGGAAATTCCGCTTTCTGTTCGGCGAACCGACCTTTGTAAAATCGGTGTCCTTAAATGATGAAAATCTGAGTACCAGAACCTATAAATTCGAAGACGATTCACTGCATATAGGAGTGGACAAACAGTTAACCCAAGGAAGTATAGCCCGTTCTTGCGCCGCCTGGCTGCGGGAAAAAGCGGAAATTCGCTCAATGGTAAAGCCCAATTTTCTACACGGCAAAATGTATCACATCACGGAAACAGGCGGCAGGCAGAAAGCCATTGTGGGCAGTTCCAATTTTACCGTTCACGGTCTGGGTATGGGGAAGGGCGCGGACAAAAACATCGAACTCAACATGATAATTGACAGCGACCGCGACCGGGAAGCGCTGCTGGAATGGTTTAACGAAATCTGGGACAGTCCGAGCGAATTGGTCGAAGATGTAAAAGAAAAAGTCCTTGGCTACCTTGAACAATTGTATGCCGAAAATTCTCCTGAGTTTATTTATTACAAAACCCTGTACCATATTTTTTCCGCCTGGCTTGACGAACAGAAAGACTGTAAATATTTTAACGAAAAAACATCCCTCTATGAATCTGAAATTTGGAATTGCCTCTATGATTTTCAAAAAGACGGGGTAAAAGGCGCGATTCATAAAATATTGAAATACTCAGGCTGCATTATTGCCGACAGCGTGGGGCTTGGAAAAACCTATGAGGCACTGGCTGTCATAAAATATTTTGAAGCGCAAAACGCCCGGGTTCTGGTTATCTGCCCTAAAAAACTTTCAAAGAACTGGACGGTGTATCAGGCAGTCAACAGTCAAGAAACAAACCCGTTCAAAAAAGACCGCTTTAATTATTCAGTTTTGTACCATACCGATATGGGCAGAGCCTCCGGTAAATCCGGCGCGAATAATATCGACCTTGCAGATTTTGACTGGAGCGCTTTTGATCTTGTTGTCATCGACGAATCGCATAACTTCAGGGGGAACGCCGAAGTAAAAGAGAAAGAGGGCGTTACCGTAATGAACCGCGCTTCCTGGCTCATGGAAAAAATAATTAGAGGCGGCTATCAAACAAAGGTGTTGCTTCTTTCCGCAACGCCGGTAAACAATACCCTGCGGGACTTGCGGAATCAAATTGCTTTTATCACCGGCGGAAAAGAAGACGCTCTGCTTGAAACCTGCGGCATTGCAAGCTACAGCGAAATTTTAAGAATCGCCCAGGCAAATTTTACCCGCTGGGCCGACCCTAAAAATAAAGACCGCAGGACAAAAGAACTGTTACAGCGCCTTGACGCGGGGTTCTTCAAACTGCTTGATGAATTGACCATAGCCCGCTCCCGAAAACATATCTCAGGCTTCTATGACATGGAAGCAATCGGCAGCTTTCCTCGCCGTGAAAAGCCCCTTGCCATTTACCCGGAAATTGACACGAAAAACTATTTTCCCTCTTACGATAGAATTAAAGATCAAATTGATACCTACCAGCTTTCAATTTTCAACCCTTCAAAATACATTAAAGACGATAAGAAGGCATCCTACGAATCGAAAGCGGCAATTGAAGGCCAGAAGCAGTTTACCCAGGCAGGCCGCGAACATTTTCTTATCGGCATGATGCGGGTGAATTTCCTCAAGCGTCTTGAGAGCTCCATAGAGTCTTTCAAAATAACGCTGGATCGTACCATCAAAAAAATTGATATTGTGCTGGGTA
This sequence comes from Spirochaetia bacterium, assembly GCA_026002305.1. GTDB lineage: Bacteria > Spirochaetota > Spirochaetia > Treponematales > Breznakiellaceae > BNVA01. The sequence continues at coordinate 2,123 of BOBI01000165.1, forward strand.
GAATAAAAAATTTTGACAAAACGAAAAACAAAAATGACATTATTGAAGAAATAATGCCGTCTACCGAAGAACTTGAAAGTGAATCATGGGATGCCGAAGATGCCGAAGCATGGCTTGTCGGTAAAAAAATCAAGTTCCGTCTTGAAGACTTAAAACTCGATGAATGGGCTGCTGCTCTATTGAAAGACCGCGATGCCCTGGTAAGCCTCTACAATAACGCGTCGGCGGTAAACCCTGAACGGGACGCAAAACTTGGCGAACTCAAAAAAATCATTTTGGAAAAAATCAATAATCCGTTCAATAAAAACAATAAGAAAGTTATTATTTTTACCGCGTTTTATGATACCGCGGAATATCTTTATAATAATTTGGAGCCGTGGATAACAAAGGAGCTGCATCTTGAAAGCGCCCTGGTCTACGGCTCGGGATCAAAAACGACATTCGGCAAGAACGATTACGACAGTATCCTGACGAATTTTTCTCCCCGCGCAAAAAAGCGGGAGCAAAATATCGAAAAAGAAATTGACATACTGTTTGCCACCGATTGTATCAGCGAAGGCCAGAATTTACAGGACTGCGATTTTATGGTGAATTATGACATCCACTGGAACCCCGTGCGGATTATCCAGCGTTTTGGCCGCATAGACCGTATCGGCAGCGTCAACGAAACAATTAAACTGGTTAATTTTTGGCCTACCAATGATCTTGAAAAATATATCAACCTTAAAAGCCGGGTGGAATCCCGCATGGCGCTTGTTGATATTTCCGCAACCGCC
>BOBI01000166.1 GCA_026002305.1 Spirochaetia bacterium
TGGGGGAGGGAGTACAAAATTCTAATAACAATAATGACAACGTAAGCGGCGGTAACGGCGTAAGTACAACCGAAATTATAAACGAGGCGGAATGGCGTGCGAACCAGGCGCGTTTAACGCCGCTTATGGACGGAAGTTTGTTCACCGGCGTGCAGGGACAGGCAAACGGAACCTACGGTTCTTACCAGGCGGGCTATATGTCCGGTCAGCCGCTTTTAGACTCCGCAAATGATCTGCCGAACAGGTTAAACAATCTGTATCAAAGCGCCATGCAAAACGGAACAAACGCGCAAAGCAGTTATCAAACCCAAAACGCCCAGACTGACAAGCAGGCGTTTTACAACCAGAATACGGGCGGGGAACGGACAATACGCGAAGGAAACTTTGTCGAAGCAAACACGTTATGGAACGGCACCGTAATCCCCGCGGTACTGATTACGGCAATTAACACCGATTTACCCGGAGACGTGATGGCGAGGGTAACGGAAAACATATACGACTCGCTAACGGGAAAGAATCTGCTGCTGCCGCAGGGGACGGTAATGCTGGCAAAGTACAATTCGGGCATAAGTTACGCGCAATCGCGCGTTCAAATCGTGTGGAACGTAGTAACGCGTCCCGACGGTTACCAGATGGATTTAGGCGGCATGAACGGCATAGACGAGCAGGGATTTGCCGGACAAAAGGGGCGTTATAGCGAGAACTGGTTCCAGTACATAAAAGCGGCGGGAATTGTCGCGTTATTCACGATAGCCAACGGGGAGATGGCAAGGGCGGCGGAAAGGATAGGAACACAGACGCAAAGCGTGATGGAAGCCAACCAGAACGTGGTAAACCAGTTATCAGGCGGTGTGATAAACAGGGCGCTTGATATACAACCGACGATAACGGTAAAAAGCGGCACAAAGATTAGCGTTATGCTAAACAGAAATATTTTGTTACCGCCCGTGAAAGGCTATGAAGTAACAGACAGATACATAAGGAACAGATAATGAATATCATAAAGAAAATATTTTTACTTATAGCGGTTATATCAATATCATGTAACGCGGTATTAATATTTCTTGTAATTAAGGGAAGCGGTAACGAAGGGGCGCGAATAAAGTTTGCCGACATCGGGAAAGTCTTAGGGCAGGAATATTTTACAGGCGCGTTAGTGGTAAGTATACCGTCGGAGGGAACGGGAAACTCACTTGAGTTCGGAACAGCCGGTATCACGCTTACCGAAGGCGATAGCGCGTATTTACAATACATAGTTTACACAAACGGATTACAAAAATACCTTACAAACAATTATATATTCGACAGTAATATTGTGCGTGTAAAAGACGACATAATAACGGCGGTAAAGAGCGGGGAGAGCGCGCTGCAAATATTCACAAACGAAGGCGTAAAGACCGTATGCGTGGTTACCGTAACAGAGGGCACGAAATGAATTTTTCCATAAAGTTTTTTATAAATAATATATCCGGAATGGGAAAAATATTATTTACGGCAATTGCAATATTGCTTGCAAGTAACGCGGGCGCGTTAGACTTTTACAATTATCCGGAAAGTTTCCAGCCTAATACCGTAACAATAGACATAGGTTTTGCCGGTTATTTTTTGGATAAAGGATTCGAGGCGTTTTTTCCTAAAATGAAATTCGATTTAGATTATATGCTGCCTGTAGGATTGCCTTTCGCGTTAGGCGTTTACATGGAAGCGCCGATGCCCAACCTGATCGATTTCGGGCCGCGCATATCGTATCACATAAACTTTGACATAGAAAACTTTGATTTATATTTTCTGTATTGCTTTAACCTTGGATTCCTGCGAAACGCGGAATTACGGGAGAAAGGATACGAACCCGTAGAGATTCGTTATTTTGATTTCAGAGGAGGGATAAGGTATTTATTCGGCGGATTTATGGGAGTCGTTATAGAGACCGGCTTCCATTTAGATTACATAATGATCGGCGCGGTCATTAAATTACATTAGGAGGAATGAAGAATGAAAAGGATTTCAAAATTACTGGGCTTGTTTGTCATAGCGTTAACCGTAACGAATTGCGACATACTTGTAAACAGCGTAGGTGGAAATGGGCTGCTTGGAATAAAACCCGTATTTTCAACCGAGGCGCAACCGGGAACGCTTACAATATTGAACCTGCCCGAGAACACGACGGCAGATTCTTTTAAGGAGGTAACTGTCGGGGACGTTGCCTCATGTACGGATTTGAAAGAAATAATAGTCTGGGATAATAACGCGGCAATACCGTTGACCGACAATACGGGCGCGGTCTTCAGTAAGAGCGGAAACTTTTATATATCGCTTAAAATTGATGTGGATTCACTTATTAAGATCGAGATAAAACTAAGCGACTGTGTCGCGCTTCCGTTCCAGTCGGGCGGCGCCGTATTTGATTTAAACGTTGATTTGAAAGTTGATTCACAACCCGTAATCCTTTCAACCGAGGCGCAACAGGGAACGCTTACAATATTAAATTTACCCGAGAACACGACGGCGGATTCTTTTAAGGAGGTAACTGTCGGGGACGTTGCCTCATGTACGGATTTGACAAAAATAATAATCTGGGAGAATAACGCGGTAATACCGTTGACCGGCAACACGGGCGCGGTCTTCAGTAAGAGCGGAAACTTTTATATATCGCTTAAAATTGATGTGGATTCACTTGTTAAGATCGAGATAAAACCAAGCGACCGTGTCGCGCTTCCGTTCCGCGTAGGCGGCGCCGTATTTGATTTAAGCGTTGATTTAAAACCCGTAATCCTTTCAACCGAAGCGCAACCGGGAACGCTTACAATATTAAATTTACCCGAGAACACGACGGCGGATTCTTTTAAGGAGGTAACTGTCGGGGACGTTGCCTTATGT
>BOBI01000167.1 GCA_026002305.1 Spirochaetia bacterium
GCTTAACTGCCGATAAAATCTGCACACCGTCTTTGTCTTACAGACCGCCCAGCCGTTTTTGTGTTAAAGGCAGAAAAAATGTATTTGGAGCGGCGGTAATTAATTTGCCGGAAGCGCCGGTTGTAAAGGCCATAAGGTAAATATCCTGCATGGCTGTTTTTAGTTTTTCGCCATAGGCGGTATCAACAGACCACCTGCCGGACAGTTCATAAACGGTAGGTGCGGAGCCGTAGCGTACATTAAAGTAACGTGGATCAACACATTCTTGTACCAGCGGGCTGGATGTCGCGTAAGCTTTTAAGTGTTGAATTTGGGCGCGTACACCCAGCAAAATAGACGAAAAACTTTCGCCCGGCCGTTCCTTACCGGCAGCGCCGATACCGCCAAAGTTATTGGTGTCCATTGTAACGGCTTTGTCAAAGTTTAAAAAATTGGTTTCTACGCACATTTGCGAAAACGCCACATCGTGGTTTACGCCTTCGGCAGCGGCCTCTTTAATATAAAGTTCGGCGAATTCACCCGCAAAATCGTAGTCAACATACTGGTTTTCCGTTACCAGAAACAGCGCCATTTCCTCACTGCTTAAACGTCCCGATCCCAAAATTTTATCGGGTGTAGCGGGGGTTGTTTCACCTGCTTCAATAGCAAAAAGTGACGAACTCAAAATGGTTATACCGGCTAAAAAAATTATTAAATTGCGCATATAGATTTCATCGGAAAATTTCACGATTGACATTAAAGAAAAGATTACGTTAGAGTTATCATAGTTAAAATTATTACATGAGAGGGGATTTTGAGATCTAAAAAAGGAGTCGGAATGTTGAATCGTCTTCCGGTAATAGTTGGACTTCTGTTACTATTCCCAATCTTTAATATATACGCCGGCGGGAAACAGCCGGGAATTGAAAACCTAACGATTATTTCATCCAGCCAGGTACAAATAACATTTGATTGGCATAACGAAAAAAACCGTGCCCCGCAAAAGTATGTGCTTTACCGTGCCGACCCTCAAATTAAAAAGACTCCTAATTATACGTTGACAGCCCCTACAGAGGTTCAGGAAGAAAAAAATTATGAGTTTAAGGTATACAAACGTATTGGCTTTGTTCCGATCGCCGAAAGCGGGTGGAGGCACAGCAATTTTATCGATACAGGTGCTGTAATGGGACACATTTATGAGTATCGAATTTTCTATTTAAATGACAGTGCCGTAGCCGATAACCTGCCTGAAACTATTGACATTGACCAAATCGAAAAAAAAATAAAAAGCGGAAATAAACAGGAAATAAAAATAGCAAGCCCCTATACAAAAGGCGGATTTTTGCCGGACAAGATTGTGGAAAACACCAAGTCTAAAATTAATTTTACAATTCAGTGGAATGAAGGCGTAGCCGAAAAAAATTATACTTATGGTCTTTACCGTAGTTTATCTTCCGGTGGGGTTTTTGAAAAAATCGCCGAATTCAATTATAATGAAGCACCCCCCTCCGACACGGATCTTTTTTTTAGCAATGTATACTACTATCAAATCTACTTTGTATCAAAAGATGTTAAAGCAGGGGAGCAAAGTCTTCCGCCGAAAATAAATTTGGATATCCTTAAAGAGTTTGAGGTTAGGGTTGAAATAAAACCTGACGAATCTACAACACCAGCGGGTATTTATGCAGGTATTATTTCTTTTGCAAATGATGCGCAGGATATAACAAAAGTTACCAATATTAAAGGCGTGGAAACAGGCGGTTTTGTTTTGTTAGACAGCCGTGTACGAACAGATGATTTGGTAGAATTGTTTAATAACAGGTACAAACTTTCCGCTAATTCAGGCAACGCTGTGTATTATGCTATTCACAAAGCGAAAGCAAATATTGTTAATAATATTATCGACGGAAAGCTGCCGGCGAGCGTTGATTCGATCAATATTGTTACCATAACAAATGGTGTTGATAACAGCTCCGCCAATCCGGCGCTTGAAGATATAAATATGCTGGATAAAAATATTTCAAAGGATGAGCGTTCTAAAAACGGCTATGTTAAGTTTTTGCCGGAATTAATAAATACACCTGTAGAAAAGTACGGAAAGACGATTAGGACATGGACATTGATGTTATCGGGAGAAAATGAAGCTGCTAAAAGAGAGCTGAATATTATTTCCAGCTCTGAAAACAACGGACGCCATATCAGCTACACACCTGATGCATTTGTAGAGGATCTGTTCGAAATAACGGATGGCATTAATAAACGTCCGGTAGAATCACTTGTTGCAATTATGCCGTCGTTTTACAATGGCGCGGTTATTACAATAAAGATTGATAATAGCAATTCAATTACCGCCACTGTTTTCTTTGATGAAACCGGTAAACATTATCTAACAGATATTAAATCTGAACCTTCTGATATTATTGAGGACTTTACAAGGGTAGAAGGCATACCGGAAGCCGGTGAATACGCTTATACTTTTCCACTTGCAAGGAATTTCTTGCCTAAGGGTTTACAATCCAAGGATATTGAACATTCGGTATACCAAAACGTAAATGACAGGCTGGAAGAAGACTCTGCTTCCTTTATTAGAATTTATCGTGATACATCTGTTCAGCGGGGCTCCGCAATTGTTTATTTTGTCCTGGATAACGAAAAAGCGATTGGGGAGAAAGGCATCAAAATAGTGAACGGTGTTGTTTCCAAAATTATCAATCAGATGTATGAAAAGACAGTTGGAAACAACGGGAAGGTTCAGGTTCCTGCTAACGACGGCCGCGAACAAACAGACACAATTAAAGATTGGGAATAGTAACAGAAGTCCAACTATTACCGGAAGACGATTCAACATTCCGACTCCTTTTTTAGATCTCAAAATCCCCTCTCATGT